>NZ_JBEYTS010000091.1:0-22813 GCF_040643155.1 Streptomyces sp. NPDC047453 | reverse complement strand
TCCCCACCGACACAACCGACAACGACTGAACCAACACCAACCGGGTCAGAATTCAACCGCCCAAAGTGGGTCCGAGTTCAGCCGACGCCGACAGCCTTGAAGGGACCATCCCCGCGTATGCGGGGCAGACGGTGTTGTCATCAGTGCCGGCGTCGACCGCAGGACCATCCCCGCGGGGACGGGGAGCAGTCGAGGAGGTAGCCGTGGGGGCAGGCGGCGTAGGGACCATCCCCGCGGGCGCGGGGAGTAGGGATCCTCGGTGGGGCCTTGCTTGCCGGGGTGGGGACTATCCCCGAGGGTGCGGCGAGCAGGAGGGATGGACTCTCCCTTCCTTGTCCCGGTTGGGATCATCCCCGCCATCCCCGCGGGTGCGGGGAGCACATACTGCCAACGCCCTGCGTAGGGCCATCCCCACAACGTATGGGGAACATGCGCGACGAGAGCTTCTACGGCTCCATTACCAGAGGTTGCGGTCGTTGGTTTCGCTGGTCCTTCGGACTAGTACGAAACGCAACCGCCTGCTGCTCCCCGAGGCGACTAGGAGAGTCAATCCTATGCCACCGCCACCTCCGAGAACGCTGAGCACTCGCCCGGGCGAAAGGCCGCGTACTGATAACCAGCTCGCGAGAGTTGCGAACACAGTGATTACCAGCGCTCGGCCGGCTACCGCAACCCAGTGGCCTGAGGGGAGTTGGCCGTAGCCAAGTGTCGATCCTTGTGGCGGAGTCGTGGCGCCCGGGCATATGCCCGGGCGCTCGTGTACCCGAACCGCTGAGGGACCAGCGTGCTCGTTGCTCGTCATGTGAGCGATGATGCCATCTACCTACGCCATGAGTGTTGAGGTTCTTTTTTTTGCTTCTAGTCTGAACAGACATTTTCGACTGAAGCCATCGAGGGACCATCCCCGCAGTGCGGGGAGCAGACCGTCACCGAGCGTCTGACCACAAGGCGCTGGGACCATCCCTGCTGGGGCCGGGAGCAGCGGCGCTCGACGCTGAACCCTGTTGGAGCCGAAGGCCTGCAAGTGTCGGGGATGTGTCCTGCTTGCCTGTGCTATCGGACTAATCTCGTTGTCTGAACCGGATGGCACGTCGGCGGGGGGAACGAGCGTGGCGCGCATTGTTGGGGTACACGGCATTCGGCAGTCCAGGACGTCGAAAGAGCAGCTGACGAATGACTGGTCCCGAGCGCTCAATCGCGGGCTCGGCGAGCTGGGTAGACCGGACCTGCCTGCCAACGCATTGGAACTGCCTCACTGGACAGGGCTCCTGGCTCGTGGAGCGAACCACCTCGGTGCGGAGGAAGACCGCTTCGACGCGGCGGTGCCTTTGAGTGAGGAGGAGGCCGACTTCGTAGCCACGGCGCTGGAGGAAGTCGTCCGTCAGGAAGACCTGGACCGTATCCAGCAGCGGGAGCTGCAGACACTTGGACTGCCGCAGCTCTGGCCGGCGCGTCTGACGCGCCTGGTGATGGCGTACGACCGGCGCTTCCCCCGGGGCGGGGGCAAGCTCTTCGTGAGCATGATGCGTGAGGTGCGGTTCTATCTGTACGAGCCCGACCTGGCCGCGCAGGTACGGGCCTTGGTTGCTGAGTCCTTCCATGCGAGTACCTCCGTCGTCATCGGGCATTCACTGGGCAGCGTGATCGCTTATGACCTGCTGCGTCGGGGCGAGATCGCACTGGATGGATCGTCCGGCGTGCGCACGCTCGTGACGTGCGGATCCCCCTTGACCATCTCCTCGGTTCGGCGTGGGCTGAATATCGCCGACGGCGAGCCTTTGAAGCTGTCCGGGGACGTCGCGTGGGTCAACGTCTTCGACTCCGGAGACTTCATCACCGGAGGAATGGGGCTCAGTGCTCTCTCGCCTGAGATCACTGATGCGGAAGTCGACAACGGCATCGGTGATCCGCACAGCGCGCTCCGCTACCTGCGGACCACTCAGGTCGCGGGCGTGATTGCAGACGGCTTCCGGTGAACCAGGGAACGGCTCCGAAGACGAAACAGCGACGGTTGATCGAGATCGCTGCATCGGAGCGCGGCGACACCACCTTCAGCAAGGGCATTGCCGCACAGGTGGCTGCCGTGAGGGGGTGGTGGGCCGATAAGTCTCTCGGCGAGGAGCGCAGCTTCACCGTTGCTGCGCCCGAGAATCTCCACAGCGTTTATGATCTCCGCAAGTTTCTGGATGAGCAGAGGCCGGAGGACGCTGCTCACGACGAGGCCCTGGTGGTCTACGTCACTGGCCACGGAGTCAGTCGGCCGTCAGACGATCATTTCCTGCTCCTGCGGGACTCCGACGAGGAGCGTCTTCCGGCGACGGCGTTTCAGACCGCCGACCTGATCACGCGGGTGCTGGATTCTGATGCCGATCACGTCCTGGTCATGGTGGACTCCTGCTTCTCCGGCGTCCTCCGCAAGGATCTGCTGCGCCGCCTCCAAGCACTGAGCGACACACGACGCCGGCTGAAGTCTCTCGTCGTCATCTCGTCCGCCAACGAGGAGGGGACTCCGCATCCGGAGCAGTTCACGCGCTTCCTCGATGCAGTTGTCTCCCACCTCAAGGACACAAAGTCAGGGTTCGCAGCCCCTCACTTGAGCTTTGAGGAATTCTTCGGGGCGATGACCGCCTTGTACGAGGAGGGGGTCGCACCCGAAGTCCAGTTCCTCTGGCCGGAACATTCGCTGCCGAGTCGCAAGGACCACCATCAGCCCAGTCCCTGCCTCCCCAACCCCGGCTACGAAGCCCAGTCCGTCCTCGTCGGCAATGCGCGCAGCGCCGTGGCATGGAGTCCCGCCGACCTCGACTCGTACTGGCTCTCACGCGCCTCCGGCCAACCTGCCCACGGAGGTCCCGGCTGGTATTTCACCGGCCGGACCAGCCATGTACGGCGCATGATCGAATTCCTTGAGGGGGAGGGGGGCACGCTCGTTGTCACCGGGGAGGCAGGATCGGGCAAGTCCGCGCTGCTCGCTCGCGTCGTGACGCTCAGCGACCCGACGTTCCGGTCCGACGAGAAGTACCGGCCTTTCATCGAGGCCATACCGCTCGATCTCCTCGTGCCGGAGGGGGCCGTTGATGCTGCGGTGCTCGCCCGGAACACGGACGCCGACGAGCTGACTGCGGCGCTGTATACGGCGCTCGCGAACAAGCCGCCCGCTGAGGGCACGGGGAGCCCACGCGATCAGCTTCTGGACCACGTGCTGGCCACCGTCCGCCGGCAGGACCGGTCTTTGACGATCGTCGTTGATGGCATCGATGAGGCGAAGAACCCCGCAAGGATCGTCACCGACCTCGTCCGTCCGCTGGCCGACCAGTGGACGGACGAAGGACAGCCCGCCGTACGGATGCTTCTGGGCATCCGCAGTGCGCACGCGAGCGTTTCGGGCCGGCCCCGTCCGTCGCAGGACAGGGCATCGGATCTGCTGAACCTGCTAGTCCGTTCCACGGACGCCGACGAGCCCCTGCGGACGGACACTGGCACCACGCAGGACATCGCCGCATACGTGAGCACGCTGTTGAGGAGCCTGTTCGACCGTGCCGGCTCCTGGGCATGTCCGGATGCCCGCAGACTGGACGAGCTTGCGGCGGTGGTGGCCGAGGAAGTGGCGCCGTCGTTTCTGGACGCCCGCCTTGCCGCCGAGGCGCTCCACACACGGGGCCGGCTACCCGACCCGGGGGACCCGGAGTGGCGGCGCACCCTGCGCCGGGGGACGCAGGAGCTGCTGCGGCAGGACCTCGAGGAGGTGCAGCGCAACACTGGTCTGCCGACCGAGCACGTCGTGCAGGTCCTGCGTGCCACGGCCTTCGCGCAAGGGGCCGGTCTTCCGTGGGCCGAAGTGTGGCCGTGCGCGGTGGAAGCGCTGTCGGGAGGTGCCATTACCGCTCCCGAGACGGTGATCCGGCGGGTACGGGAGAGTTCGCTCGCCGGTTATCTGACGACCGGTGTCGAGGACGGCAGGTTCGTCTATCGGCCGATTCACGAGCGAATCAGCGAAGTGCTGCGCCAGACCCCGCATGTCCTTCTCCGCGACGAAGCGACGCCCAGCACACCTGAGGCTTCGGCAGTGACTACCAGGGAGGCCCACCGGAAACTGGCAGTCGCCTTCAGCGCTCTGCAGAAGGAGGCGAAGGACGGGCCGCCGCACCCGTATCTGCGCCACCACCTGATCCAGCACGCGGCGGCCGGAGGCGTGCTGAACGACCGGATCGTCACTGAGAAGTTCCTGCCCTACGAGACGAGCGGGAACGTCCGGGGCGCGCTCGGCCTCCTGTCGGAGCACGCCGAGGACACGACGCGCCTGTTCGCGTGGACGCGGATCGAGCCCTTCCTGGCAGACGCGCCGCCAATTGCGCGTGCGGAAAGCCTGCGCTTTTCCCTGTGGGAGCCCGAGGCTGCCGCTCCTTCGAACACCCGCGACACCGGCAGTCCGGCCGTCCGCCTCCTGCCGATGTGGAAGGACCTTGCGGTGCCGGGCAACGTCCTGGCTCGAGAAGACACCGACGTCTACTCCCTCGTGTCCTTCACTCTGCAGGACGGGACGCCGCTGATCGCCGTGGGCGGCGCCGACGGCAGTGTACGGGTGTGGGATCCGTCGACCGTAACGCCGGTCGGCCCACCGATCCCGGGGCACGGCCCCTTCGCGCGGACGCTGGCCGTCGTGCCCGGTCCGCAGGGAGAGCCTCTGCTGGCCGTCGGCTGCGACAGCGGCGCATGGACGTGCGACCCTCTGACTGGCCAGGTTGCACAACTGCCGGTCAGCGGGGCCGTTCACGACATGGCGTCCTTCAGGGACTCGGATGGGACGGTTCGGCTGGCGATCGGTACGTCCGACGGTCTCGTTCTGTGCGATCCGCTCACCGGGTCCGTTCTGGCCGACGATTCGGCGGACGAACACGCCTTGAAACGTCCGGTGAACGCGCTTGCCGCTCTGACGCTCCCCGGTGACCGCCCACTACTGGCTGGTCATAGAGCGGGCACCATCGAAATTCTCGACGGCACTTCTCTCGATCCGGTGTGCACCGTGCCGCTCCCGGACGACCAGATCTCCGCGCTTGCCTTGCTCGACACGCGGAACGGCAGTCCCGTGCTGGCCCTGGCCGCGCGGGACTCGGGAACGGTCAGATTCTGGGACGCCTTGACGGGCACGGAGCGTCGGCACTGCACGATCAGGCGGTCCGCAGCTGTGCTGACGCCATACCTCCAGGCGGGCTCGGACACCCTGCTTGCGCTCGGCGCTGACGACGGCGCCGTAGAGCTGTGGGATCCCGAAACAGGTGAGGAGGTTCGCCGGTTCCCCAACGACCACACAAGCGCCGTAACAGGCCTCGTGGTTGTACCAGGTCTCGACGGAGTCTCTGTCCTAGTTTCCGGCTCGCTCGACCGCACCGTCCGCGTCTGGAACCCCGAAGTGTGGACCCGCCGCACGGTGCAGTTCTCCCAGCCGACTGACGGGACCCTGCTCGCGGTGCTGCCAGGCAGCTCAGGTCCCGCCGAGCTGGTCTCGGTCGGCCCCGACCGGAACCTCGTCGTGAGGTCGGCCGAGACGGGCGAGGTCACGGCCTCGATCGCCTTCCCCCAGGCAGGAGCCGACGGCTCGGTGACGTCCCTCACCGTGCACACGGCACCGGACGGCTCTGCGTCTATCGTCGTCGGGCTGCCCGACGGCACAATCGGATGCTGGAGCGGTGAGTGGCGGCTGATGGACGCCTGGACCTCGGAAGGAGACCATGCGACCGCGTTCACCACTTTCGCTGACGGGACGCGGACCGTCTTGGTCGTAGGGACGAGCCGCGGGGCGGTCGCATATTGCGACCTGGCAACGGGCGAGGTGCTGGGTTGGCTCCACGGTCGCCGAGATACCGGTCCCGTCCACGCGTTGGCGTACTTGCCCCTGTCGTCGGGCGGTGTACTCGCTGTCGCCTCTGATCAAGGCGTACTGCTGTGTCGCCCGTTTCACGAGCCGCATGTCGCGTGGCCGGGGCAGATCGGCTCTGTGCAGTCTTTGGCCGTCTGTCCGGGGGCCGCAGAGGGCGAGTGGTACCTTGCGGCCGGGGGAGCCGACGGCACAGTACGCCTGTGGGCGCCGGAGACTCCAGAGCAGGAGCCCTTCACACTGCCGATCCGGCACGACGGGCCTGTATCCGCCCTCGCCATCGTCCAGCAACCCGCTTGTCGCCCCCTGCTAGTGAGTACCGGCCTCAACGACACGACCGTGCGGCTGTGGGACTCCCGCACAGGAGAAGAGGTGTTGCGGCTGGTCACCGCCACGTCCTTGACGTCCCTGTGCGTCCTGCCGTCCCACAACAGCCGGAACAGCGAGCAGCCTGTGATCGCCTTCGGCGGCCCAGCCGGGGTCGCCGTTGCGACACTGCGTTTGCCGCACTCCGAGGATCAGCCCGCGGGGCAGGGCAGACGCCTGTAGCCACCCGCCGCCAGGCGCACTACGATCGGGTGGCCGGACCGGACGGCCTCATGTGCTTCGCCCCGCGCGGAGATGGCCCTTGTGGCGACTGTAGAGGCATCAGCCCCGCCAAGCGGGGATCGCTGCTGTCACCCGGCCACGTGCATACGAGAGACTGCTTCCCGCGCGTGTAGTCGTGCTCGGTCCGACAGCGCCTTCCAGGTGTCGTGAGGTGACGCGAAGCCGAGGGAGGCGTCCTCGCGTGCAAGGCTGTTGCTCTGGGAGACCAGGCGGCCGAAAGCGGTCAGACGCGTCGGATCTGCCGGCCGGATCAGGCGTGGAAGCTCCCGTGCGTCGATGTCCACGTGGTGGGCGACGGCGTCCACCAGCGCGGCCCGGACCGTATCCCAGGCGGGGCCGCCAGTCGCTCGGTAAGCCTTGGCGACAGTGTCTGCGTGCAGGACGTCGGCGCCATGCCGGTTGAGTGCGTAGGCAGCCAGGTGGAGGCCTTGGTGGTCCCGATCGCGGCACTGCTCACCGTCGACGTAGCCCGCGCAATCGCAGCCGGTCAGCCGTGGCAGCACCGCCGCCGTGATGTGCTCAGGATCCGCGTGGCGTAGCCGAGCCCCGGCCGGCGGCAATGGAAGCCCTGCCCGTAGTGCCTGCTCTCGCCACTCCGCGCGGGCTCTGTCGAGCGCGGGGGAGGACTGCTTCTCCGCTCCGAACGAGGTCATGCGCGACGGGCTGGCCTCGCCGAGGCGGCTTGCCCCTGCCAGGAAGGCGGCCGCTACGCGGGCGCTCTGCTCGTCCTTGGCTGCGAAACCCTCCGCGAGATCGGATCGTTGCCGTGGGCTGAGTACCCGCTCCCACAGTTCGGTCATCACGGAAGCAGCGGTGATCATCTCAGCGATGAGCGGATTCCACTCGAGTCCGACGGAGAGATCAACCACCCCCCAACACCATTTATAGGCACATCTGTTGAGTTCCTCTGATTCGCTCACATTGCCCTCATCCGGCGTGCTACGGTCCTGCCGCATCTCATCAGATAACTGTGGAGACTGGAGTAACGATCAGGTGCCTTTGTCCGAAACACGTCCGTCTCCGGCGGGGGAGCCGGCAGGGCAGTTACGTCCCCGCTGGGACCCGCGACGACAAGCATGCATTCCAGCACTGACAACCGCCGGGCACAGCACCCCAGTCACCCTCGTCCAGGCCCTGCGTCAGGCGGACGATCTGCTCGGCATCTCGGGAACAACCGCCGGGGAGACCGTCGCCCTGCTGGAGTACCTCCTCGCCCTCTGCTACGCCTCCGGGACCTGCCCGGCGACGGTCAACGACTGGCGCGACCAGGTGCACGACAACCGGCCGCTGACCGACGCGGCCGACTGGCTGGACAGCCGTCCCGACGAGCACTGGGACCTCTTCCACCCCGCGGAACCACTGGGGCAGAATGCTCTCCTCGCTCCCTATCTCGACGAACACGGAGCGGGGCCCGCCCAGCTGGTGATTGAGCACGCTGGGGACTACAACCAGCTCTTCGACCATCACCACCTCGAACACCCGGCTCCGCTCCCCGCAGACGTCGCCTTCCGGGCGATGCTCACCCAGCACGCCTACGGACCCGGCGGCCGCGCCCGGATCTCCGGCAAGGAGACCCTTGGCCCCACGCTCACCAACCTGGCCACCGGACGCCTCGGCGCACGGATTCGCGTCGTCGCGCTGGGGCAGACGCTCGGCGACACCCTGCGGCTCAACCTGATGCCGACCGACAAAGCCCCAGGCCGCTTCAACCGCACCTGGACGGTGGCCCCCCAGCCCCGCCGGGGATTTCTGACCAAGCCATCCGGGCGGCGAGTGGACGGGCCAGCCGACCTGCACACCGTTCTGGGACGCTCCATCCTCATGCGGCCGGCCGTCACCGAGGACGGGCAACTGGCCGTCGACCGTGTCCTGGTGGCGGCCGGCGAGCTCCTCGAACCATTGCCCACTTACCACATGCAGGACGCGGTCTACGACAACACGGCGAACGGTGCAGCGAAGCCGCTGCGGCCCTCGGCCTCCCGAGCCATGTGGCGCGAGGCGCACGCCCTGTACGCGGCCGTCGCGGACCGGGACCACGGACCCGACATCTACGACCGCCTCGCCAAGCTCAGCGGCCGTCGCCTCAACCTCTGGACTGTCGGGCTGATCGCCAAGCAGACCACGGTCGTCACCTGGGTGTCGGACACGTTCCCGTTCGTGCCGGGCCGGGAGCGTGACCTGCGGTACGCGGCCGAGCGCGGGTCCCTCATCGCCGAGTACGTAGCCTCCTGCCTGTCTAGAGCGGCGTATGTCGCCTGGACCGTGACCTACCCCAATCCGAAGCCGGCCGACAAGAGCAGCCAGATCGCCCGGTTCGACGCAGGGCCTGAGCACTGGGCCCACACCGCAGAGCCCTTCCACGTGCTGCTGGACGAAACGACGGTGGCCCAGGACGAAGCCCAGGTCGATGAGGCTCTCGTCGAGTACGCGGCCGTACTCGCGAAAGCCGCTAGGCGATTCCTGCGCAACCGGCTCGACTCCCTTCCCGCCAACTCGCGTGGCTACCAGGCGCAGGCACAGGCGATTCGCCGCCTCGAGAGCGACCTCACCGGGACCAAGGCCCCGGACGAACTGAAGGGGGATCGAAAGTGATCGCCGACGCACCGGGCACTGCGAACAAGATCGCAGTCGCCGACAGCACAGAACCGCGCGAACTCGCGCGCAGCGAACAGCTCACGCAGTGGCTGATCGGCCTGATGCACAGCCGTGACTACGGCAAACTCGCTGAATTGCGCCGCCCGAGCATCAGCCAGAACGCCCATATCGAAGCAGGCTGGTTCGATCCGAAGCGCCGCGAGGTGTTCGAGCAGGTAGCGTTCCTGTTCGCCGTCTACCACCGGGGAGCCGTCGAGCCATCAAAGGGGTATGGCAGTCTCGGGGCTGCCACCCGCCGGATCGGCACCAGCCTTGGGCACGGGCCCGACGACGCCGGCGCCAGCCGGCTGATGGACCGCATCGTCGCCAGTCGCCGGCCCCCCTTGCGACACCTTCAGCACGCCATCACCCGGCTGCGCTCGTGCGACGCGCCGCCGCCCTCCTGGCCACGCCTCGCAGACGACCTCGCCCGCTGGACCGACCGCCAGGCCCGCATCCGCTACCACTGGGCCGTCGACTTCCACGCGCCGCCGAAAACCACCGCCAGGAACAACAAGACCACCACCACGACCACGCCGAAGGACACGCTGACGTGAGCACCCCTATTGCCCTGACCGGGCACCAGTTCCTCTCCCTCCACCTGCTGGAGACGCTCGTCGCGGTCCTCCCCGTCCGAGATGAGAACGGCGCACCCAAGTCCATCGTCTACGGCGGCGTGGAACGACACATGATCACCAGCCAGGCACGCCGCCGCGCCGAGCGGGTGTACTCACGCGACCGGGCAAACGCCCAAAAGGGTCCGCTCGCCGGCCACACCATGGGCGTCCGCACCCGCGAATGGGCACTAGTGACCGCTCGCGCCCTCGAAACCAGGCATGGCTGGCCCAAAGAGCGGGCGCTGACGACAGCACGCGCCGTCCTGCAGGCCATCGGCCTCAAGTTCAGCGACCCCACCAAGCCGACCGTCGCGAACCTGACCAAGGTACTGCTCTTCGCGCCAGCGGACGCAGGGGACCGCATCGCCGACCACATCCACGCCGAACAAGAATCGATCAGTGCCTGGGCAGGAAACTACATCGCACTGTCCGAAGCAGCAGCGGCCGCAAAGAAGACGAAGGGACGGCGCAAGAGCAGCCCCCAAGACGAGGCCGAGGCGAGCACGGAAGACACGGACACCGACGCGGCCAAGCTTCCCGCCCTGCCGAAGGCAACCAGGGACGCGGTCCTGACCGCGCTGGCACCCCGCGACGCCATCGACATCGCGCTCTACGGACGCTTCCTCGCCGAGATCGCGGACTCGCCCAACGTCGACGGAGCGATCCAGAGCAGCCACGCCTTCACCGTCCACGAGGCAGAGCACACGGACGACTTCTACGCAGCCGCCGACGACGCCAAGCTCACCCGCAAGAGCAACGCGCTCGACTTCCTCGACGCGGCCGACGACTCCGGAGCCGGCATGACCGGCTACCAGTCCCTCATCTCTGGCACATTTTACCGGCATGCCGTTCTTGACCGACTCAAACTGCAGCAGAACCTGCGCGCAGCAGGCATGTCCGAACAGGACGCCCAGTCCGCCGCCGTCGCTGCCGAGACGGAGTTCGTCAACGCCTTCGTCAATGCCTTCCCACAGGCCAAGAAGAACTCGACCGCCTCGACTGGGACGCTGCCCGCCCTCGTCCTCGCCTTCGACGGAGACCGCCCCTTCAGCTACGCCGCCGCCTTCCAAAGGCCCATCGACGAGGTCGCCGACGGGGGCCCCGCCGGAGAGCTCGCCGTACGCCGACTCCTTGCCCACCACGACTTCGTCTGCCGACGGCGCGACGACATCACCGCAGGCCGCGTCCTCACCTACGAACCCGCCATCCACGCCGTCCTCCAGGAACTGGGAGTCAAGGACGTGGAATCCGTCGAGGAGCTGACGGCGTGAGCGGACACGTCCTGCTCGTCAGGCTCGCCGCCCCCCTACAGTCCTGGGGGACGGCGTCCCGGTTCTCCCGACGTGACACCCACAGCCGTCCGACGAAGTCCGGGGTAATCGGTCTGTGCGCCGCCGCCCTCGGACACGATCGGGCCGAAGAACTCGGCGAACTTGCCACAGTCCGCTTCGGCGTCCGTGCCGACCACCCCGGAACCCCGGTACGCGACTACCACGTCGTCGGAGCAGGCAGATACCCAGTCAGCCCAAGAGACATCATCACCGACCACCGCAGGGCAGCCGCGCTGTCCGCCAGCATGGCTAACACCGAGGGCACCGCGTTCGGACACCACGAACTCGCCAACTGGTACGGAGCGCCGAAATACATCGTCACCGAACCGGATTCCGGCGCTCTGGTTTCCAAGCAGCTCTCCCGAGCCGGGCTCGTCACCGAGCGCTGGTACCTGGCCGATGCCGCGTTCGTCGCTGCCCTCCAGCACCGGGACCGGGCCCTCCTCGAAAGGGTCGCCGCAGCGCTGGAAAACCCCAAGCGCCTGCTGTGGCTGGGCCGCAAATCCTGCCCGCCATCGGGAACCTTGGCCGGGCCTATGAGCAGTGGGACCATCGAAGACGCCTTCCAATCCACCGCACTACTGCCCGCGCAGGGCGTCGGGGTGCGGCCGTCACCTCGGCCCTGGGCCTGGATCGAAGCAGCACCAGGCGCCCCTACAGCAGCCCCCGTACAGGACCAGCCCGTCACCTTCGACGCAGACCGACGCGCGCACACCACGCGGTGGGAGACACGGACCCGCGTCACCATCGCCGAAAACGCCACCGAATGGGACATCATCCCGTGACCAAGCCCCCTGCCGCTGCCCGCTTCGTCGCCACGCACAGCATCCTGACCATGGACGCGCGGCACCCGTACACCGCCAAGTCCCTCGTCGACGCCCAGGACATGCACCGCACCGTCATGAGCGGCTTCCGCGGCTGGGTCACGGACGGCGACCCCGATGCCCGAGCCCAGATGGGCGTGCTGTCCACCTGGTCCGTCGACCTGAAGGCCGGCACGCTCGTACTGGTCGTACAATCAAGGGTCCCGGGAGACTGGGCGGGCATGCCCCGCGGTGCGCTCACCGACAAACCGCACGTGATCACGGTCGACCGGACCTTCCGCACCGGCGACTCCCTCAGCTTCCGCACGGTCGTCAACCCCACTCATAGCCGCTCGTCCGGACCGCCGACGCCGGACCGCTCTCGCGGCCGGCGCACCGCTCACACCCGCCCCGACCACGTGAGGAACTGGTTCGTACGCCGCTTCCAGCCCCCCGGCGAGCCGCGTAAAGCTCCCGACGGCCTCATCCGTATCGGCGCTACCGCCGAAGAGGAGTCCCTGGCCGTCCGGATGCTCCCCACGGTCACGAGCTCCCGCCCTCACAAGGGCCTGCGCATCGCCCGCGCGGAAATCCGGGGCACGCTCACGGTCACCGACCCTGCATCCCTGGTCGATGCGATAACACAGGGCATCGGCCACGGCCGAGCGTACGGATGCGGGCTGCTGCTGACCCGGTGAATGCCATGTACTGGGGCGGGCGTCATGACGATCCCCTCGCAGATCACAGCCAGCTTCGGCATATGGGGAGGATCCCGCAGCCGAGCATGCGCAGGACGGCACAGAACCACCGCTGCTCCCCGCACCCGCGGGGATGGTCCGAAGGACGGATACGCAGCGCTCACCCAGGTGTTGTGCTCCCCGCGCCCGCGGGGATGGTCCCGGGCTGCGCGGGCCGGCGCTGGTGCGGCAGGTGTGCTGGGCCTGCACGGACGCCAGCCCTCCCACGCGATCGAGTTCGACCGCACCCTGCGCGGGGCCCTGCAGGAGCGGCGGGTGCTGGTGTGCGCCGAGGCGCAGTAGCTGTCCAAAATATGCTTAATACCTGCGCTACCTGTGGGATGACACCGGCACCGATCTGACGATCATCTTCACCAGCGGCAACGGCTGCTTTGAGATGCTGTAGAGCCGATGCTCGAATCCCGCGTCTACGCCTGGCAGGAGATCGACCCCATGCGGCTGGACGAGGTCCTGACCGTCGTCCCCGCCTTCCACCCGGTCTGGGCTGGCGCCGACCCGGAGCTGATTGCCTTGCGCGACCGCGAGGCAGCCCACGGCAACTTCCGCGCGTGGGCGAAGATCACCCACCACCTGACCGTCGGCATGAAGGAGACCGGCAGCAAGAGCGTTCCGACGCGCCCTGGGCGATCCAGGCCGCCTGGACTCTGGCCTGCGGGATCACTCATCTGACGGTGCTGCGCGCCCACCTGCTCACCGCCGCCCCCTTCATGCCCTGCACCTGCCCGCAGGCCATCAGAAGGAATACCGATCGCGCAGCAGGGTGCGCAGCTGGGGTAGTGGAACACGAGCGCCCAGAGCATTGAGGAACTCTGGGACGCTCCACGTGATCAAGGCGCCCTTGGCTGCGTAGGTGAGATCCGGTGGCGGGAACAGGGACCTCAGCAATCCTCATTCTCGCTGGTCAGAGGTACTTTCCGCTTTCGTGATCACCAGTCGGACAGCTCACCTCGTGAAAGCGCGAGGTTAGGGCCTCCTGATGCTCGTATGGATTCGGCACCGACGAGCTTTTCAGGAGGCCCTGCTTTCATGCCCTCGCCACAGCAGGATCACCCAACGGGGAACCCGCGTTCGAAGACCGCCGCTCAAGATCGAGAGGACAACAGCTTCTTACTTACCGGCAGGTCAGGAAGGATCAGTAGTACTCGTAGACCCCGACCTGCTCGGTGTGGGTGCGCCCGTGGTTCTGCTGGATGACGACCTTGTACCGCGTGGCGGGCTTGACCTTGTTGCTCTTGAAGGTCCACCAGTTGCCGTTGCAGTAGGCGTAGGAGTGCGAGCCCAGCGTGCGGTAGGGGTAGTCGGCCTCCACCAGGCTCGCCTTGGCCTTGGTGCCGTCACCGCCGTTCCAGCACTGGTACTTCACAGTCACGTTGTAGGCGCGGACGCCGAACGCGCCCGAGACCCACTTGGAGTGCCGGGGCTTGAACTTGGACTGCCAGATCGTGTGCCACTTCGCCTGTGCCTGGATGGGGGCAGAAGCGGTGTGGACGGCCACCGGATGTGACGCTGGAGCGATGTTCGCCTGGGCGGGCGGCGCGGCTAGGGCCAGGCCGACTGCGGTGACACCGGTGGTCATCGCTAGTGCTACGCGGTTGCGCGTGTTCATGTGATTCCTCTCGTTGCAGAGAAACGGATCCGAGAGCATCGGTCCGTGACTGCCTGACCTTGACTTTCCCGGGTGGGGAATTGAATGGGCAGCGGGTTTTGCCGCTCTGATCAATGGCCGCGCCGCAGGTCATGGGGCAAGTGCGTGTTGCTGACCAAAGAAGGCGCCTGTGGTTTGCTCTTGCGTCTCAGGCTGCGTACCTTCTCGGGCGACAGCGCCGCGTCCGCGGGGGAGGCGGGGCGGGGGAGGGAGCTGTTGATGGCAGGACGTCGGGAAAGCCCGTTGGATCCGAGTGCGGGGCCGGTTGCGCGGTTCGCGTTCGCATTACGCAAGCTCCGTGTGGAGGCTGGGAGTCCGACGTATCGGGTGATGGCGCAGCGCTTGGGACAGGGGGCGAGCACGCTGTCGCAGGCTGCTGGCGGTGAGCGGCTGCCGACACTGCCCGTTGTGCTGGCCTATGTCCAGGCTTGCGGCGGCGACCCGGAAGAGTGGGAGGAACGCTGGCGGCAGGCGGCAGCTGAAGCAGCGGCCGAGCCCCGGGAAGAGGACGAGGATGCTGAGCCTCCGTATCGAGGTCTGGCGCGTTTCGAACCTGGCGACGCTGATTTGTTCTTCGGCCGTGTCGAGTTGACCGAGCGTCTGTTCCAGCAGGCCCGTTCCGGCCGTTTCACTGCGGTGTTCGGCCCGTCGGGCAGTGGCAAGTCCTCCCTGTTGCGTGCTGGCCTCATACCCCGCCTCCGCGCCCCGGACGTACCTGGGCCGTGTCCGGCCGCCCTGCGCGTGCTCACCCCCGGCGAGCACCCCCTGCGTACCCATGCCGAGCGCCTGGAGCCGGCCGACGGGGACGGCGACACGTGGCTGATCGTCGACCAATTTGAAGAGCTCTACACCCTGTGCACTGATGCCGCCGAACGGGACGAGTTCATCGACCGCCTCCTGGTTGCCACCGATCCAGCCAGCCGGCTGCGCGTGGTGATCGCGGTACGCGCCGACTTCCTCGGCCGCTGCGCCGCACACCCCCGGCTGACCGCCACGTTGCAGGACGCCACCGTGCTGGCCGGCCCGATGAGCCGGGACGAACTGCGTGAGGCCATCGTCAAACCCGCCCAGAAGGCCGGGCTGATCGCCGAGCGCGCCCTGACCGCTCGGATCCTCGACGAAGTCGAGGGCGAACCCGGCGCCCTGCCGCTGATGTCACACGCTCTGCTGGAGACCTGGCACCGCCGTAAGGGCCGCGCGCTGACCGAGGCCGCCTACGAGGGGGTCGGCGGCCTGCACGGTGCGGTCGCTCGTACCGCCGAGAGTGTCTTCTCCCAACTGACGCCCGGCCAGGCCGAGAGGGCGCGCCGCATCCTGCTGCGACTCATCGCTCCGGGCGACGGCACGCAGGACACGCGCCGCCCTGTCACCCGCGCCGAGCTCGGCGCAGACAGCCCCGGCGATGTTGCAACAGCCTTGGAGCGGTTGGCCCGCGCACGGCTGATCACATTGGACCACGACACCGTCGATCTAGCGCACGAGGCGCTCATTACCGCCTGGCCCCGACTGCGTGGCTGGATCGACACCGACCGCGAACGGTTGCGCGCTCATCGCCGGCTCACCGAGGCGGCGCAAGCCTGGGACGCGCTGGACCGTGACCCTGGCGCGCTGTACCGCGGCACCCGCCTGGCCGCGGCCGGGGAAGCCTTCACTGATCGCAGTGATCTGACCGGGTTGGAGTGCGCGTTCCTGACGGCGAGCGTGGAAGCCCGCCTTGGCGAGCAGCGTGCGGCCGCGCGCACCACGCGCCGCCTGCGTTCCCTGGTCGCAGGCCTGACCGCCCTCGTACTCGTGGCCGCTGCGGCGGCGGTCGTCGCCTTCCAGCAGCGCGCCACAGCCCAGGACCAGCGTGCCGTCGCCGTGTCCCGCCAGATCGCCACCGAGGCGGAACAGCTCCGCGGCACTCACCTGCCAGCACAGGTGCAGAACGCCTCGTTGGCGGCCCAGCTCGACATCGCGTCGTACCGGATGCGCCAGTCGCCACGCACATACACGAATCTGCTGAGTGCCGCCAACTCGCCGCTGTTCTCCGAGACCCCCGACCAAAGCCGCAGCTCGGACGATGCGAACAACTCCGGCAACGGTCGGGTGGCCGCCGACGCATCCCGGCGGCTGCTGGTCCTCGCCGGGGCCGACCGCGTCATCCGGCTGTGGGACATTCGCGACATCACCCATCCCCGACGCGTGGGCCGTTCCCTGCGCGGATCGGTTGTGGCACTCAGCGCGGACGGAAGCCTGCTGGCCGCCGAAGACGACACCGATGGCAGGATCCGGCTGTGGGACACCTCCCACCCACGCCACCCCGCCGACCTTGCCACGTTCGACATGCCCGGCGACTTGATCGGGAACACCGTGGCTCTGAGCCCCGACGGACGTTTCCTTGCCGCAGGCGGGCAAAAAGTTTACCTGTGGGACCTCCACGACCCCAGGCATCCCGAACGACTCGGCCGCACCCTGCCCGGCGACCTCCCCGCCTTCAGCCCGCACGGCCACCTCCTGGCAACAGCGAGCAGCGAGACTGGCACCGCACGGCTGTGGAATATGGCCGATCCCACGCAACTCCAGGCGCTGGGCACCCTGCACCTTGGTTCCGGCGGAAAACGAGACATGGTGTTCGGCCCAGACGGGCGGACCCTGGCTACGAACGACGGCGATACAAGGGTATGGCTCTGGGACATCGCCAATCCCCAACGCCCGGAACGCCTCTCCCCGCCGCTGGAGAATGCAGATGGATCCGAAGTCGCCGCGGTGGCCTTCAGCCCCGACGGTGGCACGGTCGCTGTGGCCGGGGGCAACGGAGTCCAACTATGGAACATCGCGAACAACGACGAACCGATGCAACTGGGAGAACCGCTGGGCCAGACGTCCTATGACGGCATCGCCCTGGTCTTCGGCCGCGACAGCGGCAGCCTCATCACCGACGACCGGGTCATCCGGGTGTGGAGCCTGCCGCCCGTGCTGACGGAGTGCTTTGAGGGCTCGGTGGGCGGCATCAGTCCCGACGGGCGGAACATGGTCACCACCTGCGGTCCGACAAAGGTGAGGTTGTGGGACACGGCCGACGGCCGCTGGCCCATGCCCCTGGGGGCTCTTCCGGGCACCTCTGCCGTGTTCGCGCCCCGCGGTCGGCTTCTCGCGGTGGCGGAGCCGGACGGCGGCACCCGACTGTGGGACGTCAGCGATCCGACGCATCCCCGCCGCCTGGGCCATACGTCGGTCAAGCGCGACCACGTGATCGCCGCACTGTCCTTCAGCGCGGACGGCCGCACACTGGCCGAGTACGAGCAGCACAAGCTCGAGGCGTTCCCTCTCGGCGACACCGCCAGCAGGGAGTCCGGTAGAAGCGCAGAACCGGTCTGGGTCCACCGACAGGCCGATGTCGGTGGCCGGATCCGGCTGTGGGATGTCGGCAATCCTGGCCATCCCCGCCTACTTGGAGCCGCTGAGTCGCCCGAGGTCGACGAGCCCTCCCTTGCTCTGAGCCCCGACGGGCGCAGCCTGGCCTTGGCGGACTTCACGAACTTCACGAGGAAGATCAGGCTCTGGGACACCCATGACCCCTCCCACCCGGCCCTCGCCGCCAGCACCCTCACCGGCGACTTGATCGCCTTCGTCCCGCGGGGACACACACTCGCTGTGGCCACCACTGACGGAACCCTCCGCCTGTGGACCGTTCCCCATGCTGCCCATCCAAAGCCGCTCAGCTCGCCTGTCGACGCCTCCGGCTCCGTCTCCGCGCTCACTTTCGGCCCGGATGGACGCACCCTCGCCACCGGCACCACAGACGGCATGATCAAGTTGTGGGACGTCACCGACCAGGCGCACCCTTCCGCCACGGGTGATGCGCTTGTCGGTCACACCGGCACCGTCGGCGCCGCCGTGCTCGGGCCCGGAAGCCGCACACTGGCGACGGCAGGCGATGACGGCACGATAAGGCTGTGGGACCTGGACATCGACCGGGTCATGCACCACATCTGCGACGTAACCGGCAACGCCCTGAACCGTATTCAGTGGCGGCACCGCCTGGGAAATCTTTCCTACCGGCCTCCATGCACCTGACTGATTCCGGCCGCTCGATCTCCTGCCCGGCGGCTTCGAGACGGTCGTCAAGAAGCTCACGGGCCTGAGCCCGCCGACAGCACGAGGCCCCGGGACCCGCTCCCCGGGGTCCTCGTATGGTCCTGCTCAACGGCGGGACGCATCGGCGTCATGCCCATTGGATGCCGAGTTCGGCAAGCGCGTCCAGCTGCTCCTGGGTGAGCTTGTCGCGGCGGGTCTTGGTGTTGGAGACCCATACGCCGAGCCGGACCGCGATCGGCTCGGCCGCGCCGTCTACCGCGATCTCCTCACTGTGCCCTCGCGGAACCGGCCGGTCCGAGCCTTCCCGCTCGATCCACTGGGCGAGGGCTGCCGGGGCGAGGCCAGGATGCGCGGCTCTGCCACCGGGTGACCAGTCGCCGGACTGGGTCGGCCGAGGGCTTCGGCCGACCCGGAGCGCCCTGCCTCACGTCACGGCCAGGACCAACACGGCCAGCAGCGCGATTGTCCCGGGCCTCGCGCTGTCCGCTCAGCGGCCGGACGGTGGCGGCGTCATGCCCATTCCATGCCCAGCTTCCGCAGCGCGTCCAACTGCTCCGCGCCGAGCTTGTCCCGCCTCGCGCGGGTGTTGGAGATCCAGACGCCCAGTTTCACGGTCACGGGTTCTGTCTCGCCGTCGATGGTGATCTGTTCGCTGTGGCTGCGTGGTACAGGCCGGTGGGCTCCTTCCCGTTCTACCCATTGCGTGAGGGCCGCGAGTCCGCGTTGGAACGCCTGTTCCGCCTTGCTCGGGCCCTTCGCTGCACGCGTTGCCGCCGGAGCCGGAGACGGCGCCTCAGTGGGCTGTACACCCAGCCTAGACAGCCGCTCCTGCTGCTCGGTGGACAGCTGAGCCCAGGTGCACGCCTCCCGTTGCCGTGCGAGCCACTTGCCCAGGTCATCACCCTCGAACAGCACGCCGGGGGCGATGTCGGGCAGGCTGCCGTCGGCGTCGACGAGGTCGGCGAGGACGCGGTAGTGCCGCTGCCAGTCCAGGGGCCACGGGCAGTCCCAGTCCGGGTCGATCGCGGCGAGTTGCGCCGCGCGCATGGCGGCCCGTTCCGGGTCCTTGCCCAGGCCGTTCTTCTGGCCCTTCCGGCGGAGGTTGGCCATGTGCTGCCCGATGGGCACCATCGCCTCGCCTTCGCCCCAAAGCGCGTCTTGTCGGGGTGCGAGGTGTCCGGTGGCCTGCCGGTAGGAGCGGAGGGCGGCGAGCTTGTTCTCCCAGGCTTCTTCGCCGGGTTCCCAGATCATCCCGGCCTCGGGGGCGTCGAGCAGTTCCTTGCGTCGTTCCTCGAGTTCATCCGCCCGCAGCGCTTTGCGCTGCTGGTGGACCCACCGGCCAAGCGGAAACGCCTTGGTCGCCCCGACTTCGACCTCGACGTCGTAGGGGACGGCGTAGAGGCCGGTGATCTCGTTCTCGGTTCGCCAGCGGAGTAGGGCTTGGTAGCCCTCGAGCCAGACCAGCGACTCGGGCCGGTAGACGCGGGTGCGGAGGAACGCGGCGATGGTGGCCGTGTCGCGCGGGCTGGAGAAGTGGAGCAGGGCGGACTCGGCAGCGGCGTCGGTGTGGTCCTGCTCCTGCTCCTGGTCCTCGCGGTCGCTCTCTCCGCCGGCCCCGACGATCCGCCCGTTTTCATCGCGCTGGATGTGGACCTTGCGTTTGCCGCTGGTGAGGGCGCGGGAGGCGAGCTGCTCGACCAGGCGCTCGTCATGCGAGCGCAGGCCCTGGAGCACGGCCACGAGCGGCTTGTAGCTTGCGGAGGCGACCATGTCGGTCGGGTCCTCGCCGGGTTCCAGGAACACCGGCACGATGATCCTGGCGACCTTCGTGCTGCCGTCTTTGTTGAGGCGGAGCGCGCGGCCGATGTTCTGCACGATCTCCACCTGGGAGCCGCGGGTGTCGGCGAAGCAGACGGCTTCCACGCCCCGCTCGCCGGTGATGTCCACGCCCTCCCCAAGCACACGACAACTTGCCAGGAACGCGCGGTGGACCCGGCGGCCCGCGGCATCGATCCCGTTCGCGAACTGGCGCAGCACTTCGCGCCGCTCGGTGACGAGGTGGTCGCCGCACAGCCATGCCGACCAGACGCGGTCCGGGGGTACGTGGCGGCCGGCCTCGAGTTCGTACAGCTCCGCGCCGATCGAGGACGCGGGCAACTCCTTCACCTTCTTGTCCGCCTCCGCCAACTCCTCAGCCGACATCTCGTTGGCGTACAGCTCGGCAGCGGTCTGCGGCAGCTTCTCCGCGAACGCGGCGGCCTCCTCCACCTTCTGGTGGAACGTCATGACCGTACGGAGGTTGTACGCCGCCGCGTGCTCCAAAAGTGCGGTCTGCAACAGGGCCAGGCGCCGGCCTCGCTGCGCCTCCTCCGACTCCCCGAGGACGGGGGAGGGGTCGCGGATCTCGAGTACGTCGATTTCGAATCCGGCGAGGATGCCCCGTTCGATCGCCTCGCTCAGTCCGAGCTCGGCCAGCCACGCGCCGTATGTCCCGTCCGGGTCGTCGGCCATGCTCGCGATCTCCAGCTCCTGACCGCCCGTGCCCTTCTGAGGCCGGGCCGCGGCGAGGATGCGCGGCGTGGCCGTGAGGTAGAGCCGGAAGTCCGCCGGGATGCGGGCGTTGTCGTGGATCGCCGCCCACGGCCGACCTAGATCACCGGCGGTTCCGTGGGCTTCGTCCACGATCGCGAGGTCGAAGCCGTCCATGCGCTGCCCGTACAGCCTGTCCCCGCCCGCCAGGGCGGCTTCCAGCGGTCCGCGAACCTTCTGCTGGCCCATCGGTGCGTCGATGTCCTCGCGGTCCACGAGGGAGGCGTACGTGGCGAACACGACCACGGGCCCGTGCCTGGCCCACAGGGCGAGCTGGATGGGGTTGGTGGTGGTGCGCACCCCGAGCGAGTTGAGTACCGGGTCGTTCTCCAGCGAGCACACCGCGACCATCGGGGCCCGGTGGCCCACCAGGCGCCACGCCTGGGCGGTCTGCGCGAGCAGGTCCAGGGTCGGCACGGTCACGAGGATCCGGCCGCCCGGGAAGCACTCCCGCGCGCACGCGGCGGCGGTGATCGTCTTGCCCGATCCGGTCGCGGACACGATGGTGCCCCGTGCCCCCTGAGCGGGCACAGATGATCTTGCGGGGAATCCCACCCATTTACGGAAACTCGCTTTCTGGGCTACTTGGTGTTCCCGAAGCTGAATACCCAGCATTCCCGCACTCCTCCTCTGCTTTCTTTTCCACTCGCTTCGGAAATTACTGGGACGGGGTGAAGGGCGGGACGGACACCGTGCCGTCCTCGGCCACGACGATCTGCTCGGCAAGCTGGGCCAGGACCTGGGAGGGGCGCAGTCCCGTCCGGTCGGCCACCACCTGGATCAGCCGGCTGGGCGCGGCGGACAGCAAAACCTCCGCCCGCAGTTCATCCGCTTTCTCCTCCTGCCGTTCCCCGAAGGCGGCCTGTGCCGCAAGAGCACCAGCAAACCGTTCCTCACGCTCGCGAGCCCACACCGAGCCCTGAGCGTCCCGTTCCGGCTCGTACACGCTCCAACCGGCCGCAGTCATCAAGTCCCTGACGCGCCGCCACTCGGCGTGTTGGGCCAGCCAGATGGCAGCCATCCGCTCCCGGTCCATCTCGAACTCGTAGAAGGAACCGTTCCCCCTCAACTGCTCCGCGGTTTCCCGCTCACGGACAGCGGCCTCCGCGACCTTTTCCGCAACGTGGGCGACGTCCAGGCCACTCGCCTGACGCCGGACCCGATCCCGCGCCACGTCCTGAGCACTCCACATGCGTTTTCCCTTTTCCGGAAGCGCGGGCATCCGGGCCCGCATCAGGTGGTTGGAGGGTGTCCCGTGTTTCTACCAACAGTACATGCTGCATCAACCTGATGCAGGCCACAGGATGAATCCGCGTGAGCGAACAAGAGCCTCGTATGCTGGCGTCCCGGCACCGTAACGACGGCGGCCTGAGCAAGAGGTGGGGCAATGTGGGACGGGATCGAACTGTGGCTGCGCAAGGCCGGAGGACCCCTACTGGTGGGGGTAATCATGACCGGGCAGGCACTCACGCGTGAGCACTGGTGGCCGCCCCTGCGTCTACTGCTCCTCCTCGCCGGTATCGGAGCAGTAGCGGGCTGCGGGATTGAGACATGGAAGCTGATCCGCAGTCAGGGTTCGACCAAGACGGCCCTGGACCACCTAGAGGCATTCGAACGCGGAGAAAACCCCGACCCCACCACCCCATAACCAGCCAGGCCCGCGTCAGCGGGCCCAACGGTTCCGAAGGCGCAGCCGAAGGACCGTCAGGCGGGGGAGCGCAGCGGACCCGCCGGCCCGGGCTGCAGCGCAGCGGAAGCCCGGTAGCGGGACAAAGTCCCGCCACTCCGGGAGCGCAGCGGACGGAGCGTCAACCCGTGGGCGCAGCCCACGGGTTGCGCGGGTGGCGCAGCCACCCGCCAGCGCTCCCGCGG
>NZ_JBEYTS010000090.1:0-23428 GCF_040643155.1 Streptomyces sp. NPDC047453 | reverse complement strand
TCGCCGCTGTCCGCCCAGCAGCCGGCGTCAACCTTCTCGAAGCCCCGGGCGACGGTCGCCCCGGCGGGCCGGGAGCCGAGGATGTCGAGCGCCGCCACCTCCTTCACCCGGTCCTCGGTCCCCTCGCAGTCCCGAGCTAGTTCCAGCAACGTGCAGCCGGTGAGCGTGACGGCCGCCAACGCGGTCGACAGGAGCAGGGATATCGGGCGGGTGGTACCTGTCGGCAGAGGCAAAGCGGGCTCCAGGTCAAGGCCGGGGCGCAGCGAGGAGGCGGTACGCCGGACAAAATAGCCGTCCGTGCCCGCTCCGGAGCAGGCACCGCCCAGTTCTACCAAGCAGCCGTCACCCTCGCATCACTCTTTGTGAGCCTGACACTTTGGTGGGCGTCCTGAGCAGCGCTCTGTCCGGGCCACTTGCGGTAGATCCGCGCTCCTCAATGAACCACCTGATGCTCACGGCGTTCAGCGCCACTCGGGTCGCCCGGTCGGCTGTGGACAGCCAGAGGCCGGGTCAGAAGAGGCCAGCGATCAGTGTGCCGGCCCAGGCAGCGTACGTCTTCGTCCGATGCCAACCACCGCAGTACAGCCGTGGCTTGCGCCGTCCGTCCTGTTTGAGGAAGGCTTCGCACCATCGGCACCGCAGATCGCCGTGATATGTGCCGTCATCCCCCAGCCGAGCCTGCCCCATGGGGAGGACCTTGACGTCAGGCCCGTCACGTGGTCCACACGGTGAACGGCGTCGAGCCCCCACCCGGAGGGGTGGGGGCTCGGTGGTCGTGGGCTCAGGCGGAGCCGACGAAGAGGACCATCAGGAGCCAGACCACCGGCGCGGTGGGCAGCAGGGAGTCGAGGCGGTCCATGATGCCCCCGTGGCCGGGAAGCAGGGTGCCCATGTCCTTGATGCCCAGGTCCCGCTTGATCATGGACTCGCCGAGGTCGCCGAGGGTGGCGGTGGCGGCGACCGCGAGGCCGAGCAGCAGACCCTGCCACCAGGCGCCGTCGTCGATCAGGAACTGCATGCACAGCGCGCCGACCACCATCGCGAAGGCCACCGCGCCGAACAGGCCCTCGCGGGTCTTGCCCGGGCTGATGCGCGGGGCGAGCTTGTGCCGGCCGAAGCGCCAGCCGACGGCGTACGCGCCCGTGTCGCTGACCACCGTGAGCACGAGGAACGTCAGCACACGGCGCGAACCGTCGTCCGCGGTGAGCATCATCGCGACGAACGTGGCCAGGAACGGCACGTAGAACGCCGCGAAGACACCGGCCGTGACGTCCTTGAGGTAGCCCTCCGGCGGTTCCGTCATGCGCCAGACCAGGACCGCGAGCGCCGTCAGCGCCATCGCCACCCAGGCGCCCTCCGCGCCCCGGACGTACCCGGCGACCACCATGGCCGCGCCGCCGACCGCCAGCGGCACGAGCGGCGCCTTGATGCCCTTGCGCTCCTCGAGCCGGCTGGTGAGTTCCCACAGGCCGACCACGACCGCGATCGCGATGACACCCACGAAGACGGCCTTGACGACGAACAGCGACACGACGATCACCGCGCCGAGCCCGAGGCCGACGCCTATGGCGGCACCCAGGTCGCGGCCCGCGCTCTTCTTCTGCGGCGCGGGCGCCGGCTGCGGGGCGTCGGGCATGGGCTCCGGATTCTGCGACGCCGTCCCGTGGAAGGACGGTGTCTGCGGCGTGTCATGGGACCACGGCTGCGGCGCATGGTGCGGCTGCTGCGGCGTGTCGTCGCGGAACGAGGCGCCGCCCGGCTGGGCGGCACCCCGGTCGTCATCCTGGTTTCCGCCGTGAGCGGGCACGTCGGGCACGACGGGCATGGGGCGGGTCCGCTGGGCGTCATGCGCATCGTACGCGGGACCCGCCGGAGCGGCCCCCGGGACGGGTCCCTGATGGGCGGGTGACCCGTCCGCGGGCCCCCAGTACCCGGCTTGCCGCGGCGCTCCCCAGGAAGTGTCGTCCATCAGACTTCGAGCAGCTCCGCTTCCTTGTGCTTCAGCAGCTCGTCCACCTGCGCCACGTACTTCGCGGTGGTGTCGTCGAGCTCCTTCTCCGCACGACGGCCCTCGTCCTCGCCGACCTCGCCGTCCTTGATCAGCTTGTCGATGGCGTCCTTGGCCTTGCGGCGCACGGAGCGGATGGACACCTTGGCGTCCTCGCCCTTGCTCTTGGCGACCTTGATGTAGTCGCGGCGGCGCTCCTCGGTGAGCTCGGGGAACACCACGCGGATGATGTTGCCGTCGTTGCTCGGGTTGACGCCCAGGTCGGAGTCGCGGATCGCCTGCTCGATGTTGCGCAGCGCGGTCTTGTCGAACGGGGTCACGACGGCCATGCGCGGCTCCGGCACGGAGAACGAGGCCAGCTGGTTGATCGGCGTCGGCGCGCCGTAGTAATCGGCCACGATCTTGTTGAACATCGCCGGGTGCGCACGGCCGGTGCGGATCGCGGCGAAGTCCTCCTTGGCGACCACGACGGCCTTCTCCATCTTCTCCTCGGCCTCGAGGAGGGTCTCTTCGATCACCACTTGCTCCTGCGTGTCTTGAGTAGGCCCGGCCGCGGTTTCCCTGTCGGGACCGGCGGCCGGCTTCGTCGCGTCATCTTCCTGCACGGTTCCCGACCGGCGGGACATTGTCCATCCCCCGGCCAGGGTCCGTCCCGTCCGTCGCCCGGACAGGTCTCTTTCCGGCTTCCCGCGGTGCGGGCTCCGCCGGTCAGCCCCGGCTGCCTTGGTCACCCACAAGCGTGCCGATCTTCTCACCCTTGACGGCGCGGGCGATATTGCCCTCCTTCAGGAGCTCGAAGACGACGATCGGGAGCTTGTTGTCACGGCACAGCGTGATCGCCGTGGCGTCGGCGACCTTGAGGTCCCGTGTGATGACCTCCCCGTAGCCGAGGGAGTCGAACTTCACGGCGTCCGGGTTGGCCTTCGGGTCGGAGTCGTAAACCCCGTCCACGCCGTTCTTCCCCATGAGCAGCGCCTCGGCGTCGATCTCCAGGGCGCGCTGGGCGGCGGTGGTGTCGGTGGAGAAGTACGGCATGCCCATACCGGCGCCGAAGATGACCACGCGGCCCTTCTCCAGGTGGCGCACGGCGCGCAGCGGGATGTACGGCTCGGCGACCTGGCCCATGGTGATGGCGGTCTGGACCCGGCTGTCGATGCCTTCCTTCTCCAGGAAGTCCTGCAGGGCGAGGCAGTTCATCACGGTGCCGAGCATGCCCATGTAGTCCGAGCGGGCGCGGTCCATGCCGCGCTGCTGGAGTTCGGCACCGCGGAAGAAGTTGCCGCCGCCGATCACGACCGCGATCTCCGCGCCGTCGCGCACGACGGCCGCGATCTCACGGGCGATGGCGTGCACCACGTCCGGGTCGACGCCCAGGCCCCCGCCGCCGGAGAAGGCCTCTCCGGACAGCTTCAGCAGAAACCGGCCGGGTACTTTGCCGTCGTCGCTCTTCTGGGCCTTGGTCATGAGATCCCGCCTTTGTTATACGTGGTGCACATGCGAAGAAGGCCATTGCCGGTGGGGCGTGTTTCGCATCCCATGCAGCGGCAATGGCCTCCTCGTCAGATCTGCTGCCGCCCGTCACTCGCGTGTACGTGGCTGCACACACGAGCGACATGGACGACTGCTGTCGACCCTATCGGGGTCGGGGGTCCGTCGCGGTACGGACCTTGGACTCAGATGCCGACCTTGATGCGCGTGAAGCGCTTCAGGGTGACACCGGCCTCGTCCAGGACCTTCTGGACCGACTTCTTGTTGTCCAGGGCGTAGGGCTGGCCGAGCAGCGTCGCGTCCTTGAAGAAGCCGTTCAGGCGGCCCTCGACGATCTTGGCGATCGCGGCCTCGGGCTTGCCCTCGGCGCGGGTGGTCTCCTCGGCGACACGACGCTCGGACTCGACGATGTCGGCCGGCACGTCCTCCTTGGCGAGGTACTTCGGCGCGAAGGCGGCGATGTGCTGGGCGATGCCCTTGGCGACCTCGGCGTTCGGCTTGTCGAGCTCGACGAGGACACCGATCTGCGGCGGCAGGTCGGGCATCGTGCGGTGCATGTACGCGGTCACGAAGCCGTCGGAGAACTGCGCGAAGCGGTCCAGGACGATCTTCTCGCCGAGGTTGGCGTTGGCCTCGTCCACGAACGCCTGGACGGTCTTGCCGGCCTCGATCTCGGAGGCGAGCAGGGCCTCGAGGTCGGCCGGGGAGGTCTTGGCGACGTGCTCGGCGAGCGCGCGGGCGACGGACTGGAACTTCTCGCCCTTGGCGACGAAGTCCGTCTCGCACTTCAGCTCGACGAGGACACCGGAGGAGTTGTCGTCGGCGATGATCGAGACCACGGCGCCGTTCTCGGCGGAGCGGCCCTCGCGCTTGGCGACGCCCTTCTGGCCCTTGATACGGAGCGCCTCGACGGCCTTCTCGACGTTGCCCTCGGCCTCGTCCAGCGCCTTCTTGCAGTCCATCATGCCGGCGCCGGTGAGCTCGCGGAGCTTCTTGACGTCGGCGGCGGTGTAGTTCGCCATGAGTCTGTGAATCTTTCTCGAAGTCTGGAGGATCGAAGATCTGCACGGTCTGCGATCTACATGTAGATGCAGATGCCCGACTCTGTGCTGACCTACGGGTGAACGGCGGGAGCGGACTTCATGTCACCGCTCCCGCCGTCAACGCTGGCGCTGACGGATCAGGCCTGCTCGCCCTCGGCAGCCGGAGTCTCGGCGGCCGGCGTCTCGGCGGCCGGCGCCTCGGCAGCCGGCGCCTCGGCGGCGGGAGCCTCCGCAGCCGGAGCCTCCGCAGCCGGGGCCTCCGCAGCCGGGGCCTCCTCGGCCTTCTTCTCACCCTCGAGCAGGTCGCGCTCCCACTCGGCGAGCGGCTCGCCCGCGGCCTTCTCGCCCTTGCCCTCGGTGGCGACGCCGGAACGCGCGATGAGGCCCTCGGCGACCGCGTCGGCGATCACACGGGTGAGCAGGGTGACGGAGCGGATCGCGTCGTCGTTGCCCGGGATCTTGTAGTCGACCTCGTCGGGGTCGCAGTTGGTGTCGAGGATGGCGACGACCGGGATGTTGAGCTTGCGGGCCTCGCCGACCGCGATGTGCTCCTTCTTGGTGTCCACGATCCAGACGGCGCTGGGCACCTTCTGCATCTCGCGGATACCGCCGAGGGTCTTCTCCAGCTTGGCCTTCTCGCGGGAGAGGACCAGGAGCTCCTTCTTGGTCAGACCGGAGGCCGCGACGTCCTCGAAGTCGATCTGCTCGAGCTCCTTCAGGCGCTGCAGGCGCTTGTAGACGGTCGAGAAGTTGGTGAGCATGCCGCCCAGCCAGCGCTGGTTGACGAAGGGCATGCCGACGCGGGTGGCCTGCTCGGCGATGGCCTCCTGCGCCTGCTTCTTCGTACCGACGAACATGACCGTGCCGCCGTGGGCGACGGTCTCCTTGACGAACTCGTAGGCGCGGTCGATGTACGACAGCGACTGGAGCAGGTCGATGATGTAGATGCCGTTGCGCTCGGTGAAGATGAAGCGCTTCATCTTCGGGTTCCAACGGCGGGTCTGGTGACCGAAGTGGACGCCGCTCTCCAGCAGCTCCCGCATCGTGACGACGGCCATGGCCGTACTCCTTGAGTTTCTCGGTTGTGCCGCGGATGCCGGACGGCTTCCGCGCCTGACGCCCGGTTGCGCCGTGCCACGAGGGACCGAGGGGCGCTGACACCGGCCGTCTCCGGTCCGGGTGTCGGGGCGTGCGAAGTCGACCCAGTGACCCGGGTCGCCACCAGAATTGTACGGGACCCGCGGGGCGCCGGGTGACGCCGCTGTCCACAACCGGTGAGTTGTCCACAGGTTCGGACCGCTGTCGGCGGGGTGCGGGACGGTGGGCGCATGGTTCGGATGCGTGCGATGCGATGGACGGCCGCCGGTGCCCGGCGGGGGCTGCTGCCCAGGTGGGCGGCGGCGGTGGCGGCCTCTTTGGCGCTGGTGGCACTCGTGGCCTCGGCAGCGCTGCTGGGCTCGGCGGCGTGGGCGGCCTGGGCGGACGATGGCCCCGCCGCGCCGGCCGGCCCTGACTCCGATCCCGGCCCTGGCCCTGGCTCCGGCCCTGGCTCCGGCTCCGGCTCCGGCTCCGGCTCCGGCTCCGGCTCCGGGGAAGGGGATCCGCCGGTACCGGCCGTGGGCCGGGTGTGGCCGGTGGGGGTGCGCCCCGGGGTGCTGCGTGGCTGGGATCCTCCAGCGACGGTCTACGGACCCGGGCACCGGGGCGTGGACCTGGGCACGTCGCCAGGCGCGCCTGTTCGGTCGGTGGCGGCCGGGCGGGTGTTCTTCGCGGGCCCGGTGGCCGGCAGAGGCGTGGTGTCGGTCGAGCTGACAGGTACCGGCGACCCACCGCTGCGGACGACGTACGAGCCGGTGAAGGCGTCGGTGAAGCAAGGCGACGAGGTGGCGGCCGGCGAGGTCATCGGCACCGTGGAGGCGACGGGCCGGCACTGCGAAGGCCCGTGCGTCCACTGGGGCCTGCTGCGCGGCAAGACCTATCTGAACCCGCTTCTCCTGCTCCCGCCGTGGCTCCTGAACGGGCCGACGAGACTGCTGCCGGTGCTGGGGGTGCCGCTGCCCTGACCGCGGGGCGGGCGGGCCTCCTGCCCCCAGCCGCGGGCTGGGGAGCCTCCTGCGGACCCGGTCCGGCCCGTGCCCTCCCAGCCTCCGCCGGCGTCAGCCGCAGACGCCGCGCAGTGCCATCCCCACCGCGGCCTCGGCGATGGCCGCCGGATCCTCCGCGGCGCCCAGTTCGATCCGCCGCACCGCCGCGTCCACCACGCCCTGGAGCAGTATCGCCGCCAGCCGCGGCTGCTCGTGCCCCAGTTCCCCCAGCGCCTCCACGATCATGGCGACGAGCCCGCCGTGGGCGGCGCGGATCTTCTCCCGGGCGCCCGCGTCCAGCTCACTCGCCGAGATCGCCACGACGGCCCGGTGCCGCCGGTCCCCGACCAGCTCCAGTTGCTTGCGCACATACGCCTCGACCTTGGCCGCGGGCCCGTCGGCGGAGGCCATCGCGGCCGCGACCTCCGCGGCCCACACCGGGAAGTCGACCTCGCACAGCTCCTCGACCACGGCGGCCCGTGACCGGAAATACTCGTACACCGACGACCGCGCGAGCCCCGTCCGCTCGGCCAGGGCGGGGAAGGTCAGCGCCTCCGTCCCGCCCTCGGACAGCAGGGTCCGCGCCGCGTCCAGCAGGGCGGCTCGCTGCATCGACCGGTGCTCGGCCACGGAGGCCGCTCGAATCCTTGGCACGTCGACCACTTTACGGACGCGCCACCCGGACCGGGAGGGACTCCGCCCGGGTCAGCGTCCGAAGCTCGCCAGCTTCGCACGCAGCTGAAGCACCGATTTGGTGTGGATCTGACTGACCCGGCTCTCCGTCACACCGAGCACGTTGCCGATCTCGGCGAGCGTGAGGCCCTCGTAGTAGTAGAGCATCACGACGGTCTTCTCCCGCTCGGGCAGCGTGTTGATCGCCCGGGCCAGGAACGTGCGCAGCTCCCGGTCCTCGGCCACCTCCACCGGGTTGTCGGCGGCGGTGTCCTCCAGCGTGTCCATCAGGCTCAGCCGGTCCCCGCCCTCGCCGCCGACGTGCAGCAGCTCCTCCAGCGCCACCACGTTGGCCAGCGACAACTGGCTGAAAACAGCATGCAGTTCGTCGACCGCGATGCCCATCTCGGCGGCCACCTCGGCCTCCGACGGCGTGCGCCGCAGCCGGGCCTCCAGGGTCGCGTACGCCCGCTCCACGTTCCGCGCCTTCTGCCGCACCGAGCGGGGGATCCAGTCCAGCGCCCGCAGCTCGTCGATCATCGCGCCCCGGATCCGCGTGATCGCGTAGGTCTCGAACTTGATCTCCCGCTCGATGTCGAACTTCTCGATCGCGTCGATGAGCCCGAAGACCCCGGAGGAGACGAAATCGGCCTGCTCCACGTTGGGCGGCAGGCCGACGCTCACTCGTCCCGCCACGTACTTCACCAGCGGCGAGTAGTGCAGGATCAGCTGCTCCCGCAGCCGCTCGTCCCCCGTCGCCTTGTACGACCGCCACAGCTCCTCGAGCGTCGAAGGAGCGGGCGGCCGCACGCTGCCACCGTCACGGGCGGCTGAGGGGATCGCCGCCCGGTCGGGCCCGGAGGTGTGCTGGGGCATTCGTCGCCTTGTGTCGTTCTGCCGTGGAATGCGGGCGTCTGCGTGAGTTGCCGGTCTGAGTCGTTTCTGTGGTCGGAACCACGTGAGCGTAGCGTGACTGATGTGTCGCGGTGCGCGAACGGCGGGGCGTGAAGCGTGCGCAGATTCGTTCCGCAATGCGCCCCGCCGGGTCACGCACGTCACCCTCGGTAACCGCGACAGCGCCCAACTGCGGGAATCCCCAACGACATCGGGCCTCCCCCGGACGGCCGAACACTCTCGGTCAGCACCGCTCGCGGCCCTCCCGGGCCGAGATCAGCGCCTGGCGTGTCAACTTCCATCCCTCGCCATGTCGTTCGACGTAGCCCAGTGATCGGAGTTCGTACAGTTTCGCGATCGCGTCGTCCGCGGTCGTCCGGGCGCCGCGGGCGATCTCCTCCGGCGTCGCCCCGCCGCGCGCCGGCAACGCGGCCAGAACCTGCCGGGCGTCCGGTTCCAGCAGGTCGCGCGGGAGTACGGGACCGCGCCGGTCCGGGGCGAGTTCACCCATGTCGCCCACCAGTTCGACGACTTCCGCGGCGTCGCCGACCAGCACCGCCCCGCCGCGCAGGAGCTCGTGGACACCGGCGGAGAGCGCGCTGGTGGCCGGGCCGGGCACGCCCATGGTGTGCCGTCCCAGCCGCTGCGCCGCCCGCGCGGTGACCAGCGATCCGCTGCGGTGGGCGGCCTCGACCACCACGGTGCCCCGGGTGAGCGCCGCGATCACTCGGTTGCGGACGATGAACCGACTCGGCGTGGGGTGGTCACCGGGCGGTAGTTCGCCGACCACCAGACCCTGCTGCGCGATCCTGGTGATCAACTCGGTGTGCCCGCGCGGGTAGGGCCGGTCGACGCCGCAGGCCAGGACGGCGACGGTGGCGCCACCCGCAGCGAGGGCACCGCGGTGGGCGGCGCCGTCGACTCCGTAGGCGCCGCCGGACACCACCACCCAGCCGCGCTCGGCGAGGCCGGAGGCGAGGGCCGCGGCCATGTGGGCGCCGTACTGGGTGCAGGCGCGGGCGCCGACGACCGCGACCGAGCGCAGCGCCCATATCCGCAGGCTGGGCCGGCCGCGCACCCACAGTCCCATGGGCCGCGCGTCGCCGAGGTCGTCGAGTTGGGCGGGCCACTCGGTGTCCCCGGGGCGTACGAACCGCACACCGGCCTCCCGGGCCGCGGCGAGATCGCGTTCGGGCTCGGCCCGTGCCGCCCGGGCGCACAGCCCCGACCACCGCTTGCCGGAGACCCCGGCGAGCCGAGGGGCGCCGTCGCGCAGCCGCCGGGCCACCTCCACCCCCCCGAGTTCCCGCAGCCACCGCCCGCCGGCCTCGTCCCCGGGCTCGACGACCCGGCTGAGGAGGACCCGGGCCAGCAGTTCGCGGTCGGGGGCCCGGGTGGCGTTCACACCGGCGCCCCGATGGTCATGGGCACGCCCCGTGGCACTCCGGTGCGCAGTTGCAGCGCCAGGGCGACGTCCGACGTGTCGGGCCGGTCGTGGCCAGCCAGGTCCGCGACCGTCCAGGCGACCCTCAGGACGCGGTCCAGTCCGCGCGCGGTGAGAACGCCCCGCTCCAGGCCGCGCTCGGCCTCGTCCATCGCGCCGGCCACCACGTGCCAGCGGCTGCGCAGCTCGCGGCCGGGCACCTCGCTGTTGGTCCGCCACGGTGTGCCCGCGAGGCGGGCCGCCGCGCGTTCCCTGGCGGCCCGCACCCGGTCGGCCACCGCCGCCGTGGCCTCGCCCCGGGCGTCGCGCCGGGTGAGTTCGGAGCGGGTGACCGGGTCCACCTCCACCCGCAGGTCGACCCGGTCGAGCAGCGGGCCGGACAGCCTGGCCTGGTAGCGGCGGACCGCCGAGGGCGGGCACTCGCACAGGGTGTCGCGCAGTGAGAACCGGCCGCAGGGGCACGGGTTGGCCGCGAGCACCATCAGGAACTTCGCCGGGAACCGCACCACCCCGGCGCTGCGGGCGATCACCACATGGCCCGCTTCCAGCGGCTGGCGCAGGGCGTCGAGCGCGTGGCTGCTGAACTCGGGGGTCTCGTCCAGAAAGAGCACGCCTCGATGGGCGAGCGACACCGCCCCGGGCCTGGCGACGCCCGGGCCGCCGCCGACGAGGGCCTGCATGGTGGCCGAGTGGTGCGGGGCGCAGTAGGGGGCGAGGTCGATCAGCGGTCTGCCCGGCGGCAGGAGTCCGGCCACCGAGTGGATCGCCGTGACCTCCAAGGACTCCTCCCGGGCGAGGCGGGGCAGCAGTGCGGGCAGCCGCTCGGCGAGCATGGTCTTGCCCGCGCCCGGCGGCCCTTCGAGGAACAGGTGGTGCGCCCCGGCCGCGGCGACCTCCGCCGCCGTACGGGCCGAGACCTGGCCGACGACGTCGGCGAGGTCGTGCCCCTGGTCCTGCTGGGAGGCGCCCACGCTGTGCATTCCGGCGGCCGCGCCCGTGCCGGGCAGGCGCAGGCCGGCCAGCAGCGGGTCCGGTCGCCCCTGCTCGTCCGGGTCCTCCTCGGGCACCGGCTCGTCGGTCAGCACCGCGATCAGCTGCCGCAGGCTTCGGACGCCGAGGACGGAGACGCCGGGCACCAGCGAGGCCTCGACGGCGGCGCACTCGGGCACGACCACCTGCTCGTACCCGGCGTCGGCGGCGGCCAGCACCGCCGGCAGGATGCCCCGGACCGGACGCACCCGCCCGTCCAGGCCGAGTTCCCCGATCATCACGATGTCGGCGAGCACCCGGGGATCGATCCGTTCGGCGGCGCCGAGCACCGCGCAGGCCACGGCCAGGTCGAAGCCGCTGCCGGCCTTGGGCACCGAGGCCGGGCTGAGCCCGACCGTGAGCTTCTTCTGCGGCCACTCGCCACCGGAGTTGACCACAGCGGCCCGCACCCGGTCCCGGCTCTCGGTCAGGCTCTTGTCCGGCAGGCCCACCAGGGTGAAGGCGGCGACGCCCGGTTCGAGGTCGGCCTGCACCTCGACGACCACGCCCTCGACACCGACGAGGGCCACGGAGCACGTACGCGCGAAGCCCATCAGGCGGCCCCCCGTACGTGCTCGACCACGGGGGCGCCGCGCCGGGGCAGCAGGACGCCGACCAGGTCGATGCGGACGCCTCCGGGCGGCGCCCCTCCGTGGGACTGGATCCAGCGTTCCGCGAGGCCGCGCAGCCGCTCGGCCTTCTCCGGTGTGACCGCGGCCATCGGATGCTCGAAGAGCCCCTCCCGGCGGGTCTTCACCTCGCAGACGACCAGGACGTCGCCGTCCCGGGCCACGATGTCGATCTCGCCGGTCCTGCCGCAGCGCCAGTTGCGCTCCAGGACCGCCATGCCGGTCTGGGCCAGCCGCCGGGCCGCCAGGCCCTCTCCGTACCTGCCGAGCGCGCTTCGTGCGTTCATGTCGGCACCACCTCCGGCGCCCACGGTCACGCATCCGGCCCCACAGATTGGATCTTGGTGGGCTACTCACCGGTTGTGGACAACGCTGTCACTCACACGAGTGACAGCGAGGAAGGACCACTGACGCCCCTCACCCGCCCGGCAGCTCCAGATCGGTCTTGTTCAGCTCCTCAATGTTCACGTCCTTGAACGTGAGGACGCGTACCTGCTTCACGAACCGGGCCGGCCGGTACATGTCCCACACCCAGGCGTCGGCCATCGACACCTCGAAGAACACCTCACCCTGTACCGAGTGGACCTGCATCTCGTAGTCGTTGGTGAGGTAGAAGCGCCGCTCGGTCTCGATCACGTATTTGAACAGACCGACGACATCGCGGTACTCCCGGTAGAGCTTGAGCTCCATCTCGGTCTCGTACTTCTCGAGGTCCTCGGCGCTCATGGCATGTTCCCCTTCAGCCGTGCGATCCCACCATTGTGCGCCAGTCCCACGAGGCCCTAGACGATTTCGGTGTCGAGGGTCACGGGCCCGGCCGGGGGACCTTCGTCGAGCAGTGTGCGCAGCAGCTCGGCGAGTCTGGTCGGATACACCGTCTCATGTGCCCGGATCAGTTCCTGACACGTCCACCAGCGCGCTCCGGCGACGCTGCGCCGCTCCAGCTCGGTCAGGGCCGTGGCCTCGATCGCGGTCCGGTCCGTACGGGCCAGGTAGTACCACTCGTCCTGGTTCCAGCGTCGGCCCGCGAACGGGAACGAGCACGTGCGGCGCCACAGCACCGGGCCGAGTTCGACCTCGGTGATGCCGGTCTCCTCGGCGAGTTCCCGCAGGGCGGCCTCCTCGCGCGTCTCGGCGCCCTCCAGGCCGCCGCCCGGGGTGAACCACCAGTCGTCGGCCGGGTCGTCGGGCTCGTGGCCGTGCAGCAGCAGGATGCGGTCCTCGGGGTCGAGCAGGACAACCCTGGCGACCTTGCGCAGTCCGCCGCGGTAACCGTCCGTGCCGGCGTCCCCGGCGTCCCCGGCGTCCTCAGCGAGCACCGGCCGGCTCCGTCCGGGTGCGGGTGCGCGAGCCGCCCAGCCACGTCGCGATCGGGCCGTAGGCGCCCCCGGCGAGGACCAGGACGGCACCCGCCACGATCATCATGGTGATCGTGCGCAGCGGGCCCGGCGCGGACAGGGCGCCGAGCGCCTCGAAGCCGGTGGGACGCTCCAGCAGGCCCTTCATGGGCCAGACGACGGCGTCGACCCGGGCGTCCACGGCGTCGCGCGAGACGGTGCCCGCGGCCGCGTCCGTGAGGTGGGCGGTGGAGTCCAGGGAGCCCTGGCGCTCGTCGCCGAGCAGGAACAGCCGGCCCTGGGGCACCTTCACGGTCGGGAAGCCGCCGGCCTCGGCGACGGCGCCCTTCAGGTACGGCTCGTCGACCTGCTTACCGTTGACGGTCAGCCTGCCCTGCTCGCAGCAGGAGACGGTGTCGCCGCCGACGGCGACCACGCGCTTGATCACGGCGGAGTTCTGCACCCAGGTCTTGTCGTGGAAGACGACCACGTCACCACGGTGCACCTGACCGCCGTCGACCCGCTGGGCCAGCACCCGGTCGCCGATGCCGATCGTCGGCACCATCGAACTGGTGGGCACGGTGTACGGGCGGTAGATCACCGCCGCCCACACGAATCCCGCGAGGAACAGCACCAGCCCCACGGCCACGGCGAGCCCGGACAGCCGCTGCCCGGCCTTGCCGCCCACCAGGTCCCTGCCTGTGCCGCCGCTGCGCGGGGCCGTACGCGTCGTGCTCTCGCCACCCATGGACCCGAACCCTACCGGGCGGTACCGGAACGGGGCAGCCCCTCCTTCCGGGCCACCGCCGCATGCTCCACCAGGACTTCACAGCGGCGGACGGTACCGGCGGAAGCGGCCGCGCCGCCGCACTGCCCCGGCTCGGCGGCCCAGCGGCTCAGCGGCTTCCCGTGGCCGCCGTCGGGGTGCCCGTACCGGCCACGGCCTTCGCGGCCCGCCTGCGCCGCCACAGCGCCACCGGCACGACCGCGGTCAGGGCCACGCCCTGGGGGGCCACCGTCAGGGCGCCCGCCGCCGAGGAGTGATCGTTGATGCCCTGCTGGTCGAAGGTCTCCGGGACGGGCAGCGTGCCCCAGCGGTTGATCGGCCAGGCCTTGACGATGGCGCGGCCGACGACATCCTTGACCGGGACCATGCCGTGGTTCTTGTCGGTCTGGTTGTAGCGCGAGTCCCGGGAGTTCTGCCGGTGGTCGCCCATGACCCAGATGTAGCCCGCGGGCACGTGCACCGTGAACTGGCCGCCCTGGTCGTCGACGCTGCACGGCGTGTTGCCCGGGTACACGTACGGCTCGTACAGCGGCTTGCCGTTGACCATCAGCGGGCCGGTGTTCCTGCACTCGACGGTGTCACCGCCCACGCCGACGACGCGCTTGATGAGGTCCTTCTCCTCCGCGGACGGCATCAGGCCGATCCAGCTGAGCACCGTCTGCAGCGCGTTCGGGCTGGCCGCCGGCTCACCCGCCAGCCAGTCGTCCGGGTCGTGGAAGACGACGACCTCGCCGCGCTCGGGCTCGGAGCCGAACCACGGGGTCAGCTTGTCGACCAGGACGCGGTCGCCCCGCTGAAGGGTGTTCTGCATCGAGTCCGAGGGAATCGAGAACGCCTGTACGAGGAAGGTCTTGATCAGCAGCGCCAGCACCAGCGCGATAGCGATCAGGATGGGCAGCTCCTTCCAGAAGGAGCGGGGCTTCCTCGCCTCGGGGGTGCTGCCCCCGCTCCCCTGGTCACCGCTGTGGTTGTGCTCAGTCACCGTGCCGTCCTCGGCTGTCTCGCTCTCACTCCCGGAAGTCACGGCGTTGCGCGCAGCGGGGTCCGCCGCTCCCTCGGGGTGTCCGCGGTGCTCCTCGCCGTCGTGTCCGGACCGTGCGCCAACCGCCACATCCCCCACGCCAACTCCTCACTCCGTGCCGCCGCCTGCCCCGTGCGCGGCGCAGGCCCACCACTCCCATAACGAGCGGGAGTTCCGCAGGGCTCGGGAGTCGAATCGATCCGTTCGGATCGTCTGGGGCAACCCTATGCGACAGGCGGGGAGCGGCGGTCGACCCAGCCGCCGCGTCGGGCACCGAAGAAAAGGTTTTCGGCTCCTTCAGCATGGTCCAGTGGCCGACGGGCCAGCCGATGACCATGGCCCGCCCCACCACGGAGTTCTCCGAGACGGTTCCGCCGTACGGGGTGTCCTGGTGGGCGCGCGAGTCGGCGGAGTTGGCCCGGTGGTCGCCCATCACCCACAGCCGGCCCTGGGGGACGGTGATGTCGAACTGGGTGTTGGAGGGGGCGTTGTCCGGATAGAGGTAGTCCCCCTCGTTCAGGGGAAGACCGTTGACGGTCACCCTGCCCTGCGTGTCGCAACACTTGACGTGGTCACCGCCGACGCCGACGACCCGCTTGATGAGGTCCTTCTCGTCGTCGGAGGGCAGCAGGCCGATGAAGGTGAGACCCTGCTTGACCTGCTTGACCCCGACGGGGTCGTCCTTGTGGGCGGTCTGCTCACCGGCCAGCCAGCCGCCCGGGTCGTGGAAGACGACGACGTCCCCTCGCTGCGGCTTGGCGCCGAACCACGGGGTGAACTTGTCGACCAGGACCCGGTCGCCGATCTGGATCGTTTGCTCCATGGAGCCCGACGGGATCACGAAGGCCTGCACGAGGAAGGTCTTCAGCACCAGGGCTATGAGCACGGCGACGCCGACGAGGAGCGGTATCTCCCGGACCGCGGAGCGCCTGCGCCGCCGCTTGACCTTGCGTTGCAGCTTGCGCCGCTCCGCGCGGGTGCGGCCACCGGCCGAGCCCGCGGCGCGCCGCGCCCCGGTGGGCAGGAGGTTGTCGGCGGCGTTGGCGGAGACACCGCGCGGCCTGCCGCGGCTACCCATGGCCGCCGCCCGCATGGCCGGCGGCGGGCACACGCGCGTAGGCGTCCGGCCGGTGCAGGTGGGTCCGGTGGCCGAAGGGCCAGACGATCCAGTCGGCCCGGCCGATCACGTCGCCGACGGGGATCATGCCGCCGCCCGGCGAGCCCAGATGGTCGCGGGAGTCGCTGGAGTCGCCCCGGTGGTCGCCCAGGACGAACAGGGTGCCCTCGGGCACGACGACGTCGAAGGACACGGCGGACGGGCTGTCACCGGGGTGGAGAAACGTCGACTCGTCGACCGACCGGCCGTTCACCTGGATCCTGCCCTCCTCGTCACAGCAGACCACGTGGTCTCCGCCTACACCGACAACGCGTTTGATGTAGTCGCCGTCCCCGAAGTACCCGCTGCCGTCGAACACGACGACGTCGCCGCGCCGCGGCACGGCTCCGAAACGGTACGCCAACTTGTTTACGGCAACGCGGTCCCCGATCCTCAATCCCGGCTCCATGGATCCGCTCGGAATCTCGAACGGCTGCATCACGAACGTGTTGAGGAGCAGCAGGAAGACCAGGCCGCTCAGCGCGGCCAGGGTGATCCTCCCGCCGGGAAGCCACTCGGTGATCCGCGACATCAACGCGAAACGCGACCGTTCCTCCGGCCCCCGCGCCCCCGGGGTCTCACCGGGTTCGCCGTCACAAGGGCGGGAGGAGCGGTCGCGCTCCGTCTGCTGTGCTTCGGTGTCCATCGGGGCCGAATGTTATCCGGCCCCGCCATGAACTCCGCGAAGCGCTCAGTTCTCGCGCTTCTCCTTGATCTTCGCGGCCTTGCCGCGCAGCTCGCGCAGGTAGTACAGCTTGGCGCGACGCACGTCACCCTTGGTGACGAGCTCGATCTTCTCGACGATCGGGGTGTGCACCGGGAAGGTGCGCTCGACGCCGACGGAGAAGGAGACCTTGCGGACCGTGAAGGTCTCGCGCACGCCGGAGCCCTGGCGACGGATCACCACGCCCTTGAACTGCTGCACACGGGAGCGGTTGCCCTCGATGACGCGGACGTGGACGTTGACGGTGTCGCCCGGGCGGAAGGCCGGGATGTCCTCGCGCAGCGACGCGGCGTCGACGGAGTCGAGCAGGTGAGACATTTCGTCTGCTTTCTTCGTTGATGCCACAGGTCATCAACGGGCACTAGATGTACGGGGTCGGTGCTGCGCGGGTCGGGACGGGCGTCGTGTCCCCCTGTGGCAGGGGCGCACGCCGGACCGGCACACAGCAACGCCCTATTCTTCCACGCCGTCGGTCCTGCGCCAAAATCGGCCGTGCGACTCACCCTCGAGGTCCGGCGACCAGCCCAGGATGGACAGCATCTCGCGGTCCTTCTTGTCGAAGGCCTTCGGATCGCAGCGCTCGATGAGGTCGGGCCGGTGGGCCGTCGTGCGCCGCAGGGCCTCGTCGCGCCGCCAGCGGGCGATCTTCCCGTGGTGGCCGCTGAGCAGCACCTCGGGGATGCCGTGGCCGCGCCACTCGGGCGGCTTGGTGTAGACGGGGCCTTCCAGGAGGTTGGCCATCGTGCCGGGCGCGAAGGAGTCGTCGCGGTGCGACTCGGCGTTGCCCAGGACGCCGGGCAGCAGCCGCGCCACGGCCTCGGTGACGACCAGCACGGCCGCCTCGCCGCCGGCGAGGACGTAGTCGCCGATGGAGACCTCGTAGACGGGCATCCGGGTGGCGTACTCGTCCATCACCCGGCGGTCGATGCCCTCGTAGCGGGCCGGAGTGAAGATCAGCCAGGGGCGCCCGGAGAGCTCCAGGGCGAGTTCCTGGGTGAAGGGGCGGCCGCTGGGCGTCGGGACGATGAGCGCGGGCGCGTGGGAACCCGTCTCGTAGCCGTCGGCGAGAACGGTGTCCAGGGCTTCGCCCCAGGGCTCGGTCTTCATGACCATGCCGGGACCGCCGCCGTAGGGCGTGTCGTCGACCGTGTGGTGGCGGTCGTAGGTCCAGCCGCGCAGATCGTGGACGTGCACGTTCAGCTGTCCACGCGCGCGTGCCTTGCCGACGAGGGAGACGTTCAGGGGTTCCAGATACTCGGGGAAGATCGTGACGACGTCGAGCCGCATCAGGACTCTTCTCCCGCGGACGTGCCCGAGGAGGCGTCGGGGCCGTCGGCGGCCTCGTCGAGGACGGCCTGGTCGTCGATGAGGCCGGGCGGCGGGTCGACGACCGCCCGCTGCTCCTCCAGGTCGATCTCGGTGACGATCTCCCCGACGAACGGGATCATCACCTCGGTGCCGTCCGGACGCTCGACGATCAGGAGGTCCTGGGAGGGCAGGTGGGAGATCTCGGTGATCCGGCCGACCTCCTTGCCGTCCACGGTGACGACGTCGAGGTCCATCAGCTGGTGGTCGTAGTACTCGTCCTCGCCCTCGGGAAGCTCCTCCGGGTCGATCTCGGCGATCAGGAGGATGTTGCGCAGGGCCTCGGCGGCGTTGCGGTCGCGCACGCCCTCGAAGCGCAGCAGGAGGCGGCCGCTGTGGACGCGGCCCGTTGCGATGGTCAGCGGGCCGGCGGACGCCGGGTCGGTGGCCAGGACGGCGCCGGGGGCGAGCCGCAGTTCGGGCTCGTCGGTACGTACCTCCACGGTGACCTCGCCCTTGATGCCGTGGGCGCGGCCGATCCGTGCGACTACCAGCTGCACGTGGAAGATCTCCTGTCGGAACTCTGAACGCGAGCCGCCGGGCGGCTCATACGACTACGGGCCGGGGACGGCCCAGCGGCCCTCCCCGGCCCGAGCCGGTTGCGAAAAGCGTCAGCGGACGTGGTCCACGTCGACGAGGTCGACACGGACACCGCGGCCGCCGATGGCGCCCACGACGGTACGCAGGGCGCGTGCGGTGCGGCCGTTGCGGCCGATCACCTTGCCGAGGTCGTCCGGGTGCACCCGGACCTCGAGCACCCGTCCGCGGCGCAGGTCACGCGAGGCGACCTGCACATCGTCAGGGTTGTCGACGATGCCCTTCACGAGGTGCTCAAGCGCCTCCTCGAGCATGCTGCTCAGGCCTCGGTCGACTCAGCCGAAGAAGACTCGGCCGCGGCCTCGTCCTTCTTCTCAGCCTTCTTCTTCTGGGTGATGGCCTCACCCTTGTTCTCTTCACCGCCGAGGGCCTCGAACGACGGGCGCACGGTCTTCTCGGCCGGCTGGAGCAGCGGCGCAGGGGCGGGCTCGCCCTTGAACTTCTGCCAGTCGCCGGTCTTCTTCAGGATGGCGAGCACGGGCTCGGTCGGCTGGGCGCCGACGGAGAGCCAGTACGCCACACGCTCGGCGTTGACCTCGATGCGCGAGGGGTTCTGCACCGGGTGGTACAGACCGATCTCCTCGATGGCCCGGCCGTCACGGCGGGTACGGGAGTCGGCGACGACGATGCGGTAGTGAGGCGAACGGATCTTGCCCAGACGCTTCAGCTTGATCTTGACTGCCACGGGAGTGGGTTCTCCTGGATTTGACGTGGTTGGGCACGGCGGAGACGCCGCGTGGGGTTGCGGTACCCGAGTGCCCGATGGACGCGTCAGCCGGAGGAGAGAGGGGTCCTGTGCGGCTGTCGAGTACAGCTAGCCATTGTGCCACACCCGGTGCGCCTCTCTCGGCGGAGGGTGCGGCGGCCGCCCCCGGGCACGACTGAGTGGCACCCGGCGCTCCGGGTGCCGTGGATGCGCGCGCCCGCCCGCGTCGGCGGGGTGCCGCCGCGTACGGCGGCACCCCGCGCACCGTCCTGCTGCTCACCCGGCACCCACGAGATGCCGGTACGCAGTGAGCCGGTCAGCCGGTCGCCGCGCCCACCGGCTCCGGGATCCTGAACGGCTTGCCGCAGCCGCCGCACATGATCGGGGCCTGGGCAAGGACCGAGGGGACGACCCGCACATTGCGACCGCAGTCGCAGACCGCCTTGACCCTGACCCCGCCGCCGGACGAGCCGTGGCGGGCGGCCGGTCCGCGGAAGGAACGGCCGGTGTCGGCGGAGGTGGCGACCGAGTGCGCCTTCAGCGCACGCTGGAGGCGCTCGATGGTCGGGCGGTAGCGCCGCTTCGCCTCGGGGCTGAGCGAGACCAGCGAGAAGCCGCTGCTCGGGTGCGGCTCCTCGGGATGGTCCAGGCCCAGCTCCTCGGAGATCGCGAGGAACCTGCGGTTGTGGTAGCGGCCGGCACGGGACGTGTCGCGTACGCCGCGCGCGGCGGCGACGCCATGGACTGCCTCGTGAAGCAGTCGCTCGAAGGAGAGTTCGTGTCCGCACGCGGACGACGACTCCCCGATCAGGGACTCAGGCGCGGCAAGGTCCGGCAGCTCGGGGTGGTACCGCTGAATGTCGGCCCACGCCTGCGCCAGCTCTGCGGCGAGAACAGGTGGTGTCGTGCTCACGTAATGACAACGAGCCGGAGGGCCGCTGTGTTCCTATTCCGGGCCATCCCAAATAATTTGCACGTACCCGTCAGTCGTCGCTGATGCGTCCTGACGAGGGCGGGTGCGCTGATCTGCGGAGAAGCCGCACAGCTCCACCCAAGGTGGTGCGCAAAGGGAGTACGCACCGGCGCGTACGCCCCTCGCGCACGCGGGGGGCGTCGGGATCGCGCCACGCGCAAGAGGCGTTTCGGCCGCTTCCCGGCCGGGGACCCTCATCCCGGTCGGCGCTCGCGACGCCCGCGACGTTACCCGGTGCGCCTCCCGCGTCCGGCACCGGCCCATAGGACAAGCCGACTTCCGGCCACGTCGATCCCGGATCCAGGTTGCCGGGATGTGAAATCTCCGCCCGCACCGCCACAGGACGCAAGCAGGGCCCCGCGACCCCTGGACGCGAGGAAGGGCTCGGAGTTACCTGGCATACGGGGGAAGTGGGAGCGCACGGCACGGGGGCCACGGAACCGGGCACAGCGACAGCACTCGGCGGATTGGGGCGCCTATCCATGACACCTGCGCTCGTGCGGCAGCACGTACGGCACACGGCAACAGTCCCCGACACGGAGCCACGCGCACGCGCGCGTGACTGGTCCGAGATCCAGGAGCGGATGCTGGTCCCGCTCTACGAGGCCGTCTACACGCGACTGGACGTGGGCTCCGGCACACGGCTGCTGGCCCTCGGCTGCGGCTCCGGGCTCGCCCTGCTCCTGGCCGCGGCCAGAGGCGCGACGGTCACCGGTGTCGACTCCTCCCGCCCCGAGCGGCTCGCCCTCGCCCGCCGGCGGCTGCTCCCGGAACCGTGGGACACACGCACGCGTGCGACCGCCCGGATCGTCGACGGATCACCGCGGGACGCCGCCGTCCCCGGCAGCCCCGCGTACACCGTCGTGACCGCCTTCGAGCCGATCGGCTGCCTCGCGGGCGACTCGGAGGGGCTGGCCGCCCCGCTCGCCGCCGCGACACCGCTCGCCGAGAAGGGGGCGCCCGTGGTCCTGGCCGGCTGGGGGCCGCCGGAGCGCTGCGCGACCTCGTCCGTGCTGCGGGTGGCGACCAAGCTCGCCGATCCGCTGCGCAGCCCCGGCAGCTGGCGCCCCGCCCTGCGCGACGACCTGGAGGAGGTGGCCCAGCGCGCCGGTCTGCGGCCGGACGGCTCCGGCCGCGTCGCCTGCCCCTTCGGGTACGCCGACCTCGACAGCGCGGTACGCGGACTGCTCTCCACGGGGCTGTTCGACGCGGCCGTCGCCGCCACCGACCGGAACCAGGTCGACAAGGAACTCACCGAGGCCCTGCACGCACACCAGCGGCCGGACGGCACCGTGTGGATGCCCAACGTCTTCCGGTACCTGATCGCACGGACCCCCTGAATGCGGACGCCCTGAACCCGACGGCCCGAACCCGGACGCCCGGACACGGGCGCCCGCACCCCCGAACCTCACTGGACGCCGCCGGCCTCCGCCTCCTTCCGCAGCCGGGTGATCCCGGCGACCCGGTAGGCGTCGGCCTCCTCCAGCGTCTCGTTCTCCAGCAGCGCCTGCGCCAGCGCGTCCAGCTGCCCCCGGTGGTCGCGCAGCTTCCGGCACGCCTCCTCGTAGCACTCGTCGACGATGCGCCGCATCTCGCTGTCGATGGTGTCCAGGGTCTGCGGGGCGGCGGCGAGCCCGTAGGCCTGCTGGGCGTCGTCCGGCAGGGCGGAGAGGCGGCCGAGGTGCTCGCTCATGCCCCAGCGGGCCACCATCCCGCGCGCGATGCCGGTGACCTGCTCGAGGTCGTGCTCGGAGCCGGTCGTGACGACCCCGTAGACGACGTGCTCCGCCGCCATGCCGCCCAGCGCGCCGATGATGCGGCCCCGCAGGTACTCCTCGGTGTACGCGTACTTGTCGGACTCCGGCGTCGACAGCGTCACCCCGAGCGCCCTCCCGCGCGGCACGATGGTGATCTTGCGAACGGGATCCGCGCCGGGCTGGAGCATGCCCAGCAGGGCGTGCCCGCTCTCGTGGTACGCAGTGCGCCTGCGCTCCTCCTCGGGCATCACCAGCGCACGTTCGGCTCCGAGCTGGACCTTCTCCAGCGCCTCCGAGAAGTCGGCCCGCGTCACCTGCTCCTGCCGCCGCTTGACCGCGAGCAGGGCGGCCTCGTTGGCGAGGTTGGCCAGCTCCGCCCCGGTCATGCCCGGAGTCGTACGGGCCACCCGGGCGAGGTCCACGTCCGGGGAGAGCGGGATCCGGCGGGTGTGGATCCGCAGGATCGCCTCGCGGCCGCCCCGGTCCGGCGGCGAGACGCTCACCACCCGGTCGAAACGGCCGGGACGGGTCAGCGCGGGGTCCAGCACGTCGGCGCGGTTCGTGGCGGCGAGCACGATGACGCCCTCCGAGCCTGAGAAGCCGTCCATCTCCGTCAGGATCTGGTTCAGCGTCTGCTCGCGCTCGTCGTGCCCGCCCACCGAGGCACCGCCGCCCCGGGCCCGGCCGATGGTGTCGATCTCGTCGATGAAGACGATCGACGGCGCCACCTTGCGGGCCTCCGCGAACAGCTCGCGCACCCGCGAGGCACCCACCCCCACGATCATCTCGATGAACTCGGACGCCGACGCCGAGAAGAACGGCACGTCCGCCTCACCGGCCACGGCCCGCGCGAGCAACGTCTTGCCCGTGCCCGGCGGCCCCGTGAGCAGTACCCCGCGGGGCATCTTCGCGCCCATGTGGCGATAGGCGTCCGGATACTCCAGGAAGTCGACGACGTCGTCCAGCTCGCCCTTGACCTCGTCGATGCCCGCCACGTCCGCGAAGGTGGTGCGCTGGGTGCCCGGCTGGAGTTCGACCGGCCTGGGCGGCGTCTTGCGCCCCAGCAGACCGCCCGGACCGCCCAGACCCGAGCCGATCCGCCGCGCGAAGAAGATCCACAGCGCCGCCAGCACCGCGATCGGCGCCAGCGAGAGCAGCAGATTCGGCAGCAGGCCGCGCTCCTGCACGACCGGCTGCGCGGTCACCGTGACATGGTGGCTGCTCAGGCTCTGCCAGAGCCTGTCGTCCGCGAAGGCCGGGCGCTGCGTCTTGAACTTGGTGTACTTCCCGCCGCCCTCGGGATTGGCCTTGGCGCTCTTGAGCCGGCCCTGGATCGCGTCGCCCTTGGAGTAGATCGTGCCGACGTTGCCCGCGTCGAGCTGCCTGCTGAACTCGGTGTACGAGATCGTCGGCTCGTTGCCCTGGTTGTAGTAGCTCAGCCCGCCGTAGGCCACCAGGAAGATGATCACCGCGGTGACGAGCAGGCCCCACCACCTGCCGCGCATCCGTCCGCCGCCGGCCGGCCTGGGCGGCTCGTCCGGCGTGCCCTCGGTACGCCACGGCTGGTCAGAGCCGTTGCGCGGCGACGCGGCATTGCTCATATCTGGACGTTACGGCACATGGCGTACCCCGGCACGGGCGGTGGGGGCCCCCCCCCCGCGGGGGGCCCCCCCCCCCCCGCCACCCCCCGACGGGGGGGACCCCCGGGGCCGAC
>NZ_JBEYTS010000089.1:0-23795 GCF_040643155.1 Streptomyces sp. NPDC047453 | reverse complement strand
CCCCATCGGACAGCCTGACTTCAACAGCACGAGGTCCTGGCGACATGACAACACACTACAGACTTAAGCCCGTGATTTCCGGCGCATCACACTAGCGCAATGACCAAAGCGTGGTGTACGTGTGCGAATCCGGTATATGAGTCTCGTGGGATCAGAAGGTCACAGGCTCAGACGATCAGGCTATGGGCCGACTGCGAAGCCGAGGGGCACAAGCCTTGGCGGCTCAGCTTCGGGGTCACTCAAGATGCGGTGCGTGCCCGCGCAGTCCCTACCCCGAAGAGTGAGACATCCGGGGATCACGCATGGCACGCCTTACAGCATCCTGTGCGACGCGCTGACCGCCCGCGCCCGAAGGGCCGGCGCCTGAGCGACCCGCGGCTGCGAGACACCACAGGGGCCGTGCCGACTGCGTCCGGCCCGGACCCTCGCGCAGCCTCCGAAGCGGCTACGTGCGATCTCTCGGTTTCGGGACAGTGGGGTGAGTGGCAGTGGGCCTGGGTGTGTAGATGCTGGTGGGTGGCGGTTTAGGGGAGTAGGGCCACTGTCTTGGACGTGAGAGATCCGTGGGGTATCGCTGTCGTGGGGGTGTTATCGCATGGGGGAGCGGGCGGCGCGCAAGCACGATGTGTTCCTGGCCCGGCCGCGCCCCTGGCGTAACCAGGTGTGGGAGACCGACCATGGCCAGGCCCTGCTGCTGGTGTTCGATCTCCTGGACGTGACGGTGGAGGACCTGCCCGCCTACACCCCCCACCTCAAGGGCACCGTCGAGGGACTGAACCGCGCGGTGGAAAGCATGTTCTTGGCCGCACTGCCCGGTTATGCCCGCCAGCCGCGCCTCGGCAAGCGGTCTTCCCGCCCGAAGGACGAGATGCTGCTCGGTTTCGAGGACTTCACCAGCCGGCTGCTGGCCTGGACGGCATGGTGGAACACCGAGCATCGGCCAGCTTCGCTGGGCGGGAAGACCCCGCTTGAGGCGTGGCAGGACGATCTCACCCCGCTGCGGGATGTACCAGCCGCGGATCTGACGGGATTGGCGATGCCGGCAGATGCCGCCGGAGCAAACCCCCGGACCAGGTCGAACCCGTGCACCACTCCTCAGGACGCAACCCTGGCCCCGCAACCCGCCGCGGCCTGCCGACCATCACACTGAAGCCGAGTGATGTTGCACACACTCTGGTCGGCCAGCCCGGCTCCGGAGACACCAGTCACAGAGGTGCGATTCCATCAACACCCATATCTCAGAAGGCGCCTGACGGGCCGTCGGAGAAGTCGCGACACATGGCATCCGCACAGGTGAGCCGCACCGGGTGGTCTGGCACCCCCTCGCCACGAGTATCTTTTTCGAATATGAAAATCATACGCATTAAGGGCTTGTTGGGTGCCTGCCTGCTGCTCCCCGGCCTCGTCGCCTGCGGCGCGAGCGGAACGGCCTCCTCGGGGACCTCGAACGCGGCACGGCCGTCCGGCGCGATCACGACGAGCTGCGGCCTGCAGACGAGGGTGCCCGCTCCCCCCAAGCGGGCGATCTCCCTGGAGCAGAACGCGACGGAGATCATGCTCAGCCTGGGGCTGGCCGACCGGATGGTCGGCACCTCCTACCAGACGGATCCCGTGCTCCCCTCACTGGCCGCGGAGTACAAGAAGGTTCCGGTGCTCGCGAGGCAGTACCCCAACCACGAGGCCGTCCTCGCCAAGGAGCCGGACTTCCTCTACTCCACGCTCTCCTCGGCATACGCCGACGAGGCGGCGGGTCCCCGCGCCGGCTGGAAGAAGCTCGGCGTGCCGGCCTACCTCTCCGCCCACGACTGCGAATCCCCCAAATTGACGGCCGACGAGGTGCGTTTCGACGCCATCTTCAACGAGGTCAAGGACATCGCCGCCGTCTTCGGCGTCGAGCAGCGCGGGGAGAAGGCCGTCAAGGACCTGCGCGTCCGGCTCGACCGGGCGGTGCGCAAGGCACCAAAGGACACCGGCGCGGAGCTGATGTGGTACTACTCCGGCACCACCACGCCCTACATAGCCGGACACGGTGGGCTCGCCTCGACGGTCAGCAAGCAGGTAGGGGTGGACAACGCCTTCGACGACATCCGCCAGAAGTGGCCCGCGGGCAACTGGGAGAAGATAGCCGAGCGCGACCCGGACGTCATCGTCCTGGCGGATCTGACCCGCGGAGGCGACGGGGACAGCGCCGAGGCGAAGAAGCGGTTCCTTCGTGCCAATCCCGTCACCTCACAGCTCGACGCCGTGCGCAACAACCGCTTCATCGTGGTGCCCGGTTCGGCCATGGACCCCTCCATCCGCAGCGTCAGCCTGGCGGAGGAGCTCAGCAAGGGGCTGACCGCGCTCTACGGCTGACGCCGCCCACCTCCACCGATCGAAGGACATCTGCATGACCGACACCGCTGCTCTGCCTCCGCGCGTTCTCTTGGAGCGCTGGGACGCCCAGCAAACCGCCTATGTCGCCCACCGGGAGTTGCGCTTCCAGTCGATGCTGGACGTACTGCGCCTCGGCCTGCCCGAGTCGTTCCACGTGCTCGACCTCGCCTGCGGCCCCGGCTCCCTGTCCGACCGCGTCCTGCGCGCCTTCCCCCAGGCACGGGTCACGGCCGTCGACTACGACCCCGTGCTGCTACGGCTGGCCGGTGACGTACTCGCGGAGTACGGCGACCGGGCCACCGTCGTGGACACCGACCTCGTACGCGCCGACTGGGCCGAGCCGCTGGCCGGAGAGCGGATCGACGCCGTCGTCTCCTCGACGGCCTTGCACTGGCTCTCCCCCTCCCAACTGCTGTGCGTCTACACCGCACTCGCCGACCTGCTGCCGCCGGGTGCGGTCTTTCTCAACGCCGACCATCTGCGCTACGGGTCCGGGAACGAGACCCTGGGCGCTCTGTCCGAGCGGCACGACGCGGAGGTGCAGCGCACGGCGTTCGCCTCCGGTGCCGACACCTGGGACGCCTGGTACGAACTCGCGGTGGCCCAGCCTGGCATGCCCCTGCTCGCCGCCGAACGCGAGCAGCGGTTCGCGGACCGTCCGCCGCAGCCGCTGTCGCCGCTCCACTTCCACCTGTCGGCCCTGCGCACCGCAGGCTTCGCCGAGGTAGGGACGGTCTGGCAGTACCTCGACGACTACGTGGTCTTTGCCCGCCGATGACAACTGCCACCACCAGGGCAGGCGTTCGACGGGGCGTGCTCTCGCGGAGCATGTTCGTCCTCGTCTGCTGCAGTGCTCTGCTGCCGCTGTCCGTGCTCGTCGCCGTCGGTACGGGCAGTGCCGACATACCGCCGCTGGACGTAGCCCGCACCATCGGCGCCCATCTCGGAGCGCCGTGGGAGGCTCTGCCGCCGCTGCGCGACAGCATCGTGTGGAACCTGAGGCTGCCGCGCGTCCTGCTGGCCGCGCTGGTGGGGGCGGGACTCGCGGTGTGCGGCACGGTCCTCCAAGCCGTGACCCGCAACCCGCTGGCCGACCCCTACCTCCTCGGGGTGTCGGCCGGAGCGTCCACCGGAGCGGTCCTGGTCCTGGTGCTCGGCTTCGGCGCCCTCGGCCTGCCTGTGGGAGCCTTCGCCGGCGCGATGGCGGCCTTCGGCTGCGTCCTGCTCCTGCTCGGCCGCTCGCTCGGCTCCGCCACCAAGGTGGTGCTGTCGGGCGTCGTCGCGTCCCAGCTGTTCAGCGCGCTCACCAGCCTCGTCGTCGTCCGCTCCGGCGACGCCGAACGCACCAGGGCGGTGACCTTCTGGCTGCTCGGCTCGCTTGCCTCGGCCGACTGGACCTCGGTGGGCGTGTGTACGGCCACCACCGCCGCGGGCCTGCTGGTCTGCCTGCTGTACGCCCGCCATCTCGACGCACTCGCCTTCGGCCGGGAGACCGCCTCGACCCTGGGCTTCTCGCCGCACCGCACCGAGATGCTGCTGTATGGGACGACCGCCGTCGTCACCGGCGCCCTCGTCGCGGCGAGCGGCGCCATCGGCTTCGTCGGGCTGCTGGTCCCGCACGCGGCACGGATGCTCGCCGGAGCGACCCACCGGGTACTGCTGCCGTCCTCGGCCCTGCTCGGCGCGGTCTTCCTGATCTGGGCGGACACGGCCGCCCGCAGCGCCTTCGGCGCCCGGGAGATGCCGGTCGGCGTGCTCACCGCGCTCATTGGCGTTCCGGCCTTCGCGGCGCTGCTGCGCAGGCGAACGGCCACGCCATGAGGGGCCCCGGAACCGCGCACGCGGCCGGCTCCCTGGCGTGGACGGCAAGCGGCCGCGCGATCCTCGACGGCGTCACCTTCGCCGTACCACCGGGGCGCTTCACCGGGCTGATCGGACCGAACGGCTCAGGCAAATCCACCGTGCTGCGCCTCCTCGCCGGCCTGCGCCGCCCCTCGTCCGGACACGCCCTGCTGGACGGAACCGACGTCACGGCCCTGAAAAGACGCGACGTCGCCCGCCGACTGGCCTTCGTCGCCCAGGAGACCGTCTCCGACCTCGACACGACCGTGTCGGAGGTCGTCATGCTGGGCCGGGCCCCGCACCGCGGACGCTCGGCCACTACCGAGGAGGACGTCCAGGCGGTCGGGCAGGCCATGGTGACGATGGGCGTGACGGCGCTCGCCGACCGGTCCTGGGCCAGCCTGTCCGGCGGCGAACGGCAACGAGTGAACATCGCCCGGGCATTGGCCCAGCAGACCCCCGCCCTGCTGCTCGACGAACCCACCAACCACCTGGACATCAGCCACCGGCTCGACCTCATGGAGATGCTCTCGCGCACCGATGCCACGGTCGTCGCGGCGCTCCACGAACTCGACCTGGCCGCCCGCTACTGCGACCACCTGGTACTCCTCCATGCCGGCCGGGTGGTCGCGGCCGGTCCCCCCGTCACGGTGCTCACCCCGCGCCTCCTGGAAGAGGTCTACCGGGTCCACGCCACCGTGACGCAGGGGCAGGACGGCAGGCCGGACGTGCGTCTGGGCCCGCTGCCCGGGCGGTGAACGCCTCAGCCCGGCGCTCGGTTTCCGCCGGGGGAAGGGTGTGGGGTGGGGGAGTCGGGTGCGTGGGGTGCCGCACGCTGCTCGTTGGGCCGGGCATGACGACGATGTACGACACGGCGCCGCGGACCGCTCCGAAGACAGAGGGCGTCATCCCGCTGACGCCGCTGCGACAGCGGCCAGGTACGGGGCGTTCAACGGGGCGCTGTCGCGGGCGGAGCTGGAGCGGTACTTCGTCCTAGACGATGCTGATCTGACGCTGACCAGTTGGCGACTTTGGTTTATCCCACGGCGGCCGGGAGGCGGCTGTGGAAGGTCGCCACCCAGGCGGCGGTGGCCAGGGTGAGCGCCCCCGCCAGGCCCATCACGGTGCCGGTGGCCATGCTCGCGGCTCCCGCTGCCGCGCCCAGCGCGACCGGAGCCACTCCCTGGAGCGTCATGATGCCCGAGCCGAGCAGGCCGAAGGCCTGACCGTGCAGCTCCTGCGGCGGTGACTCCAGGAACGGCCGTTGCAGGCCGAGTTGATAGGCGAAGGTGCCGCCGGCCACCAGCAGCAGCACGGTGGCCACGCCTTGGCCGGGTTCCAGCGCGAAGCCCAGCACGGCCAGCCCCATCAGCGCGGTCAGCGGCACCACCAGCCGCTCCCGGGTGCGCGAGACCAGCAGCCTGCCCACCACCAGGTCGCCCGCCAGCATGCCCACCGGCAGCGCGGCCATCAGCAGCGTAGGCCCCGGCGGGGAAGAGACGCTGACCGGCGTAGGCCACGATCATGGGCGGCGCCGGCAGCCGCGGCAGGCCCAGCCGGACTACGGCCGCCGCCACCAGGTGCAGCCCGGCCGCCAGCACCAGCGCCTGACGTGCGCCCAGGACTGCCACCGTCGCACCGCCCAGGGCCAGGCCTGCCAGCTGGGCGGCGGAACCGGCGATGTTGTTGAGACCGCCAACAGCACGATCGGCAGGATCAGCGCGGCTGCGGACCGTGCACGCGCCAACGGCTGGGAAATCAAATCGTTCGGGATGCCGTGGAACCTGCCGCTCTCCGCGATCGCCGAGACGTTCCTCAACAAGGTGATGTGGCAGGCCGACATGATGCAAGTCGTGATGCGGGACGCCCAGCCGCCGGCGCACGCCGCGGCAGCACCGAATCCGGCAGCTCCGACGCCAGCACCGTTCGAGCTGCCGATGCCTGCCACGATGGGCGCCTACGCGGAGGAGTACAAGGCGAGTGCGCTGCACGACCGCCCCATGCGCTACGCCCTGGTCACTTCTTCCCGGCGGACTCCTTCACCCCGGGGGCGAACTTGGCCCAGGAGGCCAGGTGGCTGGGGGTGGGGAAGCGGGACATGTCCAGCCCGATTTTCGGCGACGATGACCGCGGCTGCGACCGGGCCGATCCCGGGGATCTCATCCAGCCGCTCCACCGCCTGCACGAAAGGGGCGATCATCTCCTCGATCTTCGCATCGAGTTCGGTGATGTCGGCGTCGATGGCATCGATCCGCTCCAGCATCTTGCCCAGCAGGAACGCGTGGTGGTTGGTGAAGTGCCCGGTGAACGCCTCCTCCAGCGCTGCGATCTTGCCGCGCATCCGAGAGCGGGCCAGCTGGGCGAGCGTCTTGGGGGAGCGTTCCCCGGCCATCAGTGCGGCCATCATCGCCCGGCAGCTGCTTCAAGCCGGCGGTCTCTTGGAGCTGGCCGGTGGGCGGCTGGAGTTGACCGCGCGGGGCCGCAAGGCGCCGGCCTTGGGGCAAGCCCGCACGAGGGTCGGCCGGGTCGGCGGATGGGGCGGGCAGGCCCTTGCGGGCGATCTCGCCGGTGAAGCCGAGCTCAGCCAGGGCGGAACGGGTCTTGCCGCTGTCGTATCCGCGGTCAAGGTTGATGTTGACCTGCTCCGGCAGCGGGCCGACCTGGGCCTTTGCAGCTCCAGGGTCGGCACCAGCAGGGGCGAGTCGTGCGGTTCGTTCCGGAGGAGACGAGGCCGAGCGGCACGCCGCGGGCCTCGGAGGCCACCGAGCGCTTCAAACCCTGCTTGCCCCGGTCCACCGGGGAACGTCCGGCCGCCTCGCCGCCGCAGGGAGCCTTGGTGATGCAGCCGTCCACGGACAGCTCGCCAAGGGCGAGGCCGATCATGCGGTCGTACGCCTCCAGCGCCAGGGCGTGCAGCTGCTCAGATATCCCCAGCTCGGCCCAGTGTTTGACACGTCGTCTGACGGTGCGGTCGAAACAGCCGGGGCTGGCGATCCGTTCGTAGCCCGAGCCGTGGACCAGGGCGGTTGATCACGTGCTCGAAGATGATCCGGTCGGGGATGCGTGGGTTGTGGCAGCCCAGCGGGTGGGTGTCCACATGCTCGGGCAGCAGCGCCGCGAACTGGTCCCACAGGGGTTCGAGCAGGCATGATGGCAGGGCAGGCACGAGCCCTCCGGTGATCACTGAGCGTAGAGAACTCCATGATCACTTGAGTTACGTGCCTGCTTCTGCATCCGAGGCCCTCTCGGCAGCCTCAGCGCACCTACTGCCGGACGCTCTTATGTTGCGTCTCCTGTTGCGCGGCCCGAAGAACCGGTTCCGCATCTGTGCAGGTCACCACGCGGTTTCGGCGTGGTCGGGCCTCTGACATCCCCGTTGCGGCCGCTTTCGCCCAGTCCCTGGCTGGAGTTGAGGGAGAAGGGATGGGCGGGATGGGCGGCGCGGACGCGGCCGGGATCGGCGCGCTCAGCCGCTTGCGCGTCGGTCGGGGCCCGCGCGCCGCCGGTAGCGTGTCGACGCCAGGCGGGAGGGAGGCACTGGCCTGCCGGTTCCGGCCGGTCCCGGCCGGCGCCGCCTAGCTGCTGCGCCGACCGCCGCGCTGACACCTGCCGCCGTTGCGGGACTGAGCACTCGCGGGCGGCACGTCAAGCCGAGGCCTTCATCGAGGGACGCATGCCCGGCATGTACGCGCCCCGTCGGGACGACTGCGGTGCCCATCGCGTGCGCCGTGGCGTAAAACCAGGCATAGCCACGGAGTTGAGGTCCGTTCAGGCGGTTCGGCCTCCACCGGAGCCGGCCTCAGCCGTCCCGGTCACCGGCCGGTCCCCGTCTTGATCGAGGAGTTGCGGATGATCAGTTCCGGCAGGACGAGGACACGCTGCGCCGGGCGGCGCTTGCCCTCCAGCAGCCTTGAGACCATCATCTCCACGGCGACCCGGCCCACCCGGGACTTGGGCGGGCGGACCGCTGTCATCGCCGGCTCGGCGAGCTGGGCCACCTCGTCGTCGTAGCTGACGAGGGCCATGTCATCTGGGATCGCGATGCCCTGTTCGGCGGCGTACTGGGCGACGGACATCGCGTCCTGGTCGCTGTGCACGATGAGCGCGGTGGTCCGGGACCGGCGGCAGCGGAGCAGGATCTCCTCGATGATCTGCCGGTGGCCGGGTATATCGAGGGCCACGCTTTCGCGGACCACGAACTTGCCGGGCAGATCGAGTTCCGCGCAGGCCCGCAGCCAGCCCTGGGCGAGGTGCGTCGAGGTGGGGCTGCCGTTCGCGAGTACCAACCCGATCCGGCGGTGGCCGTGTTCGTGCAGATGACGCACCGCCGTCTCCAGGCCCAGCGCGTGGTCGCTGCGTACCCATTCGAGTTGGCGCGGCGTCGGGGTCCAGGGCGATGTCTGCCGTTCCACGAGGATGGTCGGCACCGGCAGCTTGCCGATCCAGTCGATCATCTCGTCGGCACCGTCGGCCTCCAGGCTGGGCGCCAGCAGCAGTCCCTGCACCTGCTTGGCCTCGATCAGTCGGCTGATCTGCCGACGGTCCTCGGCCCGATCATAGCTCGACCCGCGCAGCTGGATCTGGACGCCGAGCGCGACTGCGGCCGCCCGGGCGCCGGTCACGATGGCCGGCCAGTAGTAGTCCAGCGAGGGAACGACCATGCCGATGGTGAACGGCGTGGATCCGGGGCGCGTCCGGCGCTGGGGAGCCGAGTCGGTTTCGGTGGGGAGGGTGGCGCCGCCGTGCACCTTGGTGAGCAGGCCGCGGCCGGCGAGTGTGGTGATGTCGCGCCGCACCGTCAGCTCACTGACCTCGAGCATTTGGGCCAGCTCGCGGACCCGGACGGCGCCGTGCCGGCGTAGTTCGTCCATGAGCCGCTCCCTGCGTTGCAGAGCGAAGAGCCGGTCACCGGCCATCGGTCCACCCTCCCTATCCTATGTGTTCGACTCTGAACGAGTTGCTTCGTTCATGTACGAGCCGTAGCGGGTCTGTGCTCATCAGCACTATCTCTTTCCCCACGCGACCGGCAAGACGCGCTCGCCAGCGCCGGTGTGAGACCGGCCGAGGGAAGGACTCGACGCTTGAAGCAGACGAAGCCATACGCACTGGTCGTGATGAGCAGGGAGAGCTTCGAAGCGCACTTCGACGCTGCCCGTCTCGCGCGGCTGGCGGACCTGGTGACGCTGGGTGATCCTGTCTGGACCGACGACCTCGACGCACCTGCGGTACGGGCCCGGCTGGCGGACGTCGAGGTGATGCTGACGTCCTGGGGGGCGCCCCGGCTGACACCGGAGCGGCTCGACGCGGCGCCCGCGCTGCGCGCGGTGCTGCACTGCGCCGGCAGTGTGCGGGGCCTGGTGGGAGACGACGTGTGGCGGCGGGGGATCCGGGTCACCAGCGCAGCCGACACCAACGCCATTCCGGTGGCCGAGTACACATTGGCGGCCATCATCTTCGCCGGCAAGAAGGTTCCCTTTCTCGCCGCCGACGAGCGCCTCGCGTACGAGGGGTGGGGCAGGGTGACGGGCTACGGGGACCTGTCGAACTTCGCGCAGACCGTCGGCATCGTCGGGTTCTCCCGAATCGGCCGCAAGGTGGTCGAACTCCTCAAGGTTCTCGACGACACCACCTGTCTGGTCGCGGATCCGCACGCCGATCCGGCGGAGGTCGCCGCGGCCGGCGCGACCCTCGTCGAGTTGGTGGACCTGCTGCCCAGAGTCGACGTATTGTCCCTGCACGCTCCCGAGCTGCAGGAGACCCGGCACCTCATCGGTGCCGAGCAACTGCGTCTGCTTCCGGACCATGTGACGGTCATCAACACGGCGCGCGGCAGCCTGGTCGACTCCGACGCACTCGCCGCCGAGTGCGCGTCCGGTCGCCTCTTCGCCATCCTCGACGTGACCGACCCCGAGCCGCTGCCCGCGAGTTCACCGCTGCGGCGACTGGCTCAGGTGATGGTCACCCCGCATGTGGCAGGGTCGCTCGGTTCGGAGATCGGGCGCCTCACCGACCACACCATCGACGAGCTGGCCCGGTGGCTCCAGCGGCAGCCGCTGCGGGGAGAGGTCACCGCGGAGTCCTGGGCCCTCGGACTGAGTGCCTGAGCCGATGTCTTCCATTCGACGAACACCGAAGGAGATACGCACCATGAGAAGATCCGCCAAGGTCCTGACGGCAGCCATCGCGCTGGCTCTGCTCACCGCCGGGTGCAGCAGCGGTGGCAGTTCCGACACCACCGCCGACGGCAAGAAGGTGCTCAGGATCGCCCTGTGGAACTACGACCAGACACCCGAGTTCAAGGCGCTGATCGACGGGTTCAAGGCGAAGTACCCCGACATCGAGGTCCGCCCGGTCGACATCCTCTCCGACGACTACTCGGAGAAGGTCACCACGATGCTGGCCGGTGGCGACACCACCGACGTGCTGACGATGAAGACCCTCACGGACTACGCCCGCTTCGGTACGCGGGGCCAGCTGCAGTCGGTCACCGACGAGGTCGGCAAGCTCGACAAGGCGAACTACGGCGGGCTCGACGCCTACGACATGAACGGCGAGTACTACGCACTGCCGTACCGGCAGGACTTCTACGTCCTCTACTACAACAAGGCGTTGCTCAAGGACAGCGCCGCGGATCTGTCCAAGCTGACCTGGTCCGACTACGCCGCGCTGGCGAAGCGGCAGACGAAGGGCAACGGCGCGTCGAAGGTCTACGGCACCTACCACCACACCTGGCGCTCGCTCGTCCAGGCGATCGCGGCGGCGCAGACCGGTGGTGACCTGCTGGGAGGTGACTACGGGTTCTTCAAGGACCAGTACACGATGACCCTCGACCTGCAGAAGTCCGGGGCGACCATGCCGTGGGCCACGGCGAACAGCCAGAAGGTCACCTACAAGACGATGTTCACAACCGACAAGACCGCGATGATGCCGATGGGCACCTGGTTCGCCGCGGTCCTGCTGCAGGAGAAGGCCGCGGGCACCTTCAAGGACGACTGGGGCATGGCGCCCCTGCCGCAGATCACCGCCGACGGCAAGGCGACCACCTTCGGTGCACCGACCGCCTTCGCCATCAACAAGAAGGCGAAGAACTCCGACGCGGCCAGGAAGTTCCTGACGTTCGCGTCCGGCCCCGAGGGCGCCGCCGCGGTCGCCAAGATCGGCATCACCCCGTCCTACACCGACGAGGCCATCATGAACACGTACTTCTCCGCCCAGGGGATGCCGACCGACGATCTCACCAAGAAGGCCATGCGCCCGGACACCGTGAAGCTGGAGATGCCGATCAGCGAGAAGTCCTCTGACGTCGACACCATCCTCACCGAGGAGCACGAGCTCGTGATGACCGGTGAGAAGTCGCTCGACCAGGGCATCAAGGAGATGAACTCCCGAGTGAAGTCCGAAGTCGGATGAGCCCGGAATCCGGCGCGGCAGCCGCCAAGCGGCGAAGTCGGCGCACCACACTGGTCGGCTGGAGTTTCATCCTCCCGAACTTCCTCGGTTTCGCTGCCCTGACCCTGATACCGGTGCTCGCGACGCTGCTGCTGGCGTTCACGAACTGGAACTCGTACGCCACACCGGAATGGGTCGGACTCGAGAACTTCCGCAGGATGTTCGGCAGCGACACCTTCTGGGTCGCACTGAGCAACACCGCGTGGTACGCCGTCGGCCACATCCCGCTCACGCTGGCGGCGTCCCTCGGCCTGGCCGTGCTGCTCAACCAGAAACTCCGCGGCGTCGGGTTCCTACGCACGGCGTTCTTCTTCCCGTACATCACCTCGCTGGTCGCGGTGGCGGTGGTGTGGAACATGCTCTTCAGTCCCGACCTGGGGCCGGTGAACCAGCTGCTGCGGGCCGTGGGTGTCGGCCATCCGCCGGGGTGGACCACCTCCACCGACTGGGCGATGCCCGCAGTCATCATCACCAGTGTGTGGCGGGACATGGGCTACTACATGGTCCTCTACCTCGCCGGACTTCAGGCGATCCCGGCGGAGCTGTACGAGGCGGCACGGGTGGACGGGGCCGGCCCCTGGCAGCGGTTCTGGCACATCACCGTCCCGTCGCTGCGGCCCACCACCTTCTTCATCCTGGTCATGCTGACGATCTCCAGCTTCAAGGTTTTCGACCTGGTGCAGATCATGACCGAGGGAGGCCCCGGCCGGTCGACCCTGGTGCTGTCCCAGGTGATCTTCCGGGAGGGGATCAAGCAGGGGCGCTTCGGCTACTCTTCGGCGATTTCCCTGGTGCTCTTCGTCATCGTGCTGACGATCACCATAGTCCAGTTCCGGTTCCAGCGGAGGAACGAGCGATGAACACGAGCGTGCTGCCACAGGACAGCACAACGGGCGGGGTACCACGTCCACTCGGTGGTGGCGGGTCGGGCCGGTCGGGTCCCGCCGTCCGTCGCCGGACGGCGCGACTCCTGGGCCGCGCCCTGCTCTACGCGGCGCTGATCGCGCTGTCGGCCGCGATCCTGGTGCCCTTCGCCTGGATGCTGGTCTCCTCGGTCAAGCGCGACAACGAGGTGCTCACGGTCCCGATCCAGTGGATCCCCCAGGAGTTCCACTGGGACAACTTCACCCACATCTGGACCCGGATCCCGCTGCTCACCTACCTGGGGAACTCGCTGTTCCTCAGTGTCACCATCACCGGGCTGCAGGTTCTGACCGGGAGCTTCGCAGCCTACGGCTTCGCCAAGGCCCGCTTCCCCGGACGCGATGCCCTGTTCCTCGCCTACGTCAGCACCATCGCGGTGCCGTGGCAGGCCTACATGGTGCCGCAGTACATCATCATGGAGCGCCTGGGACTGGTGAACACGCACCTCTCGCTGATCCTGCTGCAGGCGTTCGGCGCGTTCGGGGTGTTCCTGATGCGCCAGTACTACCTGACGATCCCGGACGAGATCAGCGAGGCGGCGCGACTGGACGGACTCAGCGAGTACGGCATCTGGGCACGGATCGTGCTGCCCCTGTCCAAGCCAGCGCTGGCCAGCCTCGCACTCTTGACCTTCGTCAACACTTGGAACGACTACATGGGGCCGTTCATCTACCTGACCGACAACGAGCTGTGGACGGTACAGATCGGACTGCGGCAATTCGTCGGCATCTACGACTCCCAGTACGCCATGATCATGACGGGTTCGGTGTTGTCGGTGCTGCCGATCCTGATCCTCTTCCTGCTCGGACAGCGCTACTTCGTCCAGGGCATCGCCACCAGCGGAATGAAATGAGGCCGCGATGAACACCCCCGTCACCGACCGCCGCCTCAGGCTCAACCTGGACCACGGGTCCTGGGAACTGCTCTGGTCGCACGTCCACCGGGTCCTGGTCGTCAACTTGGGCATGGCGGTGACGAACGCGCCGCTGCTGCTGGCCCTGGGCGTGGTGCACCGGCCGTGGCAGTATCCGGTCTTCTTCGGGCTGCTGTCCCTCGGCCTCGGCCCTTCCCTCGCCGCCGCCTTCCACTACCTGCGCCGGGCCACCGAGGACGACCGGGCATCAACGGCCGACCTGTTCCGTGGCTACAGGCGCCTGTTCGCCCCGGCGCTGCTCGGCTGGGCGCTGTGGGAACTGCTGGTCGCCGTGGCGGCCACCGACGTGGTCGTCCTCCGGAATACCGCGCCCGGGCCGGCGCTGGTACCGCTGCTGGTCGTCGTCGCACTCGTCGCCGCGAGCTCCGGCGTCGTAGCGATGGCCGCGGTCGCGGACGACCCGCGGCACTCCCCACGCACGCTGCTGACCGCGTCCTACGCGTCGGTGCGCCGCTGGTGGCTCGCCCTGCTGAACCTCGGGCTGCTCGGCATCACCCTCGTGCTCGTCAACCAGGCGCCCCTGCTCGGGCTTGCCGTACTGCCGGGCTGCACGCTCTTCGTCGTCTGGCGCAACAGCCGCACGATGCTCACGACGGTGGCACCGACCGCCGACCTCGCAGTCAGCCACGCCCATCGAGATCCTGTGGGAGCCCAGGCATGACCATCCACCCCGGCACGACCGTCCCAGAGGACCGGGTCCTCTCCCCATACACCGGGTGGACCCGCGACCACTGGACCGCTCTCGCGGACCGGATGCTCGCCGCTCTCGAGCCGTATCGCTCCCCGGCCGCTGCCCGCGTCGCCCTGCCGGGCCCCACCAGCATGTACGGCACCGACTCCGACGGCCTGGAGGGCTTCGCCCGCACCTTCCTGCTGGCCGGCTTCCGGATCGCAGGGGAGAAAGGCGCCGACCTCGGCGGACTGCTGGACCAGTACGCACGCGGCCTGGCGGCGGGCACCGACCCCCGTTCACCGGAGGCCTGGCCGCGCCCGAACGAACTCGGGCAGGCCAAGGTCGAGGCCGCGTCGATAGCTCTGGTGCTGCAACTGACCCGGCCCTGGCTGTGGGACCAACTCGACGACGGGGTACGCGAGCGGACCGTCGACTGGCTGGCGACCGTCCTCGGACAGGCCTACCCGCGCAACAACTGGGTCTGGTTCAGGATCGTCGTCGAGTCCTTCCTGCGCGAGGTGGGTGGCCCATGGTCGGCCCACGACATCGAGGAGGATCTCGACTTCCACGCCTCGATGCGCAGGCCCGGCGGCTGGCTCAGCGACGGCGAAGAACGTTCCTACGACCACTACACCGGCTGGGCCCTGCACCTCTACCCGCTGCTGTGGACCCACCTGTTCGACGTCACCGGCTCGCTCTGCTCTCCGGAGCTGCGCGAGACCTGGGCCGCGGACCTGCGGGACTACCTCGACGACGCGGTGCGCCTGGTGGGCGCGGACGGCTCCCCGCTGCTGCAGGGCCGCAGCCTCACCTATCGGTTCGCCGCCGCCGCGCCGTTCTGGGTCGGCGCGGTCACCGGAGCCGGCGGGCAACCGCCTGGCCTGGTACGCCGCGTGACTGGCGGCATCGTCCGGCACTTCACCGACCGCGGCGCCCCCGACCGGCAAGGACTGCTGACGCTGGGCTGGCACCACACCTGGCCGGCGATACGCCAGTCCTACTCCGGCTCCGGCTCGCCGTACTGGGCGTCCAAGGGAATGCTCGGACTGATGCTGCCCGCTGACCACGCGGTATGGACGGACACGGAACTCCCGCTGCCCATCGAGACCGCCGACACGGAGCGCGTGCTCACCGCTCCCGGCTGGCTGCTCTCCGCACGCCGCCGCGACGGAATCGCCATGGTCCTCAACCACGGCACCGACCACGCCCGCCCCGGCGACATCAGTGCGGACTCGCCCCCGTACGCGCGGCTCGGCTACTCCACTGCCACGATCCCCCCACTGACCGCGGAAGCTGTAGCCTCACCGACCGACAACGCCGTCGTACTGCTGGACGACGCCGGCCAGGCCTCCCACCGCTCTGGATTCAAGCAGCTGTTCGCCCGTGAACTGCCGGGCGGCGTACTGGCCGCAGCCTCCCGCGGACCGGTGCACTGGGTCGACACCGACGCCGACGACTCCCCCGACTACGGCTCCGGCCGACGGGGGCCGGTGACCCCGGGGCCGGTGGTCACCGTCGCCTCGGTGCTGCGCGACGGGGTGGAGATCCGCCTCGCCCGGGTCGACACGCCGGCGGCAACCGAGGTGAGACCGTCCTGGCGTACTGTCCGCCTGGGCGGCTGGCCAGTGGCAGCCGACACCCAGCCAGGCACACAGGTCACCCCCGCGCAGGTCACCTCCGGCGAACCGGGCCCATCCGCCGAGGCCCGAACCGCGTCGCTGCGCTCGCACCTGCGCGCCCTGCGCGGATTCGACCACGCCGGGATCACGACCGAGCAGGACACCAGTCCCCTCGGTTCCTGGACGGCGATCCCCTGGCTCGCCACGGACGGAGACGTGCCGTACGGCGAGGTGCTCGCTGCCGTCGTGCTCCTGGGCCGGGGATCCCCGGATGACGCCGACCCCACACTGACCGTGCAACCGTCCACCGATGGTGGCCAACTCGTCACGCTCACTTGGCCGGACGACCTGCGCACCGAGATCGCGCTGCCCGCCACGCCCATGGCGACCGTGTGACTGACCGGATCGCCCCGCATCCGCGGGGCGATCCGGTCAGCGGATCAGTCGGCCTCAATCCCCTACGACGACTCCAGACCCCTGGAGGGCCGAGCCGTTCGACGTGGGCCCGAGGGACCGTCAAGGAGCCGGTGCGGGCCTTGTATTGCGCCAGGGCTGCCACGCCCCGCTCGAAGGTGCTCACCGCTGCCGTGGACGGCTTCGTGGGCGTTTCCGGCTCCGGGGCCAGCGGGACGACGCCGACGGCCTCCAGGCGCTCGCGCTGTCCCGCGGCAAGGGCCGCCCAGACCTCGGGCTTGCGCTGCTTGGCCAGCCATTTCCCGATGTCCATCCCGTGCACGGTGAACCCGGGCAGGACCTCCGCCTGGCCCTCTTCGTCGCGCACCTGCTCGCGCAGCGCGGCGAAGTGCCGCTGCCACTCCGCCGGCCACGACGGGTTCCAGTCCTCATCGACCGCCTGGAGCGCGGCCTCCCACTCCGGGGGTTCGGCCAGCGCACCTGGGCGGCGCAGGTTGGACAGCCACTGCCCCACCGGCTTGTCCATCGCCGACGCGTCCCGGGCGCGCACAGCGTCCAGTGCTCCTCGAAGTACATCCGCGCCGCCGCCAGGTTCTCCTGGAAGCGTTCGTCCGCGGCCGGCGCAGGTGCGGACTCCTCCTCGGTGTCCTGGACCTTTTCAACAAAGTCCCGCGTCCAGTCGGGGTCTTGGATCGCTCGGTCAAGCTCAGCACACGACAGCGGGCGGGGTGCCTGGGCACCCCACCCGCTGCGGTCATCGACTCTGTCAGACGTCAGAGGACGTCCTCGCCCGAACCGATGATCTTGATCCGGTCCTGCGCCGGCGGGGCCAGCGGGGCTTCCACCGAAGAGTGCGCGGTCAGGTAGGCGCTGAAGACGTCCAGGTCGGACGGGCCCACCAGCTTGTTGGTACCACCGGTGAAGGCCGGGAAGCCGTCGCCGCCACCCGCCAGGAACTCGTTCATGGCGACCCGGTAGGTCTTGGCCGGGTCGAGCGACTGACCGTTCAGCTTGACGGAGTCGACGACGATGCGGTCAGCTCCGGTCTTGGTCAGGTCCAGGTTGTAGGTGAAGCCCTTCGAGACCTGGAGGATCTTCGGCGCGACCTCGTTGGACCCACTGACCTGCTGCTTCAGGACATCGATGATCTGCGCACCGGTCAGGTCGAGCACGTTCATCATGTTGGTGAACGGCTGCACGGCGAAGGCCTCGGCGTAGGTCACCACGCCGTCGCCCTCCGAGCCGGACGCCTTGTAGGCGAGGTCGGTGCGGATGCCGCCGGGGTTCATGAAGGCGATCTCGGCGCCGCCCTTGTCGGCCGGGGCCAGAGCCTCCAGTTGCGCGTCGGCGATCACGTTGCCCAGCGGCTTCTCGAAGGCGCTGCTGCCGGCACCGTTGATGTCGGCGGAGATGTGACCGACGGTGCGGCCGGCGATGGGCGCGGCCAGCTTCTGGTAGGACGTGAGCAGGTCGGTCATGTCCTGCGCCTTGGCCACGGTCCGGCGGACGACGTGGTTGGCGGCGGTCATCTGGCTGCGGACGACGTCGCCCGTCTCCATGTCGATCGGCAGGTTGATCTCGGTGTAGAGACGGCCGAAGGAGGCGGCGCTGGTCACCAGCCGGGGCTGGCCGGCCGGGTCCATGACCGTGCAGTTGTAGGCGTTGTGGGTGTGACCGGTGAGGACCGCGTCGACCTCGGGGTCCACCTTCTTGGCGATGTCCACGATCGGACCGGTGATGGCGGCGCCGGGGGTCGGCGTGTTGCAGTCGTAGTCATACGTGGCGCCCGACGGGAAGCCGCCCTCGTGCACCAGGGCGACGATGGTGCGGACGCCCTTCTTCTTGAGCTCGGCGGTGTACTTGTTGATCGTCTGGACCTCGTCGCCGAACTTCATGCCCTTGACGCCCGAGGCGCTGACGATGTTCGGGGTGTCGTGCAGGGTGACACCGATGAAGCCGACCTTGATGCCGTGCACGTTCTTGATCGTGTACGGGGGCAGGATCGTCTCGCCGGTCTTCTCGTCGGTGACGTTGGCCGCCAGGATCGGGAAGTCCGCACCCTTGAACTTCCGGTCCTTGGTGTAGCAGCCGTCGACCGGGTGGCAGCCGCCGTTCGCCTGACGCAGCAGCTCGGCGCGCCCATGGTCGAACTCGTGGTTGCCGACGACGCTGACCTCGACGCCGACCTTGTTCAGAGCCTCGATGGTGGGCTCGTCGTGGAAGAGGCTGGACAGCAGCGGGCTGGCGCCCACGTTGTCGCCGTCCGACACGGTGATCGTGTTCTTGTGGCCCTTGCGGGCCTCGCGCAGGGCGGTGGCGAGGTATTCGACGCCGCCGGCCGGGGTGGAGACGATCTGGCCGTTGGCGTCCTTCTCCTTGATGGTTCCGGACGAGCCCGCCGGCGGCTCCAGGTTGCCGTGGAAATCGTTGATCGCCAGCAGCTGCAGCTGCTCGATGCGAACGTTCTTGTCTTCTTTTTCAGCCGGGTTCGCGAAGGCCGCGACCGGGATCGCCACCGCTGCCAGGCCCGCGGTGACGGACCAGATGAGCCGAGTACGGCGCCCGCGGTTGCCGCGATGGTTGCCGGTTTTGCTGGTTTCGGGCAAGGAAGATCCCCATTCAGGGTGCGAAGCAGGGTAAGCAGACCAGGGGCAGCCTAGAGTCAACGCGCGTAGCTATCGGCGCCCTGGAGATTACAGTGCGGTTTCCAATGCGTGTATCTCTGGTTGCAGAGGGTCTGTACGGTCTTCGGGTCTGGCCGTAGTCGGTGGTGACGCTGGGTATCTGTCAGGGCAGGAGGATGCGGTGGCGGAGGAGGTCGAATCCGGCGCGGCCATGCATCTGTCTCATGATCCGCTTGGTGCGGGTGTTGAACGCCTTCGGTGCGGCCGTTGTGGTAGGGCAAGGTGAGGCCGGCGTCCACGGCCTGCCGGTCGATTTCGAGGCCGTTGGTGAAGCTGCGCAGGTGGGGCAGGCCGACGGCGCGGACGGCCGTGATCCAGGCGGTGAGTTTCACGTGTTGCCCTGGGCCGGTTTCAGCAGGGCGGCGAAGCCGCGGACGAGATCGGCGAGTGCGGTCATCTCCGGGCAGGCCACGGCGATCTTGTCCAGCAGGGCCGTTCCCTTCGGTCGCAGGTTTTCGGGGTCGGTGAGCATCAGGCGGCTGGCGTGACGTGGGGTAGTGACGGGGCGGTCGCCTTCAGCGCGGCCCTGGTTGAGATAGCGGACCAACAGGTTGGCGCTGCCCGTATAGCCCAACTCCCGAATCTCCTGCAGCAGGTGGGTGACAGGGACTGCGGGATCGGCCGCGCGACGGGCGCGCAGATGATCCCGGTAGGGGTCGACGAGGGTGGGCCGGTAGGTGGGGGCGATTCGCAGCACCTGGGGTTCAGGCATGCGGGCGTAGCGTTTGACGGTGTTCAGGGCCACGCCCAGGCGGCGGGAGCAGTCGAGCAGGCCGACGCCCTGGCCGAGGAGATCATGGATCTTGTTCCAGCGTTCGCGGGTAGTCTGCTCGCGTACTCCGCCGGGGCGGGGCGGGTTGATGGTGGCCCAACATCCGACGTGTGCGCGAACCTCGAGCTGGACCTTGTCGCAGAGATTGCGCCAAAGGTGCCACCTCTGGGCTCAACTGGCCGCCCAACGCTCCGACCAGCTGTGGTCGGGCCTGTGGTCGGGGTGGTGCGCAACCGCTGCACCGCGGTGGGCAGGGGCTGCATGGGGCGTGTCCAGCCCGGGAAGTGGCTCCAGCTGACGGTGCTGCCGGGGTCCCGGACGGGGTGCCACACGGGCTCGGCAGGGCCGCCCTGCAGTAGCTCGACCAGCGGCGCCACCAGCACGGGGACGTTGCACAGGAAGCCAGCCAGTGCCAGGTCCGCGGCGTCCGCGCGCAGAGCCTGATACGCGTCTCAATGCCGGCGGGTCCGGTGCCGTCCAGGACGAACAGCAGCCGCGGGAAGAGCGGGTAGTGCCGCCTCCACTCCTCCTGCACTGGTTCCTGGCCGGCCTGTCGGTGCCGCCGGCCGGGCGCAGGCGCGGGCACGTAGTCGTAGAGGCGGGCGTAGGCGGTGAGTTTCGCGGCCAGGTGTTCGGGGCCCATGGTGGCCCGGTCGACCTCGACGAATGCCCGCAGCATCGCCCCCTCGCCGCCATCACGGCCGCGCCGGTAGAACATGAGGGCGTCGGGAATGACGGCCTCGCTGCCCGCACCGCGATCACGGCCTCCGGGATGGCGCTGACGATGTACGTCGTTCTGGGCCTGGACATGAGCTACGCGGCAGCGGGAGGAGCCGCGGCGGCCATGACCACCGGTCTGGCGCTGGGCGGTCCGCTGCTGGGCCGCATGATCGACCGGCGGGGCGCGCGTATCGTGCTGCTGATCACCGTCGTGGTTCAGGTCGCGTGTTGGCTGAGCATCGCGGTACTGCCGTACACGACCCTGCTGGCCGCTGCCTTCGTAGCAGGTCTGCTGATGGTGCCGGCCCCGATGGTGACCAGGCAGGCGATCGCCGCGATGACGAAGGCGGGACAGCGCCGGGCCGCCTTCGCGCTGGAAGCGGTACAGGGCGAGCTGTCCTACATGGTGGGCCTGCAGAGGTGTCGAGCGCGAGCAGCACCCGCGCCCGCCTGATCACCGAGGCCGGATGGACCCCCGTCGTGGTCAACCGAACCAACTCTTCACGATCAGCCGCGGTCAGCACCACCGGCCTCTTCTTCTGCGAACCCATCGCACCAGCCCTGTCCGGCAGAACGGAAGGGGAATCTGCCACACACCAGCCTCCCGACCAAACAACCCAGAGCTAAGCAGCGACACGCTACTAGCCATCCAAGTAGCCGAGTTCAGCGTCCGGCCGGCAGTGCCCGCAGGCCTCGATGCCTTCGCTCAGAGCTTGCAAGGCAACGTCCCGGGGTACGCCTTTCCAGCGTTTGCCTGCCATATGGCAGCCGCCGACGGCGACAGGCGGTGAGTCATGGTTCAGGCCGCCTTCGAGGATCCAGTCGGGTGCGGCCGGCCGGGCCTGCTCGCCGCGCTGGCGCTCCTGCTCGCGGCGCTCGGCTGTGGCGATCTGCTGCCGTACCCGGTCGAGGGTGAGGACGAGCCACGTCTCCAGGATGCGGAGACGGGGCAGGTCAGGCGGCGGATCGTTCACATGTTCGATTCTATGGTTGGGGTGGAAGACTGCAATCCAGGGGGCCAGAGAGGAAGGAGTATCCATGGCGATCAGCGACGTGCTGCACCACCTTGCCGTGGATCCCGCCAGTCTGGCCCCGGCCCCGTCCCCTGCCACCTTGCCACCATCGACCTGCAGCCGTCCCAGTGCCGGGCACGGTGGTCGAGATCATCGCTGACCTGTGTGCTGCCGCAGCCGAGGCCGGGGTGCAGCTGACCGTTGTGATCGACGACGAGGGCGGCTGCCGTGGATGACTCTCAGCGTTTCTATCTGACCGTGACGGCGGCCGGCCGTCTGGTGATGCAGGGCTGGTGGGGGAGTGAGGCGACCGCTCGCCGCAAGTTCTCGTCATGGGTGGGGGAGTACGGCACTATGCCCGGCGCCCGCATCACCCTCATCGATGAGGGGCAGGGCCAGACGGTGACGACGTGGCCGGACGAGGCCTGATCGTCGACGTACGACACGGGTCGTCGTGCTGGCCCTCGGCGGTGTCAGGGCTTTCACTGACCGATGTCGCGCCGCCGGCCTTCAGCGAGAGCGAGCGCGAGGTCCAGGCAACTCCAGCACGCCCGGCCCACGCCCTGGCCCTAGCTGTGCTGTCCCGGGACGTTGGTGACACGCGTCTAATGCCGGTATGGACTCCACCGACTTCCCCGACGACCTGGTGCAGGCCCAGCACGCTTGGAACGCCACCTACGCCGCGCTCGCCGCGCCTCGCCCCCCGCGACACCACGGCTCTGCGCCGCCGCCTGCTGAGCCTGTCCGTACGTCTGTGGTGGCATCCCTACTGGGAGACCGTCCCGTCGGCGTCGGCGGCGCGCACCGAGCTGCGGCAGTTGGCCCGCACCCGGGGAGCTGTCCGGGCCGCATGACGGGTCCCGCTGGGTGCCCTCGGTCGGCCAGGAGCACCGCTTTGCGGCATGGGTTGCGCCTACGATTGCGCTATCTGTCGCGGCTTATGTTGCGTCTCCTGTTGCGCGACCCGAAGAACCGGTTCCGCATCTGTGCAGATCACCACGCGGCTTTGGCCTGGTCGGGCCTCTGACATTCCCGTTGCGGCCGCTTTTGCCCAGTCCCTGGCTGGAGTTGAGGGAGAAGGGATGGGCGGGGTGGGCGGCGCGGACGCGGCCGGGGATCGAGGCGCGCTCAGCCAGTTGCGCGTCGGCCGGGGCCGCCGCGCCGCCGGTAGCGTGGCGACGCCAGGCGGGAGGGGAGACGCTGGCCTGCCGGTTCCGGCCGGCGCCGCCCAGCTGCGCCCGCGATCCGCCGGGTGATCCGCGAGGTCCCGGGCGCCGGCGAGATCGCCGGCCGGTGGTGCACCGCGCACGACTACACCGACCCCGGCAAACCCAAGATCGCCTGGAATGACGAGGCCGCCCGCGCCGCGCTGGTCGACGCGCTGGTGTCCGACGCACTCAACCTGCTCGGCCGGCTGCCCGAGCGCGAGCTGGGCGAGCGGGCCGCGAACGCGGTGGGCCTGCTCGCCCTGGTCGCCGGCCAGGACGTGGAGCCGGCCGAGGACTCCGACGGCCGCGACGGACGCTGGCGCATCGCCCGGCGCACCGTGCCCGACCGGACGGTGTCCACCGTCGATGCCGATGCCCGGCACATCCACAAGAACCGCGCCCGCCACCAGGAGGGCTACCGCGGGCACGTGTCCTTCGAGCCGGAGGCCGGACTGTTCACCGCCGTGGCGCTGACCGGCGGCTACGGCCCGGACAACCACGAGGCCGCCGTCGCGCTGGACCTGCTGGCCGACGAAGACCACAGCGAGGGCGAGACGCTGACCGTGCTCGGCGACTCCGCCTACGGCACCGGCAGCCTGCGCGAACAGCTGACGCCCGGGGCCACGTCCTGGTGATCAAACCACCGCCGCTGCGGCAGGCCGTCCCCGGCGGCTTCACCATCGACGACTTCCACGTCGACACCGGCGCCGCCACCGTGACCTGCCCGGCGGGACAGACCGCGAATCTGGGCCGCCCCACGGCCAACGGGGGCCGCACCGCCCAGTTCAAACGGCTGTGCACCGACTGCCCGCTGCGGGAACGCTGCACGACCTCGAAGGCCGGACGGGTCGTCAATGTCCACCCCCAGCACGAACTGCTGACCGCCGCCCGGCACCAGGCCGCCACCGACACCGCCTGGCAGGACGAATACCGCCGCTGGCGGCCCCCGGTCGAACGCGCCATCGCCTGGCTCGTCGCCCACGGCCACCGCCGCGTCCGCTACCGAGGCGTGATCGCCGACAACATCGCGCTCCACCACCGCGCCGCCGCCCTCAACCTCCGCCGACTGATCAACCTCGGACTCACCCGCACCAGCGGCACCTGGCACCTCGCCCCAACCACCCCATGACGAAGAAGGGGCTGTCCGGCCTGCGGCCGGACAGCCCC
>NZ_JBEYTS010000088.1:0-24952 GCF_040643155.1 Streptomyces sp. NPDC047453 | reverse complement strand
CGGATACGATCTAGACACTCGCATCCTCGCAGGTCAGCGGCACCTTTCTGCTGTCAGGGCGTCAGCCCGACCAATTCCGCTGAATAACCGGGGTTGGTCGATGTGGGGGTGTGCGACGGCTACTGGGGTGGGTGCACGCAGGCCGTGGGAGGTCGAGGACGGGCTGTGGGCGCGGATCGAGCCACTGCTGCCGACAGTGGAGCGACGCTACCGCTATCCGGGCCGTAAGCAGCTTGACCAGCGCAAAGTGCTGTGCGGGATCTTGTTCGTGCTGTACACCGGGATCCGGTGGGAGTTCCTGCCGCAGGAGCTCGGCTTCGGTTCCGGGATGACGTGCTGGCGGCGACTGCGGGACTGGAACGAAGCGGGAGTCTGGCAGCAACTGCACGAACTTCTGCTCGCCGAACTGCGCGCCGGTGACATGCTCGACCTCTCCCGGGCCTCCGTCGACGGCTCCCACCTGCGGGCCTTGAAGCGCGGGAACGCCACCGGGCGTTCGCCGGTGGACCGCGGCAAGACGGGCAGCAAGCACCACGTCATCTCCGCTGATCGAGGCGGTGCCGCCGATCCGGGGATAGCGATGACGCCCCCGCCGGCGCCCCGACGTGCTCTACGCCGACCGCGGCTACGACCACGACATCTACCGCCGCCAAGTCCGCGAGCTGGGCATCCGGCCCGTCATCGCACGGCGCGGCACCGACCACGGCAGCGGCCTGGGCAAGAACCGCTGGGTCGTGGAAGCCGCCTTCGCCCTCCTGCACTGGTTTTGACGTCTGCGCATTCGCGGGGAGGTCCGCGCCGACATCCACCAGGCCTTCCTCACTCTCGGCTGCGCGATCATCTGCTGGCGAGGCCTCAAAGCCTCATTTTGATTCGAGTCCTTACAGTCGGGGGCGGATCTCTGCGGGCTCGTCTGCGAACGGAGCATCGGCCAGATGGAGGAGTTTCAGCGTCCCTGCGGGCGAGCCGTGCACATGTCGGTGGTCAGGTGTCTTCGGGTTTCAGCGGGTACAGGTGCGGGAGGTTGACCACGATCGCCTCCTGGGTGCTGCGGGCGATGACGACGACCGCCTCCTCGGCGGGGTCGGGGTTCTCCTCGCGGTGCGGCACGAACGGCGGGACGAAGATGTAGTCGCCGGGGGCGGTGCGCAGCCGTACCTCTTCGGGCCGGGGGCCCGAGTCGTCGAGGAAGACGAACTCGGGGTGGCCGCTGACGACGTAGATGGCGGTCTCGGACTTGCCGTGGTGGTGGTCGGAGGAGGAGGTGGAGGGGGCGACGTGGGTCTGGCCCATCCACAGCTTCTCCGACCCGACCGTCTTCCCGCTGACCGCGGCGAACCGGCGCATGCCGCCGGTCTGGGCGGTGTCGCCGTCGAGCGCGTCGGCGCGGATGTGGTGAAGTCGCGTGCACAGGGGGGCTGTCGGCCCTTCGGGCGCATCTCCGAGATGGGGGTGGAAACCTTCACCGGGGGTGGTCAGCGGCTCGCTCATGGCTCGGACGCTAGAACCGCCCGGAAAAGGATGTCAAGAGGTGTCTATTGCGGTTCACCTGCGGCAATGTTCCCGTAACGAGACAGCTGGGGCGGCAAAAGCCCTGGCGGCGGCCCGCTTCTCGGGCATCATGTGCGCATGCATATCTCCGCGAAGGCGGACTACGCCGCACGGGCTCTGCTGGAGCTCGCCCGCGAACCCTCCCGCCCCCTGACGTGCGAGGCCATCGCCTCCTCGCAGCAGATCCCGTTCCGCTTCCTGAAGTCGGTGGTGGGCGAGTTGCGCAAGGCCGGCCTGGTGCGCAGCCAGCGCGGCTGCGAGGGCGGGTACTGGCTCGGCCGGCCCGCCGACGAGATCACGCTCCTTGACGTCGCGCGCGCCGTGGACGGCGAGTTGATCACCCTGCGGGGCGAGCCGCTGACCGGGCTCGACTATCCCGCCCCTGCCTCCGGACTGCCCGGGGTCTGGCGCCGGATCGAGGCGGACGCCGCCGCTCTGCTGGGCGCCACCACGCTCACCGCGCTGCTGCCCGGGGACGCGGAGGCGCGGGCGGTCCGGAAGGGAGCCGCGTGACAGTTCCGGCAGGCCGTGCGCCGCTGCAGGTGGTGGAGTACACCGACCCGCTGTGTCCCTGGGCCTGGGGCTCGGAGCCCGTCTTCCGCCGGCTGCGCGCGGCGCTCGACGGCCGGGCCGGCTGGCGTCGCGTGTACTGCATCCTGTTCGACCACGACGACGACCCGGCCCCCGATCCGGACGCGGAGACCGCCTGGTACGCCCGCTACGTCGAGGACATCGGCCGCCACACGCGCGCGCCCCGGGCCTTCCGGCTCCACCGGGTGGCGGCGAGCTCCTGGCCGTCCTCCCTCGTCGCCAAGGCGGCCGAGGCGCAGGGGCCGCAGGTGGCCGACCGGGTGCTGCGCCGCTTGCGGGAGACCGTCTTCGTTCTCGGCGAGCCCGCGGACACCCCCGCGCTGGCACTGGCGGCGGCACGGGGCGTGCCGGACCTGGACCTGCAGCGCCTCACGGCCGACGCGGCCTCCGCGGCCGTACGGGACGCGGTCCGCTCCGACCACGCCGAGGCCCGTCGCCCCGTGCCCCAAGTGGCGTCCGTGCGCGGCGAGTCCCCGCACCCCGGCGCCGCCAAGGAGACACCGGACGGCGGACACCGCTACGCGCTGCCCACCCTGCTGTTCCGGTCGCCTTCGGGCGTGCGCGCCGTACCCGGATGGCGGCCGTACGAGGAGTACGCCTCGGCGGTCGAGGAGCTGGCACCGGGGCTGCCGGTCGACCCCGCGCCCCTCGACCCCGCGGCGGCGCTCGCCCGCTACCGGAGTCTGACCGACCCCGAGCGCCGGCTGCTGACGACCGGCACGTGGCCCCCTGCGCGGGCGCTGCGGATCGACACCGCGGGCGGGCCGCTGTGGCTGCACCCCGAGGAGGCCGCCACCCACCCGGCCGCCGGCCCCGGAGCACCCGCCGCCCCCTGACGGGGCTCTGACCTGCGGTCAGAGACCGTCCCGACGAATGAGACACCTTTTGGTGTCCATTGACAGGCGCCGAGGACTGCCCCCAGGATGAGCACCATGCTTACGACGCACCCCGGTGTGGTGTGCCGCTACGTGGACCTGCGGCGCACATGCAGCGCCCTCTGTCGCTGACCCTCCGCCGTCCACGGCTCACGGGCGCCTGAGCGCTCCCGCCGGCACCGGCTTCCCGCCGCTGTGCCACCCGGTGCGCGTCGTCCCGAACCGTGCTCCCAGCGTTTCGTCCGCCCTCTCCCCACCCTTCCCACCTTTCCTGGCCTTCGCCCGCGGCGCTGTCGGCGCCTCATGCCCCGAGTCCGGCAGGCCCGCGTGCGCGACGCCCTGCACATGCATGCCCGCCCGGGCCCGCTGCGCCGTACCACGACGCCGCGGCCCACCGCCCTCGTCCCCGAGCCCGTGGTCCCGACCCGGGCCGGTGCCCTCGTAGAAGGAACCTGAGATGTCCGGACCGCGCACGCCCCGCCGCCCCAGACTGCGCCCCGCCCGCCATGCCCGGCTGCGCGCCGCGGCGTTGGGGACCGTTCTCGCCACCGTGCTCACCCCGGCCCTGAGCGCCTGCGGCGGCAACTCCGCGGCCGCCGGCGGGAACGCCACGCTGAAGTGGGCCTCCTCCTACTTCCCCACCCACTGGGACCCGGTGGTGGGCGGAAGCGGCGCCCAGTTCCGTGAACTGGCCCTGGTGTACGCCTCGTTGACGCGCACCGACGAGAAGGGCAACGCCGTTCCCGACCTGGCCAAGAGCTGGAAGTACAACGGCAAGGGCGACCAGATCACCTTCCATCTGCGCCCCAACCTGAAGTTCAGCGACGGTGAGCCGGTCGACGCCGCCGCGGTGAAGGCCGCCATCGAACGCGCCAAGAAGCAGAAGAACTCGGCGCTCTTCGGCGATCTGACGTCCATCAGGTCGGTGGACGCCAAGGGGCTCGACGCGGTCATCCACCTCAGCCAAGTCGACTACCAGATCCCCCAGTTGCTCGGTGAGCGCGTGCTGCAGATCGCTAGCCCCAAGGCGGCGAAGTCGCCGGCGAAGCTGGACCAGAACCCAGTCGGCGCGGGCCCGTTCACCATCACGCAGATCGTTCCGGGCACCAAGGCGGTCCTGAAGAAGAACCCCGACTACTGGGACGCCAAGAACATCCACATCGACGACGTCGAGCTGACCTCGGCGCCCGACGCCTCCACGGTGGTCTCCGGCCTGCAGACCGGCGTCTACAACTTCGCCGACATCGACCCTAGCCAGGCCAAGGCCGCCAAGAAGGCCGGCCTCGACGTTTTCGTCCAGCCCGGCTTCAACGCCTCCAACATCAGCCTGAACGTCAACAAGGCGCCGTTCGACAACGACAAGGTGGTCGGCGCGGTCCGCTACGCGATCAACCGCCGGGAGTTCGTCGACAAGCTGACCTTCGGCTACGGCGAGGTGACCGACCAGCCCTTCCCGAAGGGATACGTCGCCTACGACCCCGCGTCGGCGAATACCTACCCCTACGACCCGGCCAAGTCGAAGAAGCTGCTCACCGAGGCCGGTTACAAGTCCGGGGACATCAAGCTGAACCTGGTCATCCCGGCCGAGGACCCGCAGGCGGAGATCGTCCAGTCGCAGCTGGCGAAGGTCGGCATCAAGGTCACGATCAAGATCGACAAGAACTGGGCGACGCCGTTCTTCGCCAAGGACCTGACCTTCTCGCTGTACGCAACGACGGGCCGGGACTCGGCAGTTCAGACCCTCACCGCGCACTTCGGTCCCAACGGCCCGCTCAACCTCAGCTCCCCGTACGAGCCGGCCGGTTTCGAGGCGGCGGTGGCCAAGGTCCGCCAGACGCCGCTGGACTCGCCCGACTACGCCAAGGTCCTCCAGGCGGCGACCCGGGCCGGTCTGGCGAGCAAGGCGCTGGTCTTCACCTACTCCCAGCCCAACCTCATCGCCAAGAGCAAGTCCGTCTCCGGCCTGCCGAAGAACCCGGCCCACATCGACTGGACCGGCGTGACCATCGGCGGCAGCTGACGCCCCGTCCATCCACCCGGACCACCCAGAGCCCATCATCGAGAGGGGGCACCCCATGATGACGACGCAGGCGCAGGCACCGGCCGCACCCGTCGACCGTCGTACGGCTGCCGCGGCCAGGGCGCGGCACACCCTGGGCCGCATCCTGGTCACCGTCGCCCGGTCGATCGCGATCTTCGTGCCCGTCTTCCTGGTCGCGACGTTCGTGACGTTCGCGCTGCGCTCGCTCAGCGGGCTCAGCCCGGCGCGGATCCAGCTGGGCGAGGAGGCCACACCCGAGGCGGTCGCCAGGGTCGAGGCCCAGTGGGGTCTCGACCGCCCGTTCCTGGTGCAGTACGGCGACTGGATCAACGGCGTCCTGCACGGACAGCTCGGGACGAGCTGGACCAACGGCGCCGACATCTCCACGCTCATCGGACTCGGCCTCGGCGTGAGTCTTTCCGTGGCTACCTTCGCCCTGCTCATCGGCGTCGTCGCGGGCTTCGGCCTGGGCACGCTCGCGGCGCTGCGCCGCACCACCTGGATCGACCGCGCCGTCACCGGCTTCGTCACGCTGATCTCGGTGATGCCCGCCTTCGTCGTCGGGATCGTTCTGGTGGCGGTGTTCGCGGTCGGCCTGGGGCTGTTCCCCTCCGCCGGTTACGTCAAGCCGGACCAGGGCGTCGGCCCGTGGCTCGCCCACATCACGCTGCCGGCCGTCGCCCTGAGCTTCGACGTCATCGCCGACGTCGCCCGCCAGCTGCGCACCAGCCTCATCGCCGCCTACCGCGAGAACTATGTGACCGGGGCGCTGGTGCGGGGGCTGAGTGCGCGCCGGATCTTCTTCACCCACGTGCTGCGCAACGGCCTCGGTCCGGCACTGGCGACCCTCGGCCTGAAGTTCCCCGCTCTCGTGGGCGCCTCCGTCGTCACGGAGTGGATCTTCGGCCTTCAGGGGTTCGGCCGGTTCGCCAACGACTCCGCCCAGGCCGGTGACGTGCCGGCCGTCCAGGGCGTGCTGGTCGTGTCGATCGTCCTGGTCGTCCTGTTCAACCTCGTCGTCAATCTGGTGCTGGCTCGCGTGACGCCCGCGTCCCAGAGGGGGGTGTGAGCCATGGTGCGCTGTGTCCTGTCCCTGCCGTCCGGCCGTATCGCCGTCACCGTCCTCGCGGTGATCGCCTTCCTCGCGGTGTTCGGCCCGCTGCTCGCCCCGCAGGATCCGCTGGCCACCAGCGACAACACCCTCGCCGCCACCTCCGGCGCCCACTGGCTGGGCACCGACTACCTGGGCCGGGACGTGCTGAGCCGGTTGCTCGACGGCTCCCGCATCAGCGTCCTCGGCTCGCTGGAGGTCGCGCTGACCGCGCTCGTGGTCGGAGTGGTCCCCGGCATTCTGTCGGTGTATCTCGGCCGGACCTTCGAGTGGATCACCCTCCGGCTGGCCGACACGCTTGTCGCCCTGCCCTTCCTGCTGTTTGCCGTCGCCGTCGTCGCCCTGCTCGGCAACGGCATTACCCAGGCGATGCTGGTGACCGGGGCGCTGGTGTCCCCGCTGTTCTACCGGGTCTCCCGTGCCGCCACGCTGGCGGTGGCCCGCTCCCAGTACGTCGAGGCGGCGCTGATCTCCGGTGCCGCGATCGGCTGGGTCGTACGCCGCCATGTCTGGGCTAAGGTGCTGCCGCCCATCGCGGTCGCGCTCGCGCAGACCATCGGCGTCGGTTTCGTGATCGTCTCGAGCCTGACGTTCCTCGGGATCGGCGTCCAGCCACCCGCGCCCACCTGGGGCGGCCTGCTCGCCTCCGACCTCGGCTACCTCAGCCAACGGCCGTGGGCGCCGCTCGCACCCGCACTCCTGATCATGATCACCGTCTGGGCCTGCAACGTCCTCGCCGACGCCATCCGCGACGTCTCCGGCGAGGCCGGCCGGGCGCTGCTCAACAGCCGCCGCGCCCGCGCAGGCCGGCTCGACCAGGCCGACCCCGCTCCCGCCGGAGGTGCGTGATGAGCACCCTGTCCCAGAAGCTGCCCGCCGGCAGCGAGGCAACCGAACGCACCGAAGCCGCCGCCGCGGCCACCCCCGCGCCGCCCGTACTGTCCGTGCGCGACGTGCGCATCAGCGACCAGGCCGGCGGACGCGAGATCGTCCACGGCGTGAGTTTCACGCTCATCCCCGGAAAGACGGTCGGCATCGTCGGCGAGTCCGGCAGCGGAAAGACCCTCACCTGCCGTGCCACGCTGGGGATTCTGCCCGCCCACTTCGAGGTCGGCGGCGGCTCGATCGAGATCGAGGGCCGCGACATCAGCGACCTCACGCCCGCCCAGTGGACGGCACTGCGCGGCGCCACGATCAGCGCCGTCTTCCAGGACCCGGCCTCCTACCTCAACCCCTCGATCCCCGTCGGCAAGCAGGTCGCCGAGGTCATCCGCGTCAAGAAGGGCGTGGGGCGGCGCGAGGCACGCCGGCAGGCGATCGAGCTGCTGCGCGCCGTGCACCTCAGGGACCCCGAACTGGTCTTTTCCCAGTACGCGTTCGAGCTGTCGGGCGGCATGCTCCAGCGGGTGCTCATCGCGGCGGCCGTCGCCGCCGACCCGCGCATCCTGATCGCCGACGAGGCCACCACCGCGCTCGACGTCACTGTCCAGGCCGAGATCCTCGACCTGCTGGCGGACCTGCGCGAGCGCACCGGCCTGGCCCTCGTGGTGGTCTCCCACGACCTGGCCGTCGTCGCCCAGCTGTGCGACGAGGTCCTCGTCATGCGCCAGGGCGAGGTGGTCGAGCACGGGCCCACCCACGAGGTTCTGCACCACCCGCGGCACGACTACACCCGCCTGCTCATCGCCGAGCACCAGCAGTACGGCCTGGAGAAGTTCCTCGCCCCGAAGGAGGACGCGTGAGCAGCGATCGCACCCTCGCCTCCACCGGTCCGGTCCTCGAGATCGAGGACTTGGAGGTGCATTACGGGCTGCGCCGCCGGCGCCGACGCGCCCTGCACGGCGTCTCGTTGAGCGTCGGGCCGGGCGAGACCCTCGGCATCATCGGCGAGACGGGCTCGGGCAAGTCCACCCTCGCGCGGGCCGCGCTCGGCCTCGTGCGCGCCTCCGCCGGATCGATCGCCGTCGACGGCGAGGATGTCACCTCCCACGGCGCCCGCCAGTGGCGCGCCCTGCGCCGCAAGGGCGTGATCCAGTACGTCTTCCAGGACCCTCTGCGCAGTCTCGACCCGGACCTGAGTATCGAAGCTTCTCTGGCCGAGCCCCTCCTCGTCGCCGGCGCGACCCGTGAGGAAGCGGCGGCCCGCGTTCGGGAGTTCCTGCACCGCGTCCGCCTCACCGAGGACCTCCTCGACCGGCTGCCCGGCGAACTCTCCGGCGGACAGCGCCAGCGCGTCGCGGTGGCCCGGGCCCTGGTCACCGGGCCACGCCTGGTCATCCTCGACGAACCGGTCAGTGCCCTGGACTCCGCCAACCGCGTGCAGATCCTGGAGATCCTCAAGGAACTGCGCGCCGAAGGCGTCGCCCTGGTCTTCATCTCCCACGACCTCGGATCCGTCGCCGGCGTCGCCGACCGCATCGCGGTGCTGTACCAGGGCGAGCTGGTCGAGACCGGCGCCGCCCGCGACGTCGTCAACCGGCCGCGGCACGCCTACACACGTCTGCTCCTCAGCTCCGCGCCCACCCTGCACAGCGCACCGGCCGACCGCGCCGAACGCCGTTCTCTGCGCGCCCTGTTGCACGCCTGAACCCACGACAGACAGGAACTGCCATGCCCCGCACGATCCATCTCGCGCTGCACCCCTACGGCGTCGGCGGCCCGGGCCAGCACGGCCTGTGGAAGGACCCGCGCGTCGCGAAGAACGCCAGCATCGACATCAACTACTACATCCGGCAGGCGCAGGCGGCCGAACACGCCCTGTTCGACGCCCTGTTCATCGTCGACAGCCAGTTCATCAACGCCACCTACCCCGCGCACTACCTCAACCGTCTCGAGCCGCTGACGCTGCTGTCGGCGGTCGCCACCCACACCCGGCACATCGGCCTGGTCGGCACCGCGAGCTCGACGTACAACTCGCCCTTCAACCTCGCCCGCCGGTTCGCCTCCCTCGACCACATCAGCGGCGGACGCGCCGGCTGGAACGTCGTGACCAGCTTCGACATCGGCACCTCCCGCAACTACGGGCTGGACGAGCACCTCGACTACGCCACCCGCTACGACCGCGCCCTGGAGTTCGTACAGGTCGCCCGTGGGCTGTGGGACTCCTACGAGGACGACGCCTTCCCCGCCGACGTCGAGCGGGGCGTCTTCCTCGACCCGGCCAAGCTGCACGAACTCGACCATGTCGGCGAGCACTTCACGGTGGCCGGCCCGCTGAACCTCTCCCGCTCCCCGCAGGGCCAGCCGGTGATCTTCCAGGCCGGGGTGTCCGAAGAGGGCCGTGACCTCGCCGCCCGGGTCGCCGAGGGCATCTACGCGCCCGGCGGAACCCTCCAGCAGGCGCAGGAGTACTACGCCGACATCAAGAAGCGCACCGCCGCCTACGGCCGCGACCCCGACCACATCAAGATCTTCATCCACGGCGGGCCAGTCGTCGCCGCCACCGACGAGGCCGCCCGCCGCCGCGAACGGGAGATCTTCGAGGAGGACAACGACTTCGAGCGCAACCTCGCGCTGCTCGGCCGGTCCTTCGGTGCCTATGACTTCAGCGTGCACGACCTCGACGCACCCTTCCCGGACGTCGCGCACCTGGCCGAGAAGGGCGGCCGTACCGGAGCCGCGAAGATCATCGAGCGGGCCCGCACCGAGAACCTGACCCTTCGCCAAGTCGCGGACACCGCAAACCAGTTCCGCCGGTCGCCGTTCGTCGGGGACCCTCGCACCGTCGCCGACACCGTCGAGCGGTGGTTCGACGCCGGCACCTTCGACGGCATCAACCTCGCCTTCCGCACCGAGGAGGAACTGAACCTCTTCGTCGACGGCGTCGTCCCGATCCTGCAGAAGCGCGGCCTGTTCCGCACCGAGTACACCGCCGACACCCTGCGCGGCAACCTCGGTCTGCCGATCCCCGCCAACCGCCACAGCCGCGAGCACACGCTCGTGGCCGACTGAGCACGGCCGGGCCGACCGCCCGCGACGTCGTATGCGAAAGGCATGCCAATGACCAGCGACAGACCCCGCTTCCGGCTCGGTTTCCTCACCCATGTCCAGGGCCGCGACGACGACTTCGCCCGCACCTACCGCAACGCCCAGGAACTGTTCACCGTCGCCGACGAGTTGGGCTTCGACGTCGGCTGGGTGGCTCAGCACCACGTCGCCCTCAACGGCGGCGGCCTGTCCTCGCCGTGGACCTTCCTCGCCCATGCGGCGGCCCGCACGAGCCGTATCCGGCTCGGCACCGAGATCAACGTCCTGCCGCTGGAGGACCCGGTCCGTCTCGCCGAGGACGTCGCCACCGTCGACACCCTCAGCGGCGGCCGCGTCGAGATCGGCGTGGGCAGCGGCTCCAGCGCCGTGGAGTACGCCGCGTTCGGCCGGGACGTCGCCCGCAAGCGCGAACTGACCAGCCAGAACCTCGACATACTGCGCCAGGCCCTGGCCAACCGCGAGGTCGGTACGCCCGGCTTCCGTATCCAGCCGCCGGCCGGCGACTTCAGCGAGCGGATCTGGCAGGGCGTCTTCAGCGCCCAAGGGGCGCGGCACGCGGCCGCGGGCGGCTCCCATCTGCTGCTGAACCGGGCGGCCTACGGCTTCGACGCCCCCACCGACGAGGTGCAGCGCCCCTGGGCCGACGCTTACCTGGCGGCCTGGGACCGGCCGAGGCGTCCTCGTATCGGCCTGTCGCGGTTCGTCTTCCCGGCCAAGGACCGCCGCACGGCGCTGCGCCACATCGGCGAGGACGTCCACCGCGCCGCGCTGCGCATGGCCGGCAGCGGCGCGTTCCCCAGGGCCTGGACACCGGCGAGGCGCTGCGCCGCTTCCACTCTTTCTACGGCCATCCCGAGGAGATCGTCGCGGCGCTGCGGCAGGAGAAGGTCCTGCCCGTCGCGACGGATCTGATCACCCAGTTCAACCCCGCCGTCCTCGACCACGACGTCGCGATCCGCGCCCTCGAACTCATCGCGACCGAAGTGGCGCCCGCCGTGGGTTGGACGCCCGCGCGCATCACCGATCCAGCACCCGCAGGAGTGTGACTTGACATCTCCCCCAGCTGAAGCAGGGGGATTCAACCCTCACGGGTTGATCTTTCTGCTTCATCGACAGCAGCCGACCCGAACCAACGGCGAGGACTGGTGTACCAGTCATCGGTCTTACGCCAGCTCCACAGACCTGACATCCCGCCAGCCCGGCGGTAGGCCCGGACAGCTTGGCTATCGCCGACCGGACACCCGAAACCTAGCACCCCACCCGGGGGCCGTGGGTGCTCGACGACGAATCGCCCTGACGGCGATTCGTCTTTCCCTGCCCTGCTCCGCAGGGGTCCGATTTCTCTCCGCCCTGAAGGACGGGGTTTCCTCGCAGGAGATCAGATGACCCAGTACAGCGACCACTTCACACCGGAGCGCCTCCGCGTGCGCGGCACGGTCGTCGTGGTCCCTGGCCGCGGCGAGACTCGCGCGACCTACGACCGCTTCGGCCGGCGGCTCGCCGCCGACGCCTACCGCGTGCGGGTCGTCGACGCCCCGGCCCTCGACCCCGAGGATCACGCCGCTTCGCTGACAGAACTGGCGGCCCGGCTCGACGAGGCCGTCGAGGACACGGCCGCCGGGGACGGCGTCGTACGGCCCGTGGTGATCGTCGCAGCCGACTCGGGGGCCGCCGCCGTGGCCGCGCTCCTCGGCCGGGCGGGCACGGCGCTCGCCGCACGGCCCGACGCGGTGGTCCTCGCGGGGCTGCCGGGCCGGGGCGCGGAGTCCGCCGGGAGCTGGGACGACGAGCTCGACGTCCGCACCTCCTGCCCGACCCACCGGGGCAGGCTCACCGAGGACCCGGAGGTGCGGCGCGGCTCGCTTGGGGAGGCGCTGCCCGACGCCCTGGCGGCCGCGGTCCAGGACGCGGACACCGATCTGCCAGTCCTGCTCCTGGTGGGCGACGCCGACCCGCTCGCCGACCACGACGCGCTGCAGCGCACGGCGAAGTCCTTGTCCCGCGCCCGCCTTTCGGTCGTGAGCGGCGCCCACCACGACGTCCTCAACGACCTTCAGCACCGGTCCGTGGCAGCCGAGGTCGTCTACTTCCTGGAGACCCTCCGCAACGACCTGCAACCGCTGATCACCGTGCAGTCCAGCGCTTGGTGACCGCCGCCGGTCACGTAACGCTCCCTCGACCGCGATAACGAAAGGTGACCCCATGGCCGCCATCCTGTCCGTCTCCGGAAGCCCTTCCCCCACCTCCCGTACGACGCGGCTGCTGCGCCACGTGGACGACCGTCTCCGCCGGCAGGGGCACGAGGTGACCCTGCTGGAGGTGCGCACCCTGCCCGCCGACGCGCTGCTCGGCGCGGACCTCCGGCACCCGGCCATCACCGCCGTCGCGGACCTGTTCGCGCAGGCGGACGGGGTGGTGATCGGCACGCCCGTGTACAAGGCCGCGTACTCGGGCCTACTGAAGTCGCTGCTGGACCTGCTCCCGCAGTACGCCCTCACCGGCAAGACGGTGCTGCCCCTGGCCACGGGCGGCAGCCAGGCCCACGTCCTGGCCATCGACTACGCCCTGCGGCCGGTCCTGACCTCGATGGGCGCCTCGCACATCGTGTCGGGCTGGTTCACGCTCGACCGGGACATCGCCCGCGAGGACGGCGTACCGGCCGTCGCATCTCCCACCGCCAAAGCAGCCGTGGACGGGGTCACGGACCAGTTTTCCGCCGCTTTGAACGGCCGGGTCGGCGCACTCGCCGCCACGGGCTGACCGCCCTGGCTTCCCGACAGGCACGGCGGCGAGCAGGAGGCGGTGCCGGAGCAGGGGGTGGGGTGCCCGTGATGGTCGACGACGTGACCCGCGAGGCATCCGCCGCCGGCTGCTCCCGCCGCTGCTCTCCACCGCCGCGCGCATCGAAGCCGACCTTGGCCGATGGCCGTCGGGTCACCTGGGCCATCGACATGACCGGCGGGGAACCCGCGCTGCTGCTGGCCCTGCTGGCCCTGCTGGCCCTGCTGGTCAGCCACGGCCAGGAGGTCCTCTACATCCCCGGCCGCCTGGTGAACCGGGCGTCTGATGGTTACCGCGGCGAGGGCAAGACCAACGCCCGCGACGCCTACGTGATCGTCGACCAGGCCAGGATGCGCCGCGACCTGCGGTCCATCTGCCCCGGAGACGAAGCCGCCCTCGAACTGCGGCTGCTGACCGGCCGCCGCGCCGACCTGGTCGAGGACCGCACCCGTGTGGTGAACCGCTTGCGCGGCACCCTGCTGAGCATGTTTCCGGCCCTGGAACGGGCTCTGGACGTGACCAACACCGGCCCGCTCGAGCTTCTGACGGGCTACCAGACTCCGGCCGCAATCCGCCGCGCCGGGACCGCGCGGCTGACCAAGTGGCTGGCCAACCGCAAGGTCCGAAACGCAAGTTCCCTTGCTGAAACGGAAGTTGAAGCTGCTGAGCGCCAGCACACCGCCGTCCCTGGGGAGAGGACCATCGCGAAGCTGGTCCACACCCTGGCCAAGGAGGTGATGGCCCTCAGCGAGCAGATCTCCGAGATGGACAAGCTCATCGAGGGCCGGTTTCGCGAGCACGAACTCGCCGACATCGTCCTGAGCGTCCCGGGCATCGGCGCCGTGCTCGGTGCGGAGTTCCTCGCTGCCATCGGCGGCAGCCTGGACGAGTTCGACTCCCCGGACGCCCTGGCGGCCTTCGCCGGCGTCGCCCCCGCGCCACGCGACTCGGGCAAAGTCAGCGGTAACCTCCACCGGCCGGTCACCTATCACCGAAGGCTCCAGCGGGTCTTCTACACCTCCGCGCTGGTCAGCGTCCGCTGTGACCCGAACTCGCGGAAGTTCTATGACCGCAAACGTGCCGAGGGGAAGAAGCACGTCCAGGCCGTGCTCGCTCTCGCCCGCCGACGCGTTAATGTCCTGTGGGCCCTGATCCGTGACCGATGGTGCTACGAGATCACACCCCCAGTGACTACAGCCGCTTGACAACGACATTAGGAAGCGGTTCGCGAGCTTATATCCGCTTCTCGCTGAGGTTGGGGCAGGGCGAGGGCGGTGTTGAATATGGCTCCATGAGCGAGAGTGGGCGTGCGGCGAGCCGGACGGCGGTGCTGGTCTGCCAGGGGAGGGCGGCCGTGAATGGGAGGGCTGCTAGAGGCCAGTTCGCGGATCCGGTGGCGGTGGAGCTGCTGCGGGTCGCGGAACGTACGCCCGTGGACGAGGTACGCGCGAACACTCCGCCGAAGGGCTGGCAGGAGCGCACCTTGTGTGAGAGTGTGCGGGCGTGCGCCGAGGTGGTCGTGCCGCGGACGGTCGGGATCGACAGGGCACTGCGCGACCGCGTGACCGGCCAGCTCGTGATCCTCGGCGCCGGCCTGGACACGCGGGCGTGGCGGCTGCCTGTGCTCGCGCAGACAGATGTGTGGGAGGTCGACCATCCGGCCTCCCAGCAAGACAAGCGCGCCCGCCTCGCCGAGGCGGCGCGAGTGCTCCGAGGACCGGATGAGGGCAATCTCCTCGCCGCCGAGCTACCGGTCATCGCCCGTTCCGTGCGGTTCACGCCGGTCGATTTCGCCGTCGGTGATCTCGGTGCGGCGTTGGATGCCGCCGGGCACGACCCGTCCGCGCCGACGACGTGGCTGTGGGAGGGCGTCGTCCCGTACCTCACACGCGACGAGGTGCACGCCACGGTGGCCGCACTCGCCGCCCGGACGGTCCCGGGAAGTGCACTCGTCGTCAACTACCAGGCGCCGTCGGCGAGGGCGGCCGCGGGGCGGCTGCTGACACGCGTGCTCGGCAGTTCCGTCACATCGGGCGAGCCGTGGCGCTCGCTGTGGAGGCCGGAGCGGATGGCTGCACTGCTCGCGGAGTACGGCCTGCGGGTGGTGTCGGACGACAACCTCCTCGTCCTCGCACACACCCTCGGCAACCCGGCACGCGGGCGGACATCCTTGCAGTCAGGTCGCGTAGCCGTCGCAGAGAGCCACTGACGTGAGGATTTGAATCGGAGAGGGCGCTGGTCGAGAGGCTTGGCCGGTTACTGCTTCCTGACGAGGCTGCCGGTGTCGGCTAGACCAGGCGTTTCGGCTGGCACGGGTGCCTTCAATGTTCTTGGGTAACGGTTCGTGGTCGAGGGCTTCGCAGACGTCGCGGGCCCGGAGTGGGCCGGTGGCCTGGTTGAAGGCGGCGAGGATGCGGGGTAGTCCGGGACAACGGCGTGTGGGCGCGCGCACTGCACCGGTCAGCCGCACCGCCACCACCCCCGAGGCCTTGGCCACATCGATCCCGGCGACCCGCCGCGGCAGCTTCTCCTCCAACTCCTCGACCGCACCCGCATCCGCTGCACCGTCCATGAACCCCTCCCTCACGCGATACACCACCGAAGTGGCGGTACAGGCGGGGCCGCCCGGGGAGTCGAGGGGGCACGCGAGAGTCTGAACGGCGCGCTCGAAGCAGCAGTGCACAAGCCCCTCGGACCGACTCCCTCACCAGACTGGGCTCCGGGCTCGACCTCCCACATACTCATCGGCGTCGGCGGTCAGCCCCACGCCGATTTTCACGCCGGCACCGGCGTCCGCGCAGCGGATTCATCGACTGGGCTGAGATCCGTCGGCTGCACCGGGCCGAGGGCCTGTCGGCCCGGGCGGTGGCCCGGCAGTCGGACGGTTCCGGGCTCGGTGTGGTGATGGTGGAGGTGCGGAGCGGAATCACGCGGAGCGATTCGAGGCACGCGTCACGGAATGACAGTCTCCCAACTGCCTTGTCTAACAAGGAAGTTGGCCCGCCGCGTAGCGGCGGCGCGTCGTGTCTGCGGAGCAGGCCCCCCGGCCATGGTGCAGTTCGCCTCTGTCCACGCGAAGCCGTGGGCAGCGCAGGAGGTCAAGTTCTCGGCCAAGGGGCGGACGGCAAGTCCGTGGCATTGACCGTGGATTTCCTCAACGACGCATGCGACGGCCCCGGGGCTGGCGTTCCCGCCGCGATCTGGAAGGTCGTGGCCCTCGCCGCGACCTCCGCCGGAGACGTCGGCATCACCTACGCGCCTCCTGGCCGCGCCTGAACACGGCCACGGTGGGCGGTTTACGTGGCCCGCGCGCTGCCGTCTGCGGCGGCTCGGTTGTGACGGAGGACAGGCTGGCTGCGGAAGGGGTGGAGAGGGGCGCCGGGCCGTGTGCCGTCGAGCCGGCCGGAGGTGGGCCGCTCGCCGTACTGCCGCCGTCACGGTGCAGCTGCGTGAGAAGACCGCGCCGCCCGGGGAGTGGTCGAGGGGGAGCAGCTGCTGCCGCGATGTGGCCGAGCCCGTCGTGGGCGCTACGCTCAGCGAGCCGGCTTGTGCGCCGCCGGCGCGGTGTCGGCCCGCGGGCTCAGGCGAGGGCGGCGACCAGCAGGGCGAAGGCGGCGATGATGACGGCGACGCGGACGTAGAGCGCGACCGGGCGGGCCGCAAGCGCCTCATCGTGGCGACGGCCCGCGAACTCGCCGAGCAGCAGGGCTGGGACGCGGTCACCACCCGCCGCCTGGCCGAGCGCATCGAATACAGCCAGCCCGTCCTCTACAGCCACTTCCGCGGCAAACGCGAGATCATCGGCGCCGTCGCCCTCGAAGGCGCCGCCGAGATGGCCGCGGCGGTGCGCGCCGCGGCCTCCGCCGCGGACGGCCCGCGCGAGCGGGTCGCCACCCTCGCCCGCGCCTACCTCGACTTCGCCGAACGCAACCCGGCGGTCTACGACGCCCTGTTCCAGCTCGACGGCGGCCTGGCCTTCGCGGACGAGGACACCCCACAACCTCTCAAGGACGCCTTCGCCGCCCTGCTGGAGAGCCTCGGCGAGGTCGCCGGCGACGGCGTCCACCCGGCGCTGTTCACCGAGGTGTTCTGGGCGTCCCTGCACGGACTGGCCACCCTGACCCGAGCGGGACGGCTGCCGCCGGAGGACACCGAGCCGAGCGTGGAGCTGCTGGTGGACCGGCTCGCCATGGTCTGACACACCATCCCGGCGGGCACGCAGCCGGGGCCCTCGGGCCCCGCCGCTGCACGGCGGCCGCCGCGGTGATCGCGGCTGCTACAGACCTGCGATCATCCGGCGATCCACCCGCGGCGGATCTCGTGCGCCAAGTCCCGGACGCTGAGCCCGTCGCGGACCCGGGCGGCCAGGGCGACGGCGTCCTTCGGCTCGGCGGTCACCGTCAGCCCGGACGCGGTGAGGTACGCCGCGGCGACGACGGACGCGAAGAGTTCGTTGCGGGACTCCAGCGCGGGGACCTGGATCAGGAGTTGCATGAGAGCTGCCGCCCGGTGGTGGGGCTCGGCATACACCGGGACGTCCAGCACCTGGTCGGCGTGCCGGGCGACGGCGGCCGCGAGACTGCCGTAGTCAGTCACGTCCGGGTCCTGGTGCAGGTGCGGGCTGCGCCGGCGCCGACCGCAGCCCGGCGACAAGTGGCATCTCGACGAGGTCTTCGTCAGCGTCAACGGCGAGCGGAAGTACCTGTGGCGGGCCGTCGACCAGGACGGCAACGTGCTGGACATCCTCGTGCAGAACCGGCGGGACAAGACCGCGGCCAGGCGCTTCTTCCGCAAGCTCCTCAAGCAGACCGGCGCCGTGCCGCGGGTGATCGTCACCGACAAGCTCCGCTCCTACGGCGCCGCCCACCGCGAGGTGATGCCCTCGGTGGAGCACCGCTCGCACAAGGGGCTGAACAACCGGGCCGAGAACTCCCACCAGCCGACGAGGCAACGCGAGCGCGCCATGAAGGGTTTCCGAAGCGTCGGCGGAGCCCAGCGGTTTCTGGCCGTCTTCAGCGGCATCAGCCCCCACTTCCGGCCCCGACGCCACCTGCTCACCGCCGCCGAGCACCGCCTGGAGATGACCATCCGCTTCGCGATCTGGGACCAGATCACCGGCAGCACCGGCCTGCCCACCGCGGCCTGACCCCAGACCCCGACCGAGGCCCCACGACACCCTGGCACCCAGCCAGGAACTCCTACCCCAGCCAACGTGACAACGCCTCACCGCGGCACGGCGCCGGTCTGCTTGAGGAGCTTGCGGAAGAAGCGGCGGGCCGCAGCCTTGTCCCGTCGGCTCTGCACGAGGATGTCGAGCACGTTGCCGTCCACAGCACACAGTGAGGGCCGCGCAGACTTGCAGGCGAGTGCACTGCGTGTTCTCGTAGCGATGCGCTCCGTGGTGCGCGACCATACGGACTCCGGCACAGGCTCGAACACCAGCGTCGTGCGTGAGGAAGGGTTCTCGCTGACTGTCGGCCCCGCCTTCACTGCCGCGGGTCCGGTCAGGCGTTTCCAGCCGGCGGGCGCCGTGGCGCGCCACGAGTGCGGGTCGCAGCGACACCGGCGAAGCAACCGACAACCAACGTCAAGAGCAAGCAGCCAGCAGAAGGAAGCACCGAGAGAGAAAGAAGGACGGACGTGTCCCGCAGTGAAAGCGAGAACCCAGTAATTCCCTCCCCGGCCGTCACGCCGACGCGACCCAAGACGAACCGGGACTGGTGGCCGAATCAGCTGGACCTTCAGGTTCTCCATCAGCACTGTCCCCGGTCCAATCCGATGGGCGAGGACTTCAACTACGCCGAAGAATTCGCCACCCTCGACCTCGACGCACTGAAACAGGACATCTTCGGGGTGATGACGGCGTCGCAGGACTGGTGGCCTGCCGACTACGGCCACTACGGGCCACTCTTCATCCGGATGAGTTGGCATGGCGCGGGGACGTACCGCATTGAGGATGGGCGGGGCGGTGGCGGCGCGGGCGCTCAGCGATTTGCCCCCCTCAACAGTTGGCCGGACAATGCGAGCCTCGACAAGGCGCGCCGTTTGCTCTGGCCGGTCAAGCAGAAGTACGGCCGGAAAATCTCCTGGGCCGACCTTCTGATCTTCACCGGCAACTGTGCCATGGAATCGATGGGGTTCAAGACCTTCGGGTTTGGCTTCGGGCGAGAGGACATCTGGGAACCCGAGGAAATCTTCTGGGGGCCCGAGGACACCTGGCTCGGAGATGAGCGTTACAGCGGCGACAGGGAACTCACCGGGACTCTCGCTGCCGTGCAGATGGGACTGATCTACGTCAATCCGGAGGGGCCCAACGGTGACCCGGATCCGATGGCTGCCGCCAGGGACATTCGCGAGACGTTCGGGCGTATGGCGATGAATGACGAGGAGACGCTTGCGCTCATCGTCGGCGGCCATACGTTCGGCAAGTGTCATGGCGCGGTCGATCCCCAGTACGTCGGCCCGGAGCCCGAGGCCAGCCCGATGGAGCAGCAAGGCCTCGGCTGGAAGAACATGTACGGCAGCGGCAAGGGCAGCGACGCGCTCACCAGTGGGCTTGAGGGCGCATGGACCAACGAGCCGACGAAGTGGGACAACGGATTCCTGGACAACCTGTTCAGGTACGACTGGGAGCTGACGACGAGCCCCGCCGGTGCCAAGCAGTGGACTCCCACGGATCCGGCGGCCAAGAGTACTGTGCCTGATGCTCATGATCCGTCGAAGAGGCACGCTCCCATGATGCTGACGACGGACCTCGCGCTGAAGGTCGATCCGGTCTATGCGCCGATCGCGAAGCGCTTTCACGAGAACCCGGACGAACTCGCGGTGGCGTTCGGCAAGGCGTGGTACAAGCTGCTGCACCGCGACATGGGACCCCGCTCGCGTTACCTCGGCCCGTGGGTTCCTGAGCCCCAGCTGTGGCAGGATCCCGTCCCTGAGGTCGATCACGAACTGGTCGCGGACGAGGACATCGCCGCCCTCAAGGCCAGGATCCTCGCCTCGGGACTGTCCATCTCTCAGCTGGCCACCACCGCCTGGGCGGCGGCAGCCAGCTTCCGAGGCACCGACAAGCGCGGTGGGGCCAACGGGGCAAGGATTCGGCTCGAGCCGCAACGGGGCTGGGAGGTCAATGACCTGCCCGAGGTGACCGAGGTGGTGCGGACCCTCGAGCAGATCCGGCAGGACTTCAACGGCTCGCAGGCCGGCGGAACGAAGGTCTCGCTCGCGGACTTGATCGTCCTGGGCGGGTGCGCGGCCGTCGAGCAAGCCGCGAAGAACGCCGGGCACGACATCACGGTCCCGTTCGCACCGGGGCGCACGGACGCCTCGCAGGAGCAGACCGATGTGGACTCGTTCGCCGTGCTCGAACCCAGGGCGGATGGGTTCCGCAATTACGTCCGGGCGGGAGAGAAGCTGTCGCCGGAGACTCTCCTGCTGGACCGCGCCAACCTGCTGACACTCACCGCTCCCGAGATGACGGTGCTGATCGGCGGCATGCGGGCCCTGAACACCGGCTTCCAGCGGTCCCCCCACGGCGTCTTCACCCACCGGCCGGAGACACTGACCAACGACTTCTTCGTCAACCTGCTCGACTTGGGCACGGAGTGGAAGGCGTCGGCCTCTGCTGACAATGTGTTCGATGGCCGGGATCGCGCCACGGGCGAGGTCAAGTGGACCGCCACCGCCGTTGATCTCGTCTTCGGTTCACACTCCCAGCTCCGAGCCATCGCGGAGGTCTACGCGTGTCAGGACGCGGGAGAGAAGTTCGTGCGTGACTTCGTGGCAGCGTGGGACAAGGTGATGAACCTCGATCGATTCGATCTCGTTTGAGTACAAATATCCCGGTCGGCCACTCATCGGCCGACCGGGACATCCTCGGGATCTGGTCAGGGCGGTGAAGTGGGCGTTGTCAGGTTCGGCTCGGGCCGTGGGATGATCCTGGTGTAGATCGTCACGAGGTGAGGCTCGGGTGGAGAGCGGGACGGCACCGTCGTACAGGGGCTACCGGTTTCCACCCGAGGTGATCGGTCACGCTGTGTGGCAGTATCACCGATTCCCTCTCTCCTACCGTGAGGTCGAGGAGCTCCTACTGGAACGCGGCAGTTTCCTACGAGACGGTCCGGCCCTGGTGCGCCACGTTCGGCCCCGCCTACGCCACGCGGTTGCGCCGCCGGCAGCCGCGTCCCGGTGACACATGGCCTCTGGACGAAGTGTTCATCAAGGTCAACGGGAAGATGCGGTACCTGTGGCGCGCGGTCGACCAGGATGGCAATGTCCTCGACATTCTCGTCCAGGACCGCCGCGACACGGCCGCAGCCAGGCGCTTCTTCCGCAAGCTCCTCAAGGGAGTGGAGTACGTGCCGCGGGTGATCGTGACGGACAAGCTCCGCTCTTACGGAGCCGCCCACCGCGAGGTCATGCCGTCGGTCGAGCACCGCAGTTCGAAGTACCTGAACAACAGGGCCGAGAACAGTCATCAGCCCACGAGACAGCGCGAGCGCGCCATGAAGGGCCTCCGCTCCAGCGGAGCGGCCCAAAGGTTCCTCGCCGCCTTCAGCCGGATCTCCAGCCACTTCCGCCCCCGACGACATCTGATCACAGCGAGTGACTACCGCACCGAGATGACCGAACACTTCCGCATCTGGAAAACCGTCACCGGGACACTCGCACACGCCTGACCGCAGGACCCGGCACAGCACCCAAGCCCCCTCAACACGCCCCAACTCTCCAGCCACACCAGCAACTTGACAAGGCCGATGGCGACACTGTTCTTCTCCTCACGCTCTGTCAAAACCTGGAACAGCAGTTCGGCGCCGCGCCGGTCCAGTTCCATGTACCCCAGCTCGTCGATGCAGAGAAGGTCGACGCGGTCGTAGCGGGCGATGGTCTTGTTCAGCTGCTTCTCGTCTGCTGCCTCGACCAGCTCGTTCACCAACTTCGTGGCGAGGGTGTAGCGGACGCGGTAGCCCTTCATGGCGGCCTCAGTGCCCAGGGCGATGAGCATGTGGGACTTGCCGGTGCCGGAGTCGCCGATCAGGCAGAGGGGCTGCCCTTTCTGAGGTGGCGGCCGTCCGCGTCGGAGTGCAGCGCGGAGGGTCGGCGATAGGCCACGGCCTGCAGTGATCGCGTCATGGAAAAACCGTAGAGGCGACCACTGACAATCGGCCTGACCTGCGAAAACGCCCGCAGGGCAGGGGAGTTGGCGGGGCGTGGAGCCGTGCCGCGCGCCAGGGGATGACGCCGGCGCGCGACACGGCTTCGAGGGTACGGGACCGGACGGCCTCGTCCGTGCCGGGCCCGCCTGTGCCTTACTGGCCGACCAGGCCCGGCCGCAGCGTCTGGGTGAACAGCACCGTGCCGTCCTGCTCCCGCAGCCGGACCGTCAGTTCGGCGCTGTCGCCGTCGATGTCGACCTCGCCGAAGAACTGGTAGCCGCCGGCGGGCGAGACGTTCGACGCGGTCGGCGCCTTCACGAACACCCGCTCCGGACCGAACGTGCCGTCCAGCGCGTTGGCCGGGAACGCACCGGCGTTGAGCGGTCCCGAGACGAACTCCCAGAACGGCTCGAAGTCGCTGAACGCGGCCCGCGAGGGCTGGTAGTGCTGGGCGGAGGTGTAGTGCACGTCGGCCGTCAGCCACACCGTTCCGGTGATCCGCTGGTGCTTGATGTACCGCAGCAGGTCTGCGATCTGCAGCTCCCGGCCGAGCGGGGAGCCCGGGTCGCCCTGCGCCACCGCCTCGAAGTTCGGCTTGTTCTCCATCGGGTCGGGCACCACGAGCCCGATCGGCATGTCCGCCGCGATGACCTTCCACACCGCCCGCGAGCGCGACAGCTCCCGCTTCAGCCACTCCAGCTGCTCGCGGCCCAGGATGCCCTGCGGGTCGACGGTCTGGTTGTCGGGCGAGTTGGCGTTGCGATAGGTGCGCATGTCCAGCACGAACACGTCCAGCAGGGGGCCCTGGCGCAGCACGCGGTAGACGCGCCCCTCGTCCGCACCCGGGCGCAGCGTGGAGATCGGGAAGTACTCGCTGAACGCCCGCCGGGCGCGCGCCGCCAGCACGTCGACGCTCTTCTCGGTGTACCGGGTGTCGGTGGAGGCGATCACCTCGCCCGGGTACCAGTTGTTGCGCACCTCGTGGTCGTCCCACTGGATGACGGACGGCACCTGGGCGTTGAACCGGCGCAGGTTCTCGTCCAGCAGGTTGTAGCGGAAATTGCCCCGGTACTCCGCGAGGGTCTCGGCGACCTTCGCCTTCTCCTCGGTGGTGATGTTCCGCCAGGTGCTGCCGTCCGGCAGGGCCTGCGTGGCGGCGATCGGACCGTCGGCGTAGACGTTGTCGCCGCTGCACAGGAAGAAGTCCGGGTCCAGCTTCGCCATCGCGTCGTAGATCCGGTAGCCGCCGCTGGATTTGACCTGGTGGGACCAGCTGATGCTGACCGCGCCGCGTGGGCATATGGCCTTGCGCCGGTCCCGGTGGACGCGGAACGCCCGCTGGGAGAGATCCGGGCCGGTGCCGTCCTGCCGGCCGTGGTGGGTATCCAGGCCGACCGGCCCCAAAAGCGTGACGCCGTGCTCGTCGCGTGCGGTGAGGATGTGGGCGGCAGTGACGTAGCCGGCGTCCACCACGTGCTCGCCCGGCACCAGCCGGCGTTCCTCCAGCTTCCGGTGGACGGTTTCGGTCATCTCGGCGTCATCGACGGTGGCGTTGGTGGTCTCCACGTTCGTGATCACATGGAGTGCATCCGGCTCACAGGTCTCGGTCAGGTGGGTCTTGTAACCACACCAGCCCGAGCCACGCTTCATTCCGTAGCGCGCGTCGAGGTCATAGGGCGAGGACAGCCGACGTCTGGCCGGCGGGAACACCTACTGGTGCGCTGCGGCGCCCACGCGAACCGCGAGTGAACACGGGCGGTCCAGCCCCCGGATCAGCCGTCGAGCGCCTCCGCCATCAGCCTCGATCGAGACCTCCCGCGGGCTGCTGGTCGCCGTGCTGCGACAGGGCAAGCGGAAGGTCTTCGCGACCAACCCGCTGGCTGCGGCCCGCTACCGCGACCGGCACTCCGTCTCCCGCAAGAAGTCCGACCCGGAGGATGCCTTGGTGCTGGCAAACATCCTGCGGACCGACATGCATGCCCACCGGTCCCTGCCCGACGACAGCGACCTGGCCCGCGCCATCGCCGTGCCCGGGCTCAGCAGGACGCGACGTGGAACCGGCAGCAGATCGCCAACCAGCTGCGATCCTTGTTGCGGGAGTACTACCCGGCCGCCGTAGCAGCGTTCGAGCCATGGAAGAACGGCCTGTGCCGCCCTGAGGCCCACGAGGTTCTCAAGCTCGCTCCGACCCCCACGCGGGCCGCTCGGCTGACCGGATTTCTTGAGCGCAAGCCCCGTCCTTCAGGACTCCGTTGGGAAATCCGCAAACCGGGTGTTGTGAGGGCGGTTCAGGCTGCGAGTTCGAGGCGGGCCAGGTGTGAGGCTCTGGTCTTGCCGAGTGGGGTTCCGGTCAGCCAGGCGTCGAGGCGGATGATGTTGATCGCGGTGGCAGCGAGGACGTTGCCGAGATGGGTTTTGGCGAGTCCGGTGTAGCGGGTGTGGCGGATGCCGGTGCGGTGGACGGCTTGGGAGATGGTGCCTTCGACGCCTGCCCGGGTGTCGTACCGCTTCTTCCACTTCTCGGTTTGCTGTTCCTGGCGACGCAGGTCGAGTACTTCCTGCTGCTCGCGGGGCAGCAGGGTCAGGCTGCGTCCGTAGCGGCCCTTCTCGGAGGCCCGCGTGCAGGCCGAGCGCAGTGGGCAGGGGCGGCAGTCAGCGGCGGCGAAATGGACCCGGGTGATCGGGGGGTGGTGAGATCCGTTGTGCGACCGTGTCCCGCAAGGGCGGCCGGTGGTTTGTGTCACGTCCGGAAAGACAACAGCTTCTCAGCTTGATTTTTATCCCCGCTGCTGTTTCAGGCGGACGTGTTCGGTGAGGGTTTCGGCTCGTTTCACGGTCTTCCCGGGTTCGTGCCGCGGTG
>NZ_JBEYTS010000087.1:0-25115 GCF_040643155.1 Streptomyces sp. NPDC047453 | reverse complement strand
GGGCTGCGCCGCGGGGGGGGGGCGGCGCCCCCCCGGGCCCCTCTGCACGTCTGCCGCGGCCCGCAGCCGTCCGCCCTCCCCCTGCTGCGGGCAGGACCGCCGGCGGGGGCGGCCCCGTCCGTCACGCTCGGCCGGACGCTCATCGCGGACATGAGCACGAACAGCGCGGCGGCCACCGGCACCAGGCCCACGTCCCCGGAGACCCCCGCGGCCGGCAGCAGCGGGCCGGTCGCGGCCAGGACGGCCACGGCGAGGCCCACGGCCGGCAGCCGGTCCAGGCCGGTCCAGGCCGGTGCCCGGAGGGCGGCCGCGGCGTCCTGGCCGGCACCGCGGCGGCCACAGGCCGCCCGCTCCGGGGCCCGGAGGCAAGTGCCCGGGCGCGGCCCTCGTACGTCGGCCACCGGGCGTCACTGCCCCGGAAGCAGGGGATGGCTGCCCGTGTCCGTCGGGGCGTGTTCGGGCAGCCACAGGACGGCGACGGCGCCCTCGGCCGGGATGTGCTCCGGGGCGCCCGCGGGACGGACGTTGCGGAAGGTCAGACGGGCGCCGAGGACACGGGCCTGCCCCGCGGCGATGGTCAGACCGAGGCCGTGGCCGTGCCCGGCGCGGTCCGTGCTGCCGGTGCGGAACCGGCTCGGGCCCTCGGCGAGCAGGTCCTCGGGGAAGCCGGGGCCGTGGTCGCGCACCCGGATGACCCGGCCCTCGACGGTCACCTCGATCGGCGGCCTGCCGTGCCGGGCGGCGTTGGCGAGCAGGTTGAACAGCACCCGTTCCAGACGCCGCGGGTCGGTGGTGACCTCCGACTCGTGCACCACACGCACCTCGATGTCCGGGTCCTTCGCGGCCACCCGCCGGGCGACGAACTCGCCCAGCACGACGTCCTGGAGTTCGGCCCGCTCCGAGGCGCCGTCGAGCCGGGCCACCTCCAGCACGTCCTCCACCAGCGTGCGCATGGCCTTCGCGCGGTCCAGGACCAGTTCCGTCGGCCGGCCTGGCGGCAGCAGCTCGGCCGCCGTCAGCAGCCCGGTCACCGGGGTGCGCAGCTCGTGCGCGATGTCCGCCGTGACCCGGCGTTCCGCCTCCAGCCGCTGCTGGAGCGCGTCCGCCATCGCGTCCACCGCGCGCGCGAGGTCGTCCGTCTCGTCGCGTACGACACCCCCGATGGCGTCCCGGACCCGTACGTCCGTCTCGCCCTTGGCGACCTGGTTGGCCGCGGTCGCCGCCTTGCGCAGCCGGCGCGAGAGCTGACCCCCTATGAGCACGCCCAGCGCGCTGCCGCCGAGGACGACCGTGATGGAGCCGATGACCAGGGCCTGGTCGAGGTCGTTGAGGATGTTCGTGCTGCGGTCGGTGAAGTGCGTGTGCAGGGACAGCACGTGGCCGTCCTTGACCGGTACGGCCGCCCAGATGTCGGGCAGCTTGCCGGCGCGGTCGGTGACGTAGGTCGCACGCCGGCCCTGCTCGACCTTCTCCCGCAGCTCGGAGGGCAGCGTCGGGTCGTCGATCCTGATGCCGGGGAAGTTCGGCCGCCCCGACAGCTCGAAGTTGCGCTGGGCGATCTGGACCCGCTCGTCCGCCAGGTCGCGCGCGTTGTCCATCATCGACACCCGGGCGGCGTTGTGCACGACCAGGCTGAGCGCGACCGCCACCAGCGCGCCGACCAGCGCGATGGCCGCGCTGAGCTTCCACCTCAGCCCCGTGCGGATGTCCGCGCGTTCCAGGCGCTCGGGGAGCAGGCGCCGTGTGATCCCGGGCATGACCGCCCCGCTCAGGCCTTCAGCTTGTAGCCGAAGCCGCGCACCGTCTCGATGCGGTCCTGGCCGATCTTCGTACGCAGCCGCTGCACATGGACGTCGACCACGCGGGTGTCGCCGCCCCAGCCGTAGTCCCACACCCGCTCCAGGAGCTTGTCCCGGGAGAGCACCGTGCCCGGAGCCGAGGAGAACTCGAGCAGCAGCCGCATCTCCGTGGGCGTGAGCGCCACCGGCTGCCCGGCGCGGCGCACCTCCATTCCCTCGGTGTCGATCTCCAGGTCGCCGAAGTTCAGCACCCCGCCGTCCACCGCGGCCGCGTCCACGTCGGCCCGGACGCCGCCGGCGTGCCCGAAGCGGCGCAGCACCGCGCGGATGCGGGCGACCAGGACGGCGCCGTCGAACGGCTTGGTCACGTAGTCGTCGGCGCCCGCCTCAAGCCCCAGCACCACGTCGATGGAGTCCGCCCGCGCGGAGAGCATGATCACCGGAACAGTCGACTCGTCGCGGATGCGGCGGCACAGGCTGACCCCGTCGAGGCCGGGGACCATGACGTCCAGCAGCGCGATGTCGGGTCGCCTGGCCCGGAACGCCTCCAGGCCGGACAGCCCGTCGGGCATCGCCGTGACCGCGAAGCCGACCCGCTCCAGGGCGAGCTGCGTGGCCTCGCGGATGACGTCGTCGTCCTCGACGAACAGGACGTGGGTCTGTTCTGCCATCCGGGTGCTCTCAGTCCTCGTGTGCTTCTCGTCGTGTGCTCTGGTCGTCGTGCGCTCCTGGCCCACCGTGCGGGCATGTCCGCGGCCGGACGCGTCCATCCGTGACCGGTTCACCGTGAGACGACCGGACCGGCGGCCCGGTCGTCTCACGCCCTCGCCATTGTCGCGCGGCCGCCGCCTGAACTCCCCCACGCTGCCGTCAGTGGCCCGGGACCGGCGTCGCGGCGCCCCCGACGGTCTTGCTGTACTCGTTGCGCGTGCTGAACTCCTTGGTGAACCGGCCCGTCGACCAGCGGTACGTGATCACGTCCTCGCCGGACGGACTCGACACCGGGTCCCCCCGCGCGTACACCTGCTTGGTCACCACGAGGTCGCCGCGGTCGATCTCGGCGTAGACCGGGGGCTCCTCGGCCTTGAAGACGTTCTCGTACCGGCCCCCCTGCTCGCGGTACACATAGGCGCCCACGCCCACCGCGTCTCCGCAGGTCAGCACGTTGACGACGATGTCCTCGGCCGATCCCGAGGTCAGGTAGCCGTACGACACGTCGACGGGGTAGTCGTCGGCCACACACGGCTTGAGGCCGCGCTTGACCGCGCCCGAGACCTGCGGGTCGTCCTTGATCAGCCGGACCGCGTCCACCTGCTGGGCCCTTCCGGTGGGGTCGGGGGAGGGGGCCGGGGCGCTGCCCGCCACCGAGCCGGCACGGGCCGGTCCCTCGTCGCGCGCGCCGGTCCCCCCGGTGCCGCAGGCGGACGCGGAAAGGGCGAGGGCGGCGAGCACGGCCGCCGCCGTGATCGCCGCCTGGAAGGTGTCCCGGGCCCGTCCGGGCCCCGAGCCTGTACCCCTGCCGGTCAGGCCGCGCAACGCTCCCGCTCCTCACGCTCCAGCGCGCGTGCGTCCAGATCGCGCGCCTCCAGCTCCTCGCGGAGCCGGGCGAGCGCCCGGTGCAGCGTGCTCTTGACCGTACCCGCCGACATGCCGAGGGCGGCGGCCGTCTCCTCCGTGGACATCTGCTCCCAGTGTCGCAGCACCACGACACTGCGCTGTTTGGGAGCGAGCACCTTCAGGATGTCCATGAGGAGCGCGCGGTCGGCGTGCTGCTCGGTGGAGTCCTCGACGCGGGCGTCCGGGAGCTGCTCGGTGGGGACCTCCTCCAGCTTCCGGGCCCGCCACCACTCGGTACGCGTGTTGATCATCACGCGGCGCAGATAGGCGTCCGCGAGCCGCTTGTCGGCGATGCCCTCCCAGCGTCCGTAGGTCCGCGCGAGTGCCGTCTGGAGCAGGTCCTGGGCTTCGACCGGGTCCGGGACCAGCCGGCGCGCACTGCGCAGCAGCGCGTCCTGCCGGGTACGCACGTACTCCTCGAACTCGAGCACCTCTCCCTGCGCCATGTACGACCGCCTCCGATCCCCGTTCCCGGACCCGCCTGCCGCCGGTCTCCAAGCTGTGAGCGGACGGGCTGTGGTCGGCAGCCGTCCGGTGCCTGTCAGGCACGCAATTGAAGGTACGGAGGCGTTGTCACGGCGCTGTCCGAAGCAGCCTGCGGCCAGCCCTCGGCTGTGCGTCGGTTGTGTAACGGAAGTAGGAATGGGGTAAAGCGGTGTCCCGATTCATCCCCTTTAAGGGTGATTTGGGGGGTCGGGTGACGTGCGGGTGTGTGACACGAACAGCCGCGATGCGGCCTGGAGGCATGGCGAGCCTGTGAGGTGACCGTGAGTCAGGTACCTCGGGTCGGGTGTCGGGTGTCAGGTGCCGGAGGTCAGGGGCCGGGTGACGGGCGGTCAGGTCGAGTCAGGTCAGCGGAAGCCGGTACAGCCCGCCCGGCAGCGGCTCCACCAGGCCGTCCGCGACGAGACCGTCCAGGGCCCGGGCCCGCTGGACCGGCTCGTGCCAGACCCTGTCGAGCACCGGCTGCGGGACGGGCGCGTGCGCGTCGCGGAGCACGGCGAGCAGCTTGCCGCGGACCTGCCGGTCCGTGCCGGCGTACGTCTGCCCGCGGCGCGGCGGCCCGTCGTGCGCGGGCTTGCCCGCGAGCCGCCAGGCGCAGTGCGCGGCGATCGGGCAGCGCGGGCACGACTCGTTCTTCGCCGTGCACACCAGTGCGCCGAGCTCCATGGAGGCGGCCGCCCAGCGGGCCGCGGTCCCCTCGTCCTCGGGCAGCAGGGCGCGCGCCAGACGTCGCTCGGCGGCGGTGGTGGCGTTCGGCGGGTACTGCACACCGGTGACCGCGCGGGCCAGCACCCGGCGGACGTTGGTGTCCAGGACGGCGTGCCGCTGCCCGTAGGCGAAGGACGCGACCGCCGCGGCCGTGTACTCGCCGATGCCCGGCAGGGCGAGCAGTTGCGCGTGCTCGGTCGGCACGTCGCCGCCGTGCCGTTCCGTTATGGCGACCGCGGCGCCGTGCAGGCGCAGGGCGCGGCGCGGGTAGCCGAGCCGGCCCCAGGCGCGGACGGCCTCGCCTGGCGCCTCCTTGGCGAGGTCGGCGGGCCGGGGCCAGCGGTCGAGCCATTGCTCGTAGACGGGCAGCACGCGGCTCACCGGTGTCTGCTGGAGCATGAACTCGCTGACCATCACGCCCCAGGCGCCGGCATCGGGGCGTCGCCAGGGCAGGTCGCGGGCGTGGTCGTCGAACCAGGTGATGACCTGGGTGTGCAGAGTCGGGCCGAGGGAGGTGACGGAGGCCTCGGCGCCGGCGGGCGTGCCGGCGCCCGGACGGGCACCGGTGGCGTTGGCCGGGGTGTCGGGGCTGCTGTGCGGGGGCAGTGTGGGCGCAGTCATGGCCTTCCGATCCTGCCACGTAGGGGTGGACGGCCGTGTGATCCGGCGCGTGCCGGTTTCGTCACGAACCGTGCCCGGGCGATCACGGCGAGGTCAAAGAGGCCTGAGAATACGGGCGTTGCCGTGATGATGATCCGGAAAAGATGTCGTCACCCGGCGAGTGGGGCCCGGGGAAGCCGACGATCTCTCGTACAGTTTGGGCCGTGGGATCTCTGCGCAATCCGGTCGGTCCGCTTCCCGCCTCCATCTACTGGCGACGGCGGCTCGTCATGCTGTCCGCGGTCGCCCTGCTGGCGCTGCTGATCGCCTGCATCGTCCCCTTGGGGGGCGGGGGCCGCAAGACCAACGGCGAGGGGTCGGACGGCAAGCATCCTGCGCCCTCGACCTCGACCTCGACCATCGTGCCGGGACCCTCCGACTCCGGTCCCGCGATCAGCCAACACCCCGGCGGCCGGGACGAGTCCGGCGGCGGTGACTCCGATGGATCGGGGTCCGGGGCCGGCGGCACCGGTGACACCGCCGGTTCCGACAGTGCTGGTTCCGACAGCGCCGGCGGGGCCGGGGGCGGGAGCGGAGACGGCACCGGTTCCGGCGGGTCGAGCGGCGGCGGGTCCGCCGGCGGCGGTCCGGGTGCGGTGCTGCCGGCCGGCAGCGTGCTGCCCAACTGCACCGCGAACGCGGTCAAGTTGACGCTGCGCAGTGTGCACAACTCCTACGGGCCCGGCCAGACGCCGGTGTTCGAGCTGACCGCCGCGAACTCCTCGGGCAGCGACTGCAAGGTCGATCTCGGTCCGAAGTCCGCGGTGGTGACGATCAGCCAGGCCGAGAGCAGCTCCGCCTACTGGTCCTCGGCCGACTGCCCCACGACGGCCGGGAGCCGGCTGTACCGGGTGCCGGCGGGCAGCGAGATCACCTACACCGTCCGCTGGGACCGCAAGCCGAGCGCCCCGCAGTGCGCGACGCCTCCGGCCGGGTCGGCCGGGGCGGGCACCTACCTGGTCGAGGCGAAGGCGCCGGGGTACGCGAAGCAGCGGACGTCGTTCGTGCTGTCGGAGGACTGAGCGGACCGAGGCCGACCGGGCTGAGGGTGCCCGGCCTGAGGGTGACCGAAGAGGGCCAGAAGGGCCAACGGCCGCCGAAGGGGCCTGAGGCGGGTCGGCCGCGGGCGGCGCCGGTCAGACGTAGCGCTCCAGGATCGACGACTCCGCCAGCCGCGACAGGCCCTCGCGGACGCTCCGCGCCCGCGCCTCGCCCACACCGTCCACGGTCTGGAGGTCGTCGACGCTCGCGGCGAGCAGCTTCTGCAGGCCGCCGAAGTGCTCGACCAGGCGGTCGATGATGGCGCCGGGCAGCCGGGGCACCTTGGCCAGCAGGCGGAAGCCCCGCGGGGAGACCGCGGAGTCGAGGGTCTCCGGGGAGCCGGTGTAGCCCAGGGCGCGGGCGACGGTGGACAGTTCGAGCAGCTCGGCGTGGGAGAGCTTGTCCAGCTCGGCCAGGGCCTCCTCGACCGTGCGGGAGCGCTTGGCGGTGGGCTCGGGGACGTAGTCCCGCACCACCAGTTCGCGCTCCGGCTCCACGCCCGCGATCAACTCGTCGAGCTGGAGGGCCAGGAGGCGGCCGTCGGTGCCCAGCTCCACCACGTACTCGGCGATCTCGGTGGCGATACGGCGCACCATCTCCAGGCGCTGCGCGACCGCCGAGACGTCCCGGACCGTCACCAGGTCCTCGATCTCCAGCGCCGACAGCGTGCCCGCCACCTCGTCCAGGCGGAGCTTGTAGCGCTCCAGGGTCGCCAGGGCCTGGTTGGCGCGGGAGAGGATCGCCGCGGAATCCTCCAGGACGCGGCGCTGGCCGTCGACGTAGAGGGCGATCAGCCGCATGGACTGCGAGACCGAGACCACGGGGAAGCCGACCTGCTTGCTCACCCGGTCCGCCGTACGGTGCCGGGTGCCGGTCTCCTCGGTCGGGATCGTCGGGTCCGGGACCAGCTGCACGCCCGCGCGCAGGATCTTCGACAGGTCGGACGAGATCACGATGCCGCCGTCCAGCTTGCACAGCTCCCGCAGCCGGGTCGCCGTGAACTCGACGTCCAGGACGAAACCGCCCGTGCACATCGACTCCACGGTCTTGTCGGCGCCGAGCACGATGAGCCCGCCGGTATTGCCGCGAAGCACCCGTTCGAGGCCGTCCCGCAGGGCCGTGCCAGGTGCCACGGCGCTCAGGGAGGCGCGCATCAGGCCATCGGCGCCGGAACTCCCGCCGGACTTTCCGGGAGCTGCTGCCCGGTCGTTGGCTGCCACTGCACTCCTCCGGTCGCAGGTTCTTCAGGCGCTGCCGTTTCGCACACTCGGTTCGTACGGACGGGCGAGACCAGGGCAAAGTCTACCGGCGCTCCTCCTGCTCCCGTGGGGCGTCCCGGCGACGCGAGCGGGGCAGGACCCGCAGCGCGTCGCCCATGTCGGCCACTTCCAGGACCTTCATCCCCGCCGGGACCTTGCCCGGGTCGCCCGGCACGAGGGCGTGCGTGAAGCCCAGGCGGTGGGCCTCGGCGAGCCGGCGCTGCACACCGGTGACACGTCTGACCTCGCCCGCCAGACCCACCTCGCCGATCGCGACCAGGTTCTTCGGCAGCGGGGTGTCGCTCGCCGCCGAGGCCAGCGCGAGGGCGACCGCGAGGTCGGCGGCCGGCTCGGAGAGCTTCACCCCGCCGACCGTCGCCGAGTAGATGTCCCGCTTGCCCAGCGCGCTGATCCGGCCCCGCTGCTCCAGCACGGCCAGCATCATCGAGACCCGGGAGGTCTCCAGGCCCGACGTCGTACGGCGCGGGGAGGGGATCTGGGAGTCGACGGTGAGCGCCTGCACTTCCGCGACCAGGGGGCGGCGGCCTTCCAGGGTGACGGTCAGGCAGGTGCCGGGGACGGGCTCCGCCCGGCGGGTCAGGAACAGGCCGCTCGGGTCGGCCAGGCCCGTGATGCCCTCGTCGTGCAGTTCGAAGCAGCCGACCTCGTCCGTCGCGCCGTAGCGGTTCTTCACGCCGCGGACCAGGCGCAGGCGCGCGTGCCGGTCGCCCTCGAAGTGCAGCACCACGTCGACCAGGTGCTCCAGCAGGCGCGGGCCCGCGATGGCGCCGTCCTTGGTGACGTGGCCCACCAGGAGCGTGGACATGCCGCGTTCCTTGGAGGCGCGGATCAGCGCGCCCGCGACCTCACGGACCTGCGCCATGCCGCCGGGCGCGCCGTCGATCTCGGGCGAGGCGACCGTCTGCACCGAGTCCAGGATCAGCAGGGAGGGCTTGACCGCGTCCAAGTGGCCGAGGACGGCGGCCAGATCGGTCTCGGCGGCCAGATACAGGTGGTCGTCGATGGCGCCGATGCGGTCGGCGCGCAGGCGGACCTGGCTCGCGGACTCCTCGCCCGTGACGTAGAGCGTGCGGTGCTCGTCGCTGGCGGACTTGGCGGCCACGTCCAGCAGCAGCGTGGACTTGCCGACGCCGGGCTCGCCCGCGAGGAGGACGACGGCACCGGGGACCAGCCCGCCGCCCAGGACCCGGTCGAGTTCGGGCACGCCGGTGGAGCGGGCGGTGGCCTGGCGGCCGTCGACCTGGCCGATGGGCACGGCGGAGGTGGTGACCCGGCCCGGCGTCGTCGTACGGACCGCGGGCGCGCCGTACTCCTCGACCGTGCCCCAGGCCTGGCACTCGGGGCAGCGGCCGAGCCACTTGGCCGTCTGCCAGCCGCACTCCGTGCAGCGGTAGGACGGGCGGTCCTTGGTGGTCTTGGTACGGGCAGCCATGGAGAAAACCGTAACCGCCGGCACTGACAGCCCGGCCGCCGGTGGCCCGGTGCGGACCCCGCGCCCGAACCTGTGCCGGACCCCGTGCAGGACCCGCGCCCGGCCGTCGCCGGGCGGGCGCACTCGAACGGGTCATGGAAACTGAGGTTCCGTTCCCCTTATGAGGGATCGTTTCACCCGTATGGATTAAAAGTGCTCAAGGTGCACAGAGGGACGAACCCGGGCCGCCTACGGTCGCACAGGTGATGAGCAGCAGTCCGGACACCTCGACCCGCACGACCAGTGCGCACCGGGCGCACCGCGAGGCGCGCGACCGCGCTGCCGCGCACGCCGTGGCGCGCCGCCCGCCCGCGCGCTACGAGCCTTATCTCGACGGCCTGTTCACCTACTGCCTGTCCGTGCTGTGCGACCACGAGGCGGCGACCGCAGCCCTCGGGGACGCGCTGGCCTTCGCCGAGCGGCGCGGCCAGCGCGGACCCGGGACCGCGGGCGAGCGCCGGGCCTGGCTGTACGCGCTGGCCCGCTGGGCGTGCCTGCGCAAGCTGGCCGAGGCCAAGCAGAAACGTCAGGGCACGCACGCCGCGGGCCGCACCGGCGCCGACCGTCACGCCGCCGCGCGGCCCGTTTCGCCGCCCGTCCCCGACGAGGTCCAGCGGGAGCGGCGCCGCGAACTCGCCCAGCTCGCCTGGCCGGAGGCCGCCGGCACCACCCCGGAGCAGCGCGAGGCGCTCGAACTCGCCGTACGCCACCACCTCGCCGCACACGAGGTCGCCGCCGTCCTCGGCATGGACCTCGCCGCCGCGCGGGAACTGCTCGCCTCGGCCGCCTGCGAGGTGGAGCGCACCCGCGCGGCGCTCGCCGTGGTGGAGACCGGCACCTGCCCGAGCGTGTCCCGCCTCACCGGGGACAGCCGGCTCGTACTCGGCACGGCACTGCGGCGCGAACTCGTCCGGCACGTCGACGACTGCCCGCGCTGCCGCCGCACCGCCGAGCGCGCCCTGCCCGGTCAGTGGCCCGGCGCCACCGTCACCCCCGCCGAACTGCCCGTGCTGCCCGTGCCCCGCGCGGCCCTGCACAAGGCCCTGGCCCACCACCCGCGCGCGCGGAGCACCGCTCCCCGCTTCGACCGGCGCGGCTTTCCGATGGACCCCAAGGACCGCGCCGCCCGCAGGGACAGGCTCCGCGCGCGTGCCGTCACGACCACGGTGGTGGCCACGGTGGTGGCCGCGCCGGTGCTGGCCCTGTGGGCCGCCTACCGCGGCGGTCCGGCCGGCGAGGGCCCCGACGGTCCGGCCGCCAGCGCGCACGAGGGGCGCGGCCCCGGCGCCCTGGGCGGCGAGGGGGCCGGCAGGGGCTACGAGAACACCGGCAACGCGGGGCCCGGGCCCGACACCCGCTTCGGCACGAGCGGCCGGCCGGACGTCTCCGTGGAGGTCATCAGCGTCACGGGCACCGGCCACAGGGACGGCCGCCTGACGGTGAGCGCCGACAACACCGGTGACACCACCCTGATCACGCTCACCGCCGCCGGACCCGGCCCGGTCCACTGGTCCGCGTCCACCGGAGCGGCCTGGCTCTACCCGAGCCGCTCGTCGGGAACCCTCCAGCCCGGCGAGTCATTGACGATCAAGGTGTACGTCGACCACCTGCGCGAGCCCTCCGGCCGCTGGAGCGCACGCGTGGCGATCGCGCCCGCCGGTGCCGTCGTCTCCATCGACGGCTACGGCACCGCACCCAGCCCCTCCGGAGCCGGGCCCAAGCACCCGGCCGACCCGTCCGCGACGTCCGGTCCGCGTCCCACGCCGACCACTCCGGCGCCCTCCGAGCCCACACCCACCCCGACCGACCCGCCGCCGACGACCGACCCCACGCCCACGCCCACCCCCACCGAGCCGTCGCCGACCGACCCGGACAGTCCGCCCCCGCCGTCCGCGGGCGGCGACACGCCCAGTGCGTCCGAGGGCCGGCCGGGAGGACTGCGTGAGGGCAGGGCGTGCGACGGCTCGGGCCGGCACGCCAAGCGCGACCGCGGATGCCCGGCCCCGGCCTTCGCGGGCGGCCGCCGTTAGCGAGCCCCGATCGCCGGCGCGTCCGCCGCCGGCGATCGGGCCCGGACACCTGCGGAGCCTTCCGGGGAGCCACCGATGCGGCGGCCGACGGCCCGTCAGACGGCCGGATCCGCCGGATGCGGTGCCACCAGCGGCAGCCCGGAGGCCAGACGCTCCTCGCACAGCTCGACCAGGCGGTCGTAGCCGGCCTTGCCCATCAGCTCGGTCAGCTCGGCCCGGTAGGAGACGTACACCGGATCGCCCGCGCCGTGCGCCGACGTCGCCGAGGTGCACCACCAGTGCAGGTCGTGGCCGCCCGGACCCCAGCCCCTGCGGTCGTACTCCCCGATCGACACCTGCAACACGCGTGTGTCGTCGGGCCGGTCGATCCACTCGAAGGTCCGCCGGATCGGCAGTTGCCAGCACACGTCCGGCTTCGTCTCCAGCGGCTCGCGGCCCTCTCTCAGGGCCAGGATGTGCAGCGAGCAGCCCATGCCGCCGGCGAAGCCGGGCCGGTTCTGGAAGATGCACGAGCCCTGGAAGGGGCGCGTCTGCCGGGAGCCCTCTTCGTCCTCGGACACCCAGCCGTTCGCCACGCCCTCGGCGTGGTTCTGCCAGATGTCCGGTGTGAGCCTCGCCACGTGCTCGGCGACCCGCTTCTCGTCGTCCTCGTCGGAGAAGTGGGCGCCCAGGGTGCAGCACCCGTCGTCCGCGCGGCCCGCCTGGATGCCCTGGCAGCCGCTTCCGAAGATGCAGGTCCAACGAGAGGTCAGCCATGTCAGATCACAGCGGAAGACCTGCTCGTCGTCCGCCGGATCCGGGAACTCCACCCACGCACGCGCGAAGTCGAGCCCCTTCTCGTCGGATTCCGCGCCCCGCTTCTTCGGCCTCGCTGCTTTCGCCGGGTTCGCCGATTTATCGGTCTTCGCCTTTTTCGTCTTTGGCACCCGTCCAGGGTAAGTCGCCGGGCAGCCGTGCCGGGACCCTCCCGACCAGTGCCTCGCACAGGGCACCGGGGACGGACGACGTGCCAGGTGGCAGTAGCGTTTCGTACATGAGACTCGGTGTCCTCGACGTGGGCTCGAACACGGTGCATTTGCTGGTGGTCGACGCGCACCCCGGCGCGCGCCCGCTGCCCGCGCACTCGCACAAGGCCGAACTGCGGCTCGCACAGCTCCTCGACGCGAGCGGCGCGATCGGCTCCGACGGCGTCGACAGACTCGTCGCCGTGGTCCGCGAAGCACTCCAGGCCGCCGAGGACAAGGGCGTCGAGGACCTGCTGCCGTTCGCCACCTCCGCCGTGCGCGAGGCGGACAACGCCGACGACGTCCTCGCGCGCGTGCAGGAGGAGACCGGGGTCAAGCTCCAGGTGCTCAGCGGTGCGGAGGAGGCCCGCCTCACCTTCCTCGCCGCCCGCCGCTGGTTCGGCTGGTCGGCCGGGAAACTGCTGGTCCTGGACATCGGCGGCGGCTCCCTGGAGATCGGCTACGGCATCGACGAGGAGCCCGACGCGGCCGTGTCGCTGCCGCTCGGCGCGGGCCGGCTCACCGCCGGCTGGCTGCCCGGCGACCCGCCCACCGCGGACGACGTCAGGGCGCTGCGCCGCCACGTGCGCACCGAGATCGCGCGGACGGTCGGCGAGTTCAGCCGCTTCGGCGCCCCCGACCACGTGGTCGCCACCTCGAAGACCTTCAAGCAGCTCGCACGGCTGGCCGGCGCCCCCCGCTCCACCGAGGGGCTCTACGTCCAGCGCGAGCTGAAGCGCGAGTCCCTGGAGTCGTGGGTGCCGCGGCTGTCCGGCATGACGGCCGGCGAGCGCTCCGAACTCCCCGGTGTCTCCGACGGCCGGGCCGGACAGCTCCTGGCGGGCGCCCTGGTCGCCGAGGGAGCCATGGACCTCTTCGGCGTGGAACGCCTGGAGATATGCCCCTGGGCCCTCAGGGAGGGCGTGATCCTGCGGCGTCTCGACCACATGGGATGACGAAGGCCACAACGGCGGCCGTGGGCCCCGCCCCCACCCACCGCACCCCGTAACCTGTCCCTCGTGGTGGAACCCGAACCCGTACGCATTCCGGATGCGAAGGTCGCGCTTTCGACGGCCTCCGTCTACCCGGAGTCGACGGCGACGGCCTTCGAGATCGCCGCACGCCTCGGATACGACGGCGTCGAGGTCATGGTGTGGACCGACCCGGTCAGCCAGGACATCGAGGCGCTGCGCAGACTCAGCGACTACCACCGGATACCGATCCTCGCCGTGCACGCCCCCTGTCTGCTGATCACGCAGCGGGTGTGGTCCACCGACCCCTGGACCAAGCTCCAGCGCGCCCGAGCGGCCGCGGAGAAGCTCGGCGCGAGCACGGTCGTGGTCCACCCGCCCTTCCGCTGGCAGCGCCAGTACGCCCGTGACTTCGTCGCCGGTGTCTGGCGGATGGCGAACGAGACGGATGTGCGCTTCGCGGTGGAGAACATGTACCCCTGGCGCTACCGCGACCGCGAGATGCTCGCCTACGCCCCCGGCTGGGACGTCACGAAGGACGACTACCGCCACTTCACGATCGATCTCAGCCATGCCGCGACGGCCCGCACCGACGCGCTCCAGATGGTCGACCGCATGGGCGACCGGCTCGGCCATGTGCACCTCGCCGACGGCAGGGGCTCGGCGAAGGACGAGCACCTGGTGCCCGGACGTGGCTCCCAGCCCTGCGCCGAGCTGCTGGAACGTCTCGCCACCAGCGGTTTCGACGGCCATGTCGTCATCGAGGTCAACACCCGCCGGGCCATGTCCAGCGCCGAGCGCGAGGCCGACCTCGCCGAGGCCCTGGCCTTCACCCGGCTGCACCTGGCCTCCGCGGTGAAGGTGTCCGGGCGATGACCGGCGCCACCGCCCGCCGCCGCGGCCGCCCCCGCCGCGAGGAGGCCGCCGACACTCGCGACCGCATCCTGACCGCGGCCCGCGAGGAGTTCTCCGAGCGCGGCTACGAGAAGACCTCGGTACGCGGCATCGCCAAGACCGCCGGAGTCGACTCCGCCCTGGTCCACCACTACTTCGGCACCAAGGAGCAGGTGTTCGAGGCGGCGATCGAGGTCGTCCTCGCGCCCGCGCTGAGCGCGCCGGAGGCGCTCGTCGACGGCCCGCTCGACGGCGTCGGGGAGCGGTTCGCCCGGTTCTTCTTCGGCATCTGGGAGAGGCCGGCCACCCGTACGCCTCTGCTGGCGATCGTCCGCTCCGCGCTGACCAATGACACCGCGGCCGCCGTCTTCCGCCGACTGATCGTCTCGCAGCTGCTGCGGCGCATCGCCGGCCGGTTCGACCTGCCCGACGCGGAGCTGCGCGCCGAGCTGGCGGCCGCGCAGCTCGTGGGGTGCGCGATCCTGCGATACGTGATCAAGGCGGAGCCGCTGGCGTCGGCGGACGTGGAGCAGATCATCGCGCGGGTGGCGCCCGTGGTGCAGCGGCACCTCACGGGGACGTGACGCCGGGACGGCCTCCGCGCGTCCTCCCGCGCAGAGACACGTAGCCCCGCCGCCCTGACGCACGCGCCCTCGGGACACGTAGTCGCGCCGCCCGATGTGCGCACCCCCGTCGTCCCGGGACACGTGGTCCCGCCGCCCGATCCGCGCATCTCACGCAGCCTTGTCGCCCCGAGACAAGCGTCCCGTATTCCGGACAGCGCGTCCCGACCCCTGGATGACCGGCGTAGGCTCGACTGAGCCAGAACTCTGCCGGCGACTCCCTGCTGCCCGGCAGAACTTCCCGAAGGAGCGAGCGACGATGCCCGAGCTGAGGTCCCGCACAGTCACCCACGGCCGCAACATGGCGGGCGCCCGCGCCCTTATGCGCGCCTCCGGTGTACCCGGTGCGGACATCGGCCGGAAGCCGATCATCGCGATCGCCAACAGCTTCACGGAGTTCGTGCCCGGTCACACCCACCTCCAGCCGGTCGGCCGCATCGTCAGCGACGCGGTCCGGGAGGCGGGCGGCATCCCGCGCGAGTTCAACACCATCGCGGTCGACGACGGCATCGCGATGGGCCACGGCGGCATGCTGTACTCGCTGCCCTCGCGCGACCTGATCGCGGACAGCGTCGAGTACATGGTCGAGGCGCACTGCGCCGACGCCCTGATCTGCATCTCCAACTGCGACAAGATCACCCCGGGCATGCTGATGGCCGCCCTGCGGCTGAACATCCCGGCGGTCTTCGTCTCCGGCGGCCCGATGGAGTCCGGCCGCGCCACCCTGGTCGACGGCACGGTTCGCACCCTCGACCTGGTCGACGCGATCTCCGACGCCGTCAACGACAAGGTCTCCGACGAGGACATCCTCCGCATCGAGGAGAACGCCTGCCCGACCTGCGGCAGCTGTTCCGGCATGTTCACCGCCAACTCGATGAACTGCCTGACCGAGGCGATCGGCCTGTCCCTGCCCGGCAACGGTTCGGTCCTCGCCACCCACACGGCCCGCAAGGCGCTGTACGAGGACGCGGCCCGCACGGTGATGGACATCACCCGTCGTTACTACGAGCAGGACGATGACACGGTCCTGCCCCGCAACATCGCCACCTTCGCGGCCTTCGAGAACGCCATGGCCCTGGACATCGCGATGGGCGGCTCGACCAACACGATCCTGCACCTGCTGGCCGCCGCCCAGGAGGCCGGAGTCCCCTTCGGCCTGGAGGAGATCGACCAGGTCTCCCGCCGGGTGCCGTGCCTGGCGAAGGTCGCTCCGAACGTCGCCAAGAACCGCACGTACTACATGGAGGACGTGCACCGCGCCGGCGGTATCCCCGCCCTGCTCGGCGAGCTGCACCGCGCGGGCCTGCTGAACGAGGACGTGCACGCGGTGCACAGCCCCTCCCTGTCGGACTGGCTCAAGACCTGGGACGTGCGCGGCGGCTCCCCGTCCCCGGAGGCGGTCGAGCTGTGGCACGCGGCCCCGGGCTGCGTGCGCTCGGCGGAGGCCTTCTCCCAGTCCGAGCGCTGGGAGGCCCTGGACACCGACGCCGCCGACGGCTGCATCCGCTCCGCCGAGCACGCCTACTCCAAGGACGGCGGCCTGGCGGTGCTGAAGGGCAACCTGGCCGTGGACGGCTGCGTGGTGAAGACCGCGGGCGTCGACGAGTCGATCTGGACCTTCGAGGGCCCGGCGGCCGTCTGCGAGTCGCAGGAGGAGGCCGTCCAGAAGATCCTCACCCAGCAGATCAAGGAGGGCGACGTCGTCGTCATCCGCTACGAGGGCCCCAAGGGCGGCCCCGGCATGCAGGAGATGCTCTACCCGACCTCGTACCTGAAGGGCCGCGGCCTGGGCAAGAGCTGCGCGCTGATCACGGACGGCCGCTTCTCCGGCGGCACCTCGGGCCTGTCCATCGGCCACGCCTCGCCCGAGGCGGCCTCCGGCGGCACGATCGCGCTCGTCGAGGACGGTGACCGCATCCGTATCGACATCCCGAACCGCTCCATCGACCTGCTCGTCGACGACGCGGAGCTGTCCCGCCGTGAGCAGGCCCTGAACGGCGCGTACGTCCCCAAGGACCGCGACCGGAAGGTGTCGGCGGCGCTGCGGGCGTACGCCGCGATGGCCACCAGCGCCGACAAGGGCGCCGTGCGGGACGCGTCGAAGCTGGGCTGACGGCTGACGCGGCCTGAACACGCGGCTTGAACACGCGGACCCGAAGGGGGCCGCCTCTTCCGGGGCGGCCCCCTTCGTCAGGTCACCAGGACGACGGGTCGTGGCCGTCCACGGCGAAGACGGTGCCGTCGGGGGCGCCCGCGTAGACACGGCCCTTGACGATCACGGGCACGGGAAGGTCCGCCGCGACCCGGTCCGTGTGCGTGCCGAGCCGCGGCCGGGTCTGGCCGACCATCCGCCCGGTGCGGGCCCCGACCGCCAGCAGCCGCCCGTCCCCGGCGAGGAAGTACACGTGGCGGGCGTCGGCGATCGGCGCGGAACCCCGGCTCACGGCCGTCTCCAGCCGCCACCGCACCTTCCGCGCCGCCAGGTCGACCGCGTCCAGCGAGCCGCCGCCGCCCAGCAGGTGCACCACGTCGCCGTGCACACCCGCCTGCACCGTGTCGCGGGGTACGGGCAGCGCGATACGGACCGACGCCTTGGTCCGCGGCGTGTAGCGGACCACGGCGTCCACCCGGCCGAAGGCCGGCTCGGCGGAGAGCAGGACGAGGGAGCCGTTCCGGCTGCCGGCGGGTGTCAGCATTCCGGGCAGCCGAGCCTCCCAGCGCACATCGCCCGTCGCCGGGTCCACCGCGACGACCCGAGTGGACGCCCCGTCGGCCGACGCGCTCACCGCGTACGCCAGCGGATCCCCGGCGAACGCGGAGAAGTGCGGCAGGGGAAGACCGGGCACCGGCCGGCTCCACTCGGTCTCGCCCGAGGCGGCGTCGACCGCGCGCACCAGCCCGTCGGTGCCGGTGAGCAGCACCATTCCGCCGACGCTGCGCACTCCGCTGTAGTCCGGAACGTCCACCTGCCAGCGCGGCCTGCCCGAGTCGGGGTCCAGCGCCTCCAGACGCCGGCCGTGGTCCGTCATCGGCTGCACCAGACCACCCACGACGACCGGCGGCACACCAGTGACCATCTTGGGTACGGAGTGCCGCCACAGCAGGCTTCCGTCCGCCGGATCGAGGGCGTAGACCAGTCCAGGCCGTGCGCAGAACAGCTTTCCGGCCCCGTACGAACACTGGGGGGCGCCGTCGCCGGACACGGGCTTGGCCGCCCACTCGGAGAACGCGGCCGAAGCGGCTCCGGGCAGAGTGCTCGGCGCCGAGTCGTGCGGCCACGTCCTGGCGTCGAGCAACTGGACGGTGGCGAGTCCGCCGCCGACGAGCAGCCCGAGGGTCCCCGCAGCCACGGCGAGCCGCCGCGAGTGAGGGCGTCGCCCGGTGAGAATCCCCGTCAGCCGCCCGGACCGCCGCCCCGTACGGTCTCCGCCCAGCTCCCCGTCGGCTTCATCGGCACGGGGCTCGGCCAGGGAAGCGTCACCGCCGTGGTCACCGTGCGCGTCCGTCCCACCGGTTCCGGAGAACACACCGGTCCCGGGCGTCCGCGGCTCCGGTATGAACGCCTGCGTGTCGTAGGAGGCGGACGCCGAGCGCAGCTCCCGCATCATCTCGTCCGGGGTGGGCCGGTCCTCGGGCTCCTTGGCCAGGCAGCGCAGCACCAGCGGCGCCAGGTCCTCCGGCACTCCGGTCAGGTCGGGCTCGTCGTGCACGACCTGGTAGGCGACGATGTACGGGCTGTCGGAGTCGAACGGCCCCCGCCCGGTCGCCGCGTGCACCAGCACGGAGCCGAGCGCGAAGATGTCCGCCGCCGGCCCGACCTCCCGCGGCCGGCGGAACTGCTCGGGCGCCATGAACGGCGGCGTACCGATCAACTTGCCGGTCTCGGTGCGCAGTTCGCTGTCCTTCGGGCGGGAGATGCCGAAGTCGATGACCTTCGGCCCGTCCTCGGCGAGCAGCACGTTGCTCGGCTTGAGATCGCGGTGGACGACCCCTACCCGGTGGATGTCGCGCAGCGCCTCGGCGAGCCCCGCCATCAGCCGCCGCAACTGGGCGGGAGACAGCGGCCCGTTCTGCTTCACCTGGTCCGAGAGCGTGGGGCCGGGAATGAACAGGGTGGCCATCCAGGGCCGTTCGGCCTCCGGGTCGGCGTCGACGACGGGCGCGGTGAAGGCGCCGCTGACCCTCCGGGCCGCCGCCACCTCCTGCCGGAACCGCCCCCTGAACTCGGGGTCCCAGGCGTACTGGGCGTGCACGACCTTCACCGCGAGCCGCAGACCCGAGGTGCTGCGGGCCAGATGCACCACGCCCATGCCGCCGGAGCCCAGACACGACTCGAGTCGGTAGTGACCGGCGTACTCCGGAAGTTCCGCTTCCGCGCCCGCACCGGTGTTGCGCTGTGGCGTCATGGACCACCCCCCGTGCTGTTCGTTCGCGCGTGCGACGCACGGAGCCTAGTCGATGACCCGAACCGGGCCGAGGCGGCTTGCGGGACTCCACGTGCGAATCACGCACGTGTGTTTCGTGACGCGTTCTCGGGGAATCAAACGGGGCCCATGGCAGTCATGGGGTGTGACGGGGGAGGTTTCTCATGTCTGTCGACCGTGCCGAAGAACGTGTCGGGGAGAGCGTCGAGGAGGCCGGTGACGCGGCGGCGGCAACCGTCGCGACCGCGGCGGCCGTGAAGTACTACCCGGTCGCGCCGGGCGTCCAGCTCAACGTCCGCAGCGGCCCCGGTACCGGCTACAGCGTCGTCCGCACCCTGAGCGCGGGCGCCCAGGTGCCGATCTACTGCCAGACGCCGGGTACGACCGTGTCGGGCTACTACGGCACATCGAACATCTGGAACAACATCGGAAGCGGCCAGTACGTCTCGGACACCTATGTGAAGACGGGCAGCGACGGCTACGTGGCCGGCCGCTGCGGCTGATCCCCGACGGAGCCCGCGGACACACCGGAGCCATAATCGACCCGTGAGCGACGACAACGGCACCCCGGGCACCCCCGCGGGCTCCGCAGGGCCCCGCCCCGAGCCCCTGCGCTTCTTCGGCACCACATGGGTGAACCACGACAACGGCTACACCGCCCGCCGTATCGGCGTCGCCGCCGGCTCACTCGCCGCGGCCGCCGTCTCCTGCTTCGTGCTCCGCTTCGCCTACCAGGGACTCCAGATCGCCGGCTCGGGCGCCTTCGTGGAACTCCTGGTCGTGGTGATGTTCGCGGTGTGCAGCGCGCTCGCCTTCCGCCACGCCTGGGACGGCTTCGGCAAGCGCCCCGACCCCGACCGCCAGGCCTCCCTGCGCGGCCTGCTCGCCGTCGGATTCATCGGCTCCCTCCTCGCCTACTTCTTCCGCTCGCTCGTCGAGGCGCCCGGCGAGAAGCTGCACCGCCAGGAGTACGAACAGGCCCGCGAACAGTACGAACGCCGGTCCACCCGCCGCTCGGGCAACCCCTCCAGGAAGCGCCGCCGCTCCTGACCGCAGGGGTGTGCGGTCCGCGAACCGGTCCGCGCCGCCCGAACCCCTGCCACGAGGTGGTCATGCGGTCGCACGATGGCCGTATGACCACCTCTCCGCCGCCCGCCCCCACGGACCGAGCCCACTCCTTCAACGCCGCCGCGGCCCAGTACGCGGCGAACCGGCCCTCCTGTCCGCCCGCCCTCTTCGACGCGCTGGAGGAACTCGCCGGCCGGTCCCTCGCCGGCGCCCGCGTCGCGGACATCGGCGCCGGGACCGGCATCTCGACCGCCCTGCTGCACGAGCGCGGCGCCGACGTGCTGGCCGTCGAGCCCGGCGACGGCATGGCGGCCCACTTCCGCCTCACCCGCCCCGGCATCCCGATCGTGCGGGGCGACGGCAACGCCCTCCCGCTCGCCGACTCCTGCGCCGACCTCCTCACCTACGCCCAGTCCTGGCACTGGACGGACCCCGACCGGGCCGTGCCGGAGGCCCTGCGGGTACTGCGGCCGGGGGTGCCCTGGCGCTGTGGTGGAACAGGGACGCCGCCGGCATCGAGTGGATCGCGCGGCAGACCGACCGCGTCCGCCGCCTCTTCGGCATCGACCGCTACGCCGAACGGGAGGCGGCCGCCGTCCGCGCGGGCCGGACCCACCCCGAACGACTCCGCTTCACCCGTCGCGAGGTCCGCTGGAGCCGCTGGGTCCCGCTCGACACCCACCTCGCCAACCTGGGCAGCCACTCACGCCTCCTGGTCTGCCCCGGGGAACTCAAGGACGCCTTTCTCGCCGAGGAGCGCGACCACCTGCTGGAGGTCTTCCCGGACGGCTTCGTGGAGGAGACCTACGACGTCCTTCTCCTCGTCGCCACCACACCCTGACGCTGCTCATCCCCTCACCCCACTTGACGGCGCCCTCTTCCGCGCGCATTAATCATCGCATGATGAATATTTCTTCGGGGCCACCCCGCCCCGAAACGGATGCCGTCCGAGCCGAAGCACTCACCGTGGTCCGAGGCCTCCGCACCGTCCTGCGGGGCCTCGGCTTCACCGTCCCGCGCGGCCGCATCACCGGCCTCCTCGGCCCCTCAGGCTGCGGCAAGTCCACGCTCATGCGCGCCATCGCCGGAACCCAGGCCAAGGTCGACGGCACCCTGGAGATCCTCGGCCTGCCCGCCGGCCACGCCACCCTCCGCAACCGCATCGGCTACGTCACCCAAGCCCCCTCCGTCTACGACGACCTGACCGTCCGCCAGAACCTCGAGTACTTCGCCGCGATCCTCGACCCCGGCCGCGCGGCGGCCGAACGCCGCCGGGACAACGTCAGCCGTGCCATCGCCGACGTCGACCTCACCGGCCAGGCCGACGCCCTCGCCGGCAACCTCTCCGGCGGCCAGCGCAGCCGCGTCTCCCTCGCGGTCGCCCTCCTCGGCACCCCCGAACTGCTGGTCCTCGACGAACCGACCGTCGGCCTCGACCCCGTGCTGCGCCGCGACCTGTGGAACCTCTTCCACGACATCGCCGCCACCCGAGGCGCCACCCTCCTCGTCTCCTCTCACGTCATGGACGAGGCCGAGCGCTGCCACCACCTCCTCCTCATGCGCGAGGGCCGGATCCTCGCCGACGACACCCCCGAAGCACTCCGGGCCCGAACCGGCACCGAGACCGTCGAGGCGGCCTTCCTGCACCTGGTCGACGAGGCGGTCGCAGCAGGCCGCGCCAAGGAGACAGCACGATGAGCACGACCACCGCACCTCGCGCGCCCCGCGCCCTGAGCGTCGCCCGCACCACCGCCACCGCTGCCCGGGTACTGCGCCAGCTCCGCCACGACCCGCGCACCATCGCACTGATGCTGCTGGTCCCCTGCCTGATGCTGCTCCTGCTGCGCTACGTATTCGACGGCAGCCCGCGCACCTTCGACAACATCGGCGCCTCGCTGCTCGGCATCTTCCCGCTGATCACCATGTTCCTGGTGACCTCGATCGCCACCCTGCGCGAACGCACCTCCGGCACCCTCGAACGCCTCCTCGCCATGCCGCTCGGCAAGGGCGACCTCATCGCCGGCTACGCGCTCGCCTTCGGCGCCCTCGCGATCATCCAGTCCGCGCTGGCCACGGGACTGGCCGTCTGGTTCCTCGGCCTGGACGTCACCGGCTCGCCCTGGCTGCTCCTGCTGGTCGCCCTCCTCGACGCCCTGCTCGGCACCGCCCTCGGCCTGTTCGTCTCCGCCTTCGCCGCCTCCGAGTTCCAGGCGGTCCAGTTCATGCCGGCGGTGATCTTCCCCCAGCTCCTCCTCTGCGGCCTGTTCACCCCGCGGTCCGACATGCACCCCGCCCTGGAGGCCGTCTCCGACGTCCTCCCGATGTCCTACGCGGTCGACGCCATGAACGAAGTCCTGCGCCACACCGATGTGACGACGACGTTCGTACGCGACGCGCTGATCGTGGCGGGCTGCGCCCTGCTCGTCCTCGGCCTGGGAGCGGCCACCCTCAGGCGGCGAACCGCATAGCCCCACGGCACCGGAGGGTGTCCCGCCAGCCGGACAGCCCACCCGCGTTCCGGACCACCGGTGCGAGGATGAGCACCATGAGCCAGAAAGTCGCAGTTCTCGGCACCGGAAAGATCGGCGAAGCCCTGCTCAGCGGAATGATCCGAGCCGGCTGGACCCCCGCCGACCTGCTGGTCACCGCCCGCCGCCCGGAACGGGCCGAAGAACTCCGCGCCCGCCACGGAGTCACCCCGGTCACCAACGCGGAAGCGGCGAAGACCGCCGACACCCTGATCCTCACCGTCAAGCCCCAGGACATGGGCACCCTCCTCGACGAACTCGCCCCGCACGTCCCCGCCGACCGCCTGGTCATCAGTGGCGCCGCGGGCATCCCCACCTCCTTCTTCGAGGAGCGCCTGGCCTCCGGCACCCCGGTCGTCCGCGTCATGACGAACACCCCCGCCCTCGTCGACGAGGCCATGTCCGTCATCTCCGCCGGCACCCACGCCTCCGCCGAACACCTCGCCCACGCCGAGGAGATCTTCGGCGCCGTGGGCAAGACGCTCCGCGTCCCCGAGTCCCAGCAGGACGCCTGCACCGCCCTCTCCGGCTCGGGCCCGGCCTACTTCTTCTACCTGGTCGAGGCCATGACCGACGCCGGCATCCTCCTCGGCCTGCCCCGGGACAAGGCCCACGACCTGATCGTCCAGTCCGCGATCGGCGCCGCGGTGATGCTCCGCGACAGCGGGGAGCCCCCCGTGAAACTCCGCGAGAACGTCACCTCGCCGGCCGGCACGACGATCAACGCCATCCGCGAACTGGAGAACCACGGCGTGCGCGCCGCGCTCATCGCCGCGCTGGAAGCCGCCCGCGACCGCAGCCGCGAGCTGGCCTCCGGCAACAACTGACCGGCACCGGGCGGCCGACGCAGGCCGCCCGCCCCGCCGACCCTGCCCTCAGGCGGGCAGCAACCCGATCGCCCGGTACGCCGCGTCCACTCTCGGCCGCGCCATCTCCCTGGCCTTCTCCGCGCCCCTGCGCAACACCCCTTCCACATACGCGGGATCCGCGCACAGCGCCCTGTGCCTTGCCCGTACCGGCCTGAGGAGCTCGACCACGGCCTCCGCGGTGTCCTTCTTCAGAGCGCCGTACGACTCATATACACCGTCCAGGGCTTCCGGGTTCCCGCCCTGGCAAGCGGCCAGGATCTCCAGCAGGTTCGCCAGGCCGGGCCGCTCCTGCGGGTCGTAGACGACGTCCCGCCCGCTGTCGGTCACCGCCCGCATGACCTTCTTCTCCACGACCTCCGGCTCGTCGAGCAGATAGACGATGCCCGGCCCGGAGTCGTCCGACTTCCCCATCTTCGACACCGGGTCCTGGAGGTTCATCACCCGCGCCGCCACCTTCGGAGGCGTCGCCTTCGGCACCACGAACGTGTGCCCGTACCGCTGGTTGAACCGCACCGCCAGATCACGGGTCAGCTCCACGTGCTGCGTCTGGTCGTCACCGACCGGCACCTCGTCCGCTCCGTACGCCAGGATGTCCGCCGCCATCAGCACCGGATACGTCAGCAGCGACAGCCGCACGCTCCCGCCCCGCCGCTGCTCGCGCGCGGCCTTCTCCTTGTACTGGATCATCCGCCGCATCTCGCCGTCCGTGGCCACGCACTCCAGCAGGTACGACAGCCGGGCGTGTTCGTCCACATGGCTCTGGACGAACAGGGTGCACAACTCCGGATCGAGCCCCGCCGCCAGCAGCAGCGTCGCCGCCTGCCGGCTGAGTCTGCGCACCCGCGCCGGGTCGTGGTCCACGGTCAGCGCATGCAGGTCGACGACGCAGAACAGCGCCTCCGACCGGTGCTGGTCCACCTCGGCCCACCGCCGCATGGCGCCCAGGTAGTTCCCCAGCGTCAGGTGTCCGGTCGGCTTGACCCCGCTGAAGACTCGAGTCCTCTCCACACTCCACCTCCTGGTCGAGGCCGCCGTCCCCGGTCGGCCGGCCCCCGGAGTCCTGGAGGGAGATACGAGAACGGCCGCCGAGGCGGCGGCCGTTGGATGCATACGTGAGTACGGCCGCCGTCAGGCGGCCCACCACAGATGGGTGCACGTACGCGTAGTCATGGCTCCAGGATAGGACTCCGTGGCGCTGCCCGCCCGTGAGTTGACACACCTCGTAGGGATACGTAGTGTTCTCCGAGTTGCCCGACGTGAGAGCCGACTCCGGTCGGTCCCCGGACAACCTTTCCTGAGCACCACCCTTTACTCGACGGCAGTCGTGCAGTCTGTCTGTTGTCGTGTCATCGGTGTGCGTATTCATGGAATGAGGAATCCGCGCCCGAAAGGACGCAGCCCCCGATTCGCACGGGAGCAGGGAATCCGCTAAAGTCTCACTCGCCGAAAGGGCCCAACGGCCGCGAAGGCAAACCCCGCTGACTGGGGGTCAGGTCGAGAAAAGGATCTGATAGAGTCGGAATCGCCGGAAGGGAAACGCGAGAGCGGAAACCTGGAAAGCACCGAGGAAATCGGATCGGAAAAAGATCTGATAGAGTCGGAAACACCGAAGGGAAGCGCCCGG
>NZ_JBEYTS010000086.1:0-26654 GCF_040643155.1 Streptomyces sp. NPDC047453 | reverse complement strand
CTCGGTCTGAACCTCGTTCCTCGCTGCGGGCTGGGAGAGCGTGCTTGCCGCCGGTCGGCGCGGCGGCGGGATGTGCGCCGCCCGCGCCCTCAGGGACGCCAGCGCGGGTCGAAACCGCTGGTCAGTTTGCGTTTGTTGTGGCGCCACTTGGGCTCGTGGTTCACCATGTCGTTCGTCAGGCCGCGCAGTCGCCGGATGACCGCCCCGTAGGGCTTGACCAGCATCGACGACAGGGTGCCGCCGGGCGGCTCGTCCATGAACGGCATGAACGCGTCGGGGAAGCCCGGCATGGTGCAGCCGATGCAGATACCGCCGACGTTGGGGCAGCCGCCGATGCCCGCCATCCAGCCGCGCTTGGGCACGTTGCAGTTCACGACCGGACCCCAGCAGCCCGTCTTCACCAGGCACTTGGGAGAGTTGTAGTCCATGGCGAAGCTCGCCTGCTCGTAGTACGAGCCCCGGTCGCAGCCCTCGTGCACCGTCTTTCCGAACAGCCACTGCGGGCGCAGCATGTGGTCCAGCGGCGGCGGCGGCGCCGTCCCCGCCGCGTGGTAGAGCACCCAGATCAGGGTCTCCATGAAGTTCTCCGGCTGGATCGGGCAGCCGGGCACGTTCACCACCGGCAGGCCGCTCTCCGCCTTGAAGTCCCAGCCCAGGTAGTCGGCCAGCCCCATGCAGCCCGTCGGGTTCCCCGCCATCGCGTGGATGCCGCCGTAGGTGGCGCAGGTGCCGGCCGCGACCACGGCCCAGGCCCGGGGGGCGAGTTGGTCGATCCACCAGTTCAGCGTCTGCGGCTCCCCGGTGTCCGGGTCGTTGCCGAACGACGTCCAGTAGCCGTCCCCGTCGATGATCCGCTGGTTCGGGACCGAACCCTCGATGACGAGAATGAACGGGGTCAGCTCACCACGTACCGCGGCCCGGTAGGGAGCGAGGAAGTCCTCGCCGCCCAGGCTCGGCGAGAGCACCTTGTTGACCAGGTTCACCTTCGGCAGGCCGGGGATGAGCCCCAGCACGACGTCCTCGATGGAGGGCTGGTCGGCAGCGGTCAGCGAGACGGTGTCGCCGTCGCAGCTCATGCCCTCGGAGATCCAGAGGATGGTGATCTCGTCGAAACCCGCACGCTCCTGGGGCGTCGCGGGCTCCCGGCTGACTTCAGCGGTGCCGCCTTGGGTCGTCATGTCGTCGGCCTCCCATGGAGTCGGTGGGGGAGTCGGTGGCAGGCGGCGGCCCGAAGGCCGCGGCATGCCGGGACGGACGTCGCGGTACCGGCCGGACCGGCCGGGGAGAACGCGTGGCCCTCCGGGCCACGGCGGCGCGACGCACCCGCCGAATCCCTTCACCAGGCTCACACCGGTCCGGGAGCACCGCTCGTTGTGTACGGGCAGTGGAGTGAACGGCGCCGCCGCCGGGGGGCGGCGCTCCTCGGCCGCGGCCCGTCAGAGCTCCGCGGTGGGCCAGCCGAGGAGGCGCGCGCCGATCACGGCGGTCTGGAGGGTGTAGCGGTGCACGGGGTCGGCCGGGTCGGCTCCGGTCAGCTTGTGGATGCGCTCCAGGCGGTAGGTGAAGGCGCGCACGCTGAGGTTGAGGCGGCGGGCCGCTTCCGCGGCCGTGCAGCCGGCGTCGAAGTAGGCGGTCAGGGTGTCAAGGAGCGGCTGGGCGCCGCCGCGGGCGGTCGTCAGCGGACCCAGCGTGTCGCGGACCAGATCGGCCATGGCCTGCCGGTCGCGGGTCAGGACGGGATACACGAGGAGGTCGGCGGACCGCAGAACGGGCTGCTGGAGGTCCAGCCGGTCGGCGAGCTCCAGGGCGTTGAGGGCCTCCTCGTAGGAGTGGACCACTCCCCCGGCGCCCGGGTGGGGGCGTCCGATGGCGACCCGGCCGCCGTCGGTGGAGGCGTACGCCTGCTTGGCGAAGAACGCCAGGACGTCGTCCTGGTCGCCCGGGGCGATGCAGATGAGCCGGCCGTCCTTGGTGGTGAGCAGGATCCGCCGGTCACCGAACCGGGCGACCACCTCGGTCTCGACGTACCGGGCGGCCGGGTGCGTGTCGTCGACGGGCTCCCCGCCCTGGGCGACGGCCACCGCGTGGGCGCGGGAGAACAGCAGTCCGTAGCGTTCCGCGCGTTCGCCCAGCCGCCCGAGGTCGCTGCGGCCGTACAGCAGGTCGTCGATGAACTCCCGGCGGGCGGCCTCCTCCTTGCGCATGGCGAGCTTCTGCGCACGGTCGTGGCCCTCGGCGAACGCGTCGATGGCCTGCTCCACCGCAGCGAGGACCTGTTCGACGCCGGCGGACGCCAGCGCGGGCGCGAAGGCCCTCGCCTCGGAGAGGTGCCGGCGGACGAGCCTGCGCAGCCCGTGGCCGTCCTCCGCCGCCCGTTCCCCATGGGCGCGCAGCAGGTCCAGCTCGTTCCGGGTCAGCCGGCGTCCGGTGGCACAGACGTCGGCCAGGATCTGCGCGTACCCCGTCAGATATTCGTCGGGTACCTCTGGCCCCGTCACTCGCCCTCCCCGGATCATCCCTGCACGTCATCGGCGTCGTCTTGACGCACACCCGACAAGATTGACAGACGGCTCCGCGCGCCCCGCACAGGGCGTGCAGTGTGACGTAACTCACCGCAAGAAGGCGGGCAAACGCATATAAACGCCCCATAAGGGGGAATTGCTCTATAGGAGAACTCCACACTGGCAACCTCATGGAGAGGAGACGGCAGTGATGTCGTATCCGCAGCACTCCACCGGAATGAGCTCGCACCCGGAGATCGCCGAGATGCGGGAGCGCCTCGAGCGGACGGCCGCCAGCAATCGGGCGATCATCATCGAGGGGCTGATCGTCCTGGCCGGTGTCTACGCCGCGATTTCCCCCTGGGTGGTGCACTTCACCGCCCAGCCCAGCCTCACCGTCAACAATCTGATCATCGGCATCACGGTCGCCCTGGTCGGCCTCGGCCTCACCCTGGCCCCCGAGCGCATGTTCCGCCTGGCTTGGATCCTCGCCCCGCTCGGCGTGTGGCTGCTCATCTCCCCCTGGGTCGTGCCCGCGGCCCACGGCTCCCGCGCCGGCGTCATCTGGAACAACTGCTGGCTGGGCGCGATCACAGCCCTGCTGGGGCTCGCCGCCATGGGGCTGACCGTCGGACTCACCCGCCGCACCCGCCAGTGACCGGACCCACCCGCCACACCCACCGGTGACGTAGGGACACCGGCACCCACCGGCCACAACGGAGGGCCCGCATCCACCGACCACAGAGGAATCCCGACCGTGGGCCGTACCCCGCACGACAGCGGGTACGGCCCGCTGTCATGATCAACATCCCATGGGGTTAGCATATGAGCGCCGCCTAGCTCGAAAGATAGATCTGTGACTGTCAACGACGACTCGTTCACCAACTGGAAGCACCGCGAAGAGATCGCGGAGTCGATGATCCCGATGATCGGGAAGCTGCACCGGGAGCGGGATGTCACCGTCCTCCTCCACAGCCGCTCCCTGGTGAACAAGTCGGTGGTGAGCATCCTCAAGACCCACCGGTTCGCCCGGCAGATCGCCGGTCAGGAGCTGTCCGTCACCGAGACGCTCCCCTTCCTGCGGGCCCTGACCACGCTCGACCTCGGGCCCTCCCAGATAGACATCGGCATGCTGGCCGCGACGTACCGCGAGGACGACCGCGGTCTGTCGGTGGAGGAGTTCACCGCCGAGGCCGTCGCCGGCGCCACCGGCGCCAACAAGATCGAGTGCCGCGAGGGGCGCGACGTCGTCCTCTACGGCTTCGGCCGCATCGGCCGGCTCGTGGCCCGACTGCTCATCGAGAAGTCCGGCTCCGGCAACGGCCTGCGACTGCGCGCCATCGTCGTGCGCGGAGGCGGCGAGCAGGACATCATCAAGCGCGCCTCGCTGCTGCGCCGCGACTCCATCCACGGCCAGTTCCAGGGCACCATCACCGTCGACGAGGCGAACAGCACCATCGTCGCCAACGGCAACGAGATCAAGGTGATCTACGCCGACGACCCGACGTCGGTGGACTACACGGCGTACGGCATCAAGGACGCCATCCTCATCGACAACACCGGCAAGTGGCGCGACCGCGAGGGCCTGTCCAAGCACCTGCGCCCCGGCATCGACAAGGTCGTGCTGACCGCGCCGGGCAAGGGCGACGTCCCCAACATCGTCCACGGCGTCAACCACGACACCATCAAGCCGGACGAGCAGATCCTGTCCTGCGCCTCCTGCACCACCAACGCGATCGTCCCGCCGCTGAAGGCGATGGACGACGAGTACGGCGTGCTGCGCGGCCATGTGGAGACCGTCCACTCGTTCACCAACGACCAGAACCTGCTGGACAACTACCACAAGGCCGAGCGCCGTGGCCGCTCCGCGCCGCTCAACATGGTCATCACCGAGACCGGCGCCGCCTCCGCCGTGGCCAAGGCACTGCCCGACCTCACGGCGAAGATCACCGGCAGCTCGATCCGCGTGCCGGTGCCGGACGTCTCGATCGCGATCCTCAACCTGCAACTGGCGCGCGGGACCAGCCGCGAGGAGGTCCTGGACTACCTGCGCAACGTGTCGCTGACCTCGCCGCTCAAGCGCCAGATCGACTTCACCAGCGCCCCCGACGCGGTCTCCAGCGACTTCATCGGCTCGCGCCACGCCTCGATCGTCGACGCCGGCGCCACCAAGGTCGAGGGCGACAACGCGATCCTCTACCTCTGGTACGACAACGAGTTCGGCTACTCCTGCCAGGTCATCCGCGTCGTCCAGTACGTCTCCGGGGTGGAGTACCCGACCTACCCGGCGCCCGCCGTCTGATCCGCACCCGTTGTCCGTCGGCGGGACGCGGTGTGTGAGACTGCGCCCCATGATCCGCACCGCGACCCCCGCCGACGTCCCCGTCATCCACGCCCTGATCCGCGAACTGGCCGAGTACGAGAAGGCCCTGGACGAGGTACGGGCGACGCCGGAGCAGCTCGCCGAGGCACTGTTCGGCGAGCATCCCGCGGCGTTCGCGCACATCGCGCAGGACGAGGACGGCGAAGCGGTGGGCTTCGCCCTGTGGTTCCTCAACTTCTCCACCTGGCGGGGCGTGCACGGCATCTACCTGGAGGACCTCTACGTCCGCCCGGAGGCCCGCGGCGGCGGGCACGGCCGGGCACTGCTGACGGAGCTGGCCCGGGTGTGCGTCGAGCGCGGGTACGAACGCCTGGAGTGGTCGGTCCTGAACTGGAACCGGCCGGCGATCGGCTTCTACGAGGCCCTGGGGGCACGCCCGCAGGACGAGTGGACGGTGTACCGGCTGACCGACGAGCCGCTGAAGGCAGTGGCCGCGGGGGCGTAGCCGGCCCCCGCGGACCGACCCGGCCGCGCCGCCCGCTCCGCCCGTCCCGCCCGCGTTGCCCACCTGCCCGCGCCGCCCTTTTTTTCCGGGCGGCGGGACACCGCCCCCGATGGCAACATGGCCGGTAGGGGTCCTGCCCGTGGATGAGGGTGAAGGCATGGGCGTCAACGGCATGAGTGGCGGCGGTCCGGGCGATCCGCTCATCACGACCACGGCGGTAGCGGTCGTCGACGCCGACGGGCTGATCACCTACTGGAGCCAGGGGGCCCAGGACCTGCTCGGCTACTCCGCCGCCGACGTCGTACGGCATCCCGCGCGGGCGCTGCTGCGCAGCCGCGACCCGACCGCCGCGATGTCCCGGCTGCGCCGGAGCGCCCGCGTCGGGAACGCGGTGGTCACGGTCCGCCACCGCGCGGGACACGCGGTGCGGCTCACGGTGCGCGTGTGCCCGCTGATGGCCGCCGACGGCCGCCGCGACTGGCTGGTCCTCGGGGCAGGCGTCCCGGCCGGCGCCCCTCCCGAAACCCACGCCACCGCCACCGCCCCCGCCGATGCCGACACGACCGGCACCGCCCCGACCGGAACCGGCGCGGGCAGGCCGTCGCCGGTCGTGACCCGGCAGACCCGGCGGACGTTCTCCGGGCAGCCCCAGGTCACCGTCGCCCTCGCACCGCCCCGGCACGGCAGGACGGGCCGGCTCGGCCGCGAGCGCACCCGGCCGCGCTCCTTCTTCCCGCTGCACGACAGCGCGGGCCGAACGCTCGGGATCTGCTACGCCGCCCGGGACGTCACCGTCCAGGACCCGACCCGCGAGCGGCTGGTGCTGCTGAACGCCGCCAGCGAACACATCGGAACCACACTGGATCTGGACCGGACGGTCCACGAGTTCGCGGAGGTCGCCGTCCCGCAGCTCGCCGACTTCGTGGCCATCGACCTCCTGGACGTCGCGACCACGGGGAAGGGCCCGCCCACCCGCTCGCCGGGCGGCCCCGTCACGCTGCGCCGGGCGGCCCATCTGTCGATCCACCCGAGCCTGCCCAAGGTGATCGCCGAGGTCGGCGAACCCATCCGGTACCCGCCGGGGTCCCTGCAGAACCGCTGCCTGGCCACCGGAGAACCCAGCCGTGAGGCCCTCGGCCCGGGGACGCCCTGGCTCCCCGACGACCCGGTCCGGTGGACCGGGATCAACCGGTTCGGCGTGCACACGCACCTGGTGCTGCCACTGCGGGCCCGCGGCGTCACGATGGGCGTGGTGACCCTGCTGCGCTGGGAGAACCCCGATCCCTTCACCGAGGACGACCAGCTCCTGATCGAGGATCTCGTGGCACGGGCCGCCGTGTGCGTGGACAACGCCCGGCGCTTCGCCCGCGAGCACCAGGCCGCGCTCACCCTCCAGACCAGCCTGCTGCCGCCCAACCTGCCCCCGCACAACGCCGTCGAGGTCGCCCACCGCTACCTCCCCGCCGACGCGGAGTCGGGAGTGGGCGGGGACTGGTTCGACGTCATCCCGCTCTCCGGTGCCCGGGTCGCGCTGGTGGTGGGCGACGTGATCGGGCACGGCCTGCACGCCGCGGCCAGCATGGGACGGCTGCGCGCCGCCGTGCAGACGCTGGCCGACCTGGACCAGTCCCCGGACGAGCTGCTGGCGCACGTGAACGACCTGGTGATGCGTCTGTCGGACGAGGCCGAGGCGGCCGCCGAGGGCCCGGCCGCGGCCGGCGCGACCTGCGTGTACGCCATCTACGACCCCATCGCCCGGACGATGGCCGTGGCCCGCGCCGGACATCCCACCCCGGCCGTCGCGCACCTGACCGAGCCCGTGGAGTTCCCCGACATCCCCGCCGGCCCACCCCTGGGGCTGGGCGGCCTGCCCTTCGAGTCGGCCGAGATCCCGTTGGAGGAGGGAAGCGTCGTCGCCCTCTACACCGACGGGCTGATCCAGACGTCGGACCAGGACGTCGACGTCGGCATCGAACGGCTGTGCTTCGCCCTGGCCCACCCCGACCGGCCGCTTGAGGAGATCTGCGACATCATGGTCCGCGCCCTGCTGTCGGACCGGCCGCGGGACGACGTCGCCTTCCTCGTCGCCAGGACGCGTGTCCTCAGCCCCGACCGCGTGGCGTCCTGGCACGTACCCGCCGACCCGTCGGCCGTGCGCGTGGTGCGCGACGACGTCAGCGACCGGCTGTCCCAGTGGAACCTCGATGAGCTGGCCTTCACCACCGAGCTGATCGTCAGCGAACTGGTCACCAACGCCATCCGGCACGCCCAGGCGCCGATCAATCTGCGGCTCATCCACGAGCGCACCCTGATCTGCGAGGTCTCCGACGGCGGCCACACCTCCCCGCACCTGCGGCGCGCGCGCAGCACCGACGAGGGCGGACGGGGCCTGTTCCTGGTCGCCCAGCTCGCCCAGCGCTGGGGCACCCGGTACACCGGCTCCGGCAAGACGATCTGGGCGGAGCAGCCCTTGCCCGCCGAAATCTAGGCGAAACCACCGCTCCACAATGGGATTGATCGGACATACCGGTCGCCCGGCAGGGAAGCGCGGTGTTAGAAATGATGACGTGGTCGGTTGTTCCCGCCAGCCCCGGAGGGCAGCGCAACCGCCGTTCGGTGAGCGGCGGGCGGACGATGAGGCCCGCCGCCGTCCGGTGACCTGGACGGCCCGGAGCGCCACCGGGTTTCGTTTTCCACCGATCTGGCGGCCCGGCACGGTGGCCGCGCAGGTCTTCCTGTTGCAGGTGATCGTCGTACTCGTGCTGGTCGCCGCGGCCGCCACCGCCGTGGTGCTCCAGCGGCGGTACGACGGGGAGAACACCGCCAAGGCACGCTCCCTGGCCGTCGCGGAGGCGTTCGCGCAGGCACCCGGTACGGCAGTGGCCCTCCAGTCGCCCGATCCGTCGGCGCTGCTGAAGGTCCCTGCGGAGAAGGCACAGGTGAGTTCCGGTGTCGACTACATCTCCGTGCTGAACGAGCGGGGCGTGCGGCTCACCGACCCGGAACCGCGGCTGATCGGCACCCCGGCGCAGGAGATCGGCCGGGCCATCGCGGGCAAGACCTTCACCGAGACGTTCCACGGCAGCCCCACCGACTCCGTACGCGCGGTGGTGCCCGTGGTGGGCGCCGGCCGGCACGTGATCGGCATCGTCACCGCGGGAATCGAGTACCAGACCCTGGGGCACCTGCTGGACCAGCAGATACCGATGGTGCTGGACGCGGCGGCGCTGGCCGTGGTGCTCGCGACCGGCGGTACCTTCCTCGTCAGCCGGCGGCTGCGCCGCCAGACCCGCGGTCTCGGCCCGACCGAGATGACCCGCATGTACGAGCACCACGACGCCGTCCTGCACGCGGTGCGCGAGGGCGTGCTGATCGTCGACGCCGACGGACGGCTCCTCCTCGCCAACGACGAGGCGCGCCGGCTGCTGGACCTCCCCCGCGACGCCGACCAGCCGCACGTCACGGACCTGGGCCTGGGGCCGGAGCTGACGCGGCTGCTGAAGTCGGGCCAGGTCGCGTCCGACGCGGTGTTCCCGGCCGGGGACCGGCTCCTGGCGGTCAACACCCGGCGCACCGCGCCGTACGGCAACGCTCCGGGCCTGGTGGCCAGCTTCCGTGACACCACCGAACTGCGCGCCCTGTCGGGCCGGGCCGAGCTGGCCCGGGAACGTCTGACGCTGCTGTACGAGGCCGGGGTGCGGATCGGTACGACGCTGGACGTACGGCGTACCGCTCAGGAGCTGGCCGAGGTGGCGGTCCCGCGGGTGGCGGACATCGTCACCGTGGAGCTGCTGGAGTCCGTGCTGCGCGGCGAGGAGCCCACCGGATCGACGCACCGGATGCGCCGCACCGCGCTGTACGAGGCGGACACGCACAGCCCGCTCCAGCCGGTGGGTGACCTCATCGAGTTCGTGGTGGCCGACACGTCGATGGGGGCGGCGCTGCGGCGCGGCGAGGCGGTGCTGGTACCGGATCTGCGCCGCGCGCAGGACTGGCGGTCCCGGGATCCCCAGGGCGCGGTCCGGGTGCTCGACCACGGCATCCATTCGCTGATCACCGTGCCCCTCAGGGCGCGGGGCGTACTCCTCGGCATGGTCAACTTCTGGCGGGATGCCGGCTCGGCCCGGTTCGAGGAGGAGGACGTCGCGGTCACCGAGGAGCTGGTGGCCCGGGCGGCGGTGGCGATCGACAACGCGCGCCGCTACTCCCGCGAGCACGCGATGGCGGTGACGCTTCAGCGCAGTCTGCTCCCCAGGGACCTGCCCGACCAGGACGCGCTGGAGGTGGCGTGGCGTTATCTGCCGGCCCAGTCCGGTGTGGGCGGCGACTGGTTCGACGTCATCCCCCTGCCCGGCTTCCGGGTGGCGCTGGTGGTCGGCGACGTCGTGGGGCACGGGCTGCACGCGGCGGTGACGATGGGCCGGCTGCGCACAGCGGTGCTGAACTTCTCGTCCCTGGACCTGCCTCCCGACGAACTGCTCGGCCATCTGGACGAGATGGTGATGCGGCTGGACACCCAGACGGCGAGCGCGGACGACGAGGTGTCCGCGGTCACGGGCGCCACCTGCCTGTACGCCATCTACGACCCGGTGGGCGGGCACTGCGCCATCTCCCGTGCGGGGCACGTCGTACCGGCCGTGGTGGATCCCATGGGCCGGGTGACCTTCCCGGACCTTCCCCTGGCACCGCCGCTGGGGGTGGGCGGGCATCCGTTCGAGACGGGTGAGCTGAGCCTGCCGGAGGGCAGCCGGCTCGTCCTGTTCACCGACGGTCTGATCGAGGACCGCGGGCGGGACATCGACGAGGGGCTGTCGATGCTCGCCGAGACCGCCGCGCCCGCGGACCGTACGCCGGAGGAGACCTGCCAGGCGCTGATGGAGGTCATGCTGCCGGAGCATCCGAGCGACGACGTGGCTCTGCTCGTCGCCCGGACGCGGCTGCTCGATCCGTCGCGGGTGGCGGTCTGGGACGTGCCGTTCGACGTGGAGGCGGTCTCCCGGGTGCGCGGCGAGGTGACCCGCCGGCTGCACGAATGGGGGCTGGAGGAGTCCTGCTTCGCCACGGAACTGGTGATCAGCGAGCTGCTGACCAACGCCATCCGCTACGGCGCCGAGCCGGTCCGGGTCAGGATCCTGCTCGGGCGCACGCTGATCTGCGAGGTATCGGACGGCAGCAGCACCTCGCCGCACCTCAGGCGCGCGGCGATCACCGACGAGGGCGGCCGCGGCCTGTTCCTGGTCTCGCAGTTCGCGGAGCGGTGGGGCACGCGTTATGTGCCGCAGGGCAAGGTGATCTGGGCGGAGCTGAGCCTGGACGGCCACCCGGAGCCGGACCCGGAGGCACTGCTGGACGCGATGGCGTGGTGAACGAAGCGGCGACGCCTCCTTCCGTACCGGGGCCGGGTGAGCGGCCGGCCACCGGAGCGGTCGCGCCGACCTGTCACCGGTGCGGCGGGCGCACGAGTGACCGCCACGGGCATCGCGGGTCCGGCCGCGCGAAACGCCGCCGTGACCGCCGTCGTCCGCCCCCACCCGGCTCTTCCGGCCCCCGTCGCGACCGCAGGTGCAAGGGGCGTACGTCTCACCCTGCGGGGCAGGGTCCGGTCTCCATGGGCCCGCGCGGCCTGTCCGGTCGTGGGCGCGGCGGGCAATGGCCGCCGGGTACCGGCACGGTGGCCGTCCAAGCGGACGACGGACGCCTCGGCGCCGGCCCGGCCGGCGAGACCGTGGCGACGAGGAGCACGAGCGCGACGGACCACCCCGGACCCACATTCCCGGCGCCGGGACGGAACGCCCGCTCATGCGGGAGTCGAACCGTGCGCGGTCCCTTGCCGCCGGGCGGCGGGTGCCACCCGAACAGGCGCCCGGCGCCAGGGACATCCCGGGGCTTCTGCCTTCGCGGCCCCGCCGCCCGGCCGTGCGGCGGCGGGACGCGTCCGCGGCAGCCGGCCGAGGGGTCGTCCCCGGCCCGTGAACCGGGTGGCTGCGCTCGCACCCCCTGCCGCAGCGGTGCACTGTGGTAGGCGTGAGTTCCTGGCAGGGGCGTTTCGCCGACCGGGCGCAGGGGCGGCAGTCGGGTCACATACTGTTGCTGATCCCGGTCGCGCTCATCGTCCTCATCACCGTGTCCGACATCGTGGCCCCTTCCGACATCGTGCTCGGCCCGCTGCTGGTGATAGCCCCGGCGATCACCGCCTGGTTCGAGGGGCCGTGGATGACAGGGGTCATCGGTGCCGCCGCGGTGGCGGCCCAGGGGTTCGCGGGCTGGCGGCTGGGCATCCTGCCGTCGCGGGAAGTGTTCGTGCAGATGATCGCCCTCGGGGTGCTCTCCTTGCTGGTCGTGGCCCTGTGCGCGGTCCGCGACCGCCGCGCGCGCGAACTGGCCCAGGTCCGGTCGGTCGCCGAAGCCGCGCAGCGGGTGCTGCTGTGGCCCCTGCCGACCCGGATCGGCCCGCTCCAGCTCGCCTCTCTCTACCTGGCCGCCGAGGACGAGGCGTCGATCGGCGGCGATCTCTACGCGGCCGCCCGCACCGACAGCGGTGCCCGGGTGATGATCGGCGACGTACGCGGCAAGGGGCTGCCCGCCATCGGCGAGGCGGCCCTGCTGCTCGGCGCCTTCCGCGAGGCCGCTCACCACCACGCCGCCCTGCCCTCGCTCGCCGCCTCCCTGGAGCGGAGCATCACCCGCTACCTCTCCGACTTCGAACCGGAGGAGGAGGCCGGGGAGCGCTTCGTCACCGCTCTGCTGCTGGAGATACCGGACGACGAGCCGGTCGTACGGCTGACCAGCTGCGGCCATGTGGCACCGCTGCTGCTGAGACCGGACAGATCGGTGACGATGCCGGACCTCACTCCCGCCCCGCCACTCGGGGTCGGCCTGACCGACCCCAACGGCTCCGTCGTCGACGAACTGCCCTTCCGCCTCGGCGACACCCTGCTGCTCTACACGGACGGGGCCGTCGAGGCCCGGAACGGCCGCGGCGTCTTCTACCCGCTGGTCGAGCGGACGGCCCATTGGGCCGACGGTTCCCCGGAGTCCCTGCTCCACCACGTTCAGCGCGACCTGCTCGCCCACACCGGCGGGCGCCTCGACGACGACGTGGCCCTGATCGCGATCCGCCGCGTCCCGGCCTCGCACACCGCTCACCGCTTCGGCCGGATGGTCCAGGCCCAGGCCCCCAGCTGAACGGTGCCATCGGGGAGATTCACCCCAGGGCTTGCCAAGATGATCACCAATGATCGTATAGTGACCGGCAGTTGGGCAACACGTGTCACCGGCGAGTGCCAGGCCTCCGAGCCGGCGCTCGACGCCGCCACCCCGCCGACGCAGGCCGGCTCCCCGCACTCCCACCCGTACGAGCACCTGGAAGGCGAACCACCCCATGACCGGCCGGACCACCGCCGACGAGAAGCTCACCTGGCTCCTGGAGGGCCTGCTGGAGCGGACCCCGGGCGCGCTGCACGCGCTGGTGCTGTCCCGGGACGGACTGAAGCTGTGCCGCACCCCGGAACTCACCCCCGACCAGGCCGACCAGCTCGCCGCGGGCATCCAGTCGCTGTCGCACGGTGCGTCCGTCGAGTTCGGCGACGGCACCGGCGGCGTCCGCTCGGCGATGACCGAGTTCTACGGAGGGGTGCTGTTCGTCGTCGAGGCCGGCGAGGGCGCTCATCTGGCGGTGATCACCACTGAGGACGCCGACGCCGGGCTCGTCGGGCACACGATGAGCGAACTCGTGGAGCAGCTCGGCGAGCACCTCACCGCGCCGCCCCGCGCCTCCTGAGCCGCGGCCCCGCACACCCGATTCAGAAGCGCCGGCGCTGAGTCCGATGGAACGCAGCGGTTGGACTTCAGGATCATGCTGGAGCAAGGTGGGGGCGTCCCCTCGATCCCGAGGAGACGCCCCTTCATCGCACCACCCGGAGACCACCCGATGACCTACGTCGCGGATCCTGAGCGTTACGACGGCACCATGCGCTACCGGCGCACCGGCCGCTCGGGGCTCGACCTGCCCGTCCTGTCCCTGGGCTACTGGCACAACTTCGGCGACGACCGGCCCTTCGAGACCCAGCGCGAGATCGCCCTGCGCGCCTTCGACCTCGGCATCACCCATCACGACCTGGCGAACAACTACGGCCCGCCCTACGGCTCGGCGGAGATCAACTTCGGCCGCCTGATGAAGCAGGACCTCGCGCCGTACCGGGACGAGATGGTGATCTCCACCAAGGCGGGCTGGGACATGTGGCCCGGCCCCTACGGCCAGGGCGGCGGTTCCCGCAAGTACCTGCTCGCCTCCCTGGACCAGTCGCTGAATCGCATGGGCCTGGACTACGTCGACATCTTCTACTCCCACCGGCTGGACGCGAGCACGCCGCTGGAGGAGACGATGGGCGCGCTGGACACGGCCGTCCGCCAGGGCAAGGCCCTGTACGTCGGCATCTCCTCCTACGACGCCGAGCGCAGCCGGCAGGCCGCCGCCATCCTGCGTGAGCTGGGCACCCCGATGCTCATCCACCAGCCCTCGTACAGCATGGTCAACCGCTGGATCGAGACCGAGGGACTGCTCGAGACCGCGGAGGAGGAGGGCTTCGGCGTCATCGGTTTCACCGCACTGGCCCAGGGGCTGCTGACCGGGCGCTACCTCGACGGCGTGCCGGAGGACTCGCGGGCCGCGCAGGGCACCTCCTTCGACACCGCCTGGCTGTCCGAGGACATGCTGCGCAGGCTGCGGGCCCTGAACGACATCGCGGCCCGCCGCGGGCAGACCCTCGCCCAGATGGCGCTCGCCTGGGCGCTGCGCGACGAGCGCGTCACCTCCCTGGTGATCGGCGCCTCCCGGGTGGAGCAGCTGGAGCAGAACGTGGCCGCGCTGGACCGCATGGACTTCAGCGCCGAGGAGCTGGCCGAGATCGACGAGTACGCCACCGACGGCGGCGTCGACCTGTGGCAGTCCGCCCGCACCGGAAAGCTCGCCTGACCCGCGCCGAAGGGTTCGTGGACGGGGCGGCCGGACTCCGTGGAGTCCGGCCGCCCCGCGCCCCGGCTGCCCCTACGGCCGTTTCGTGGGCCGTTTCGAGGCGCCGGGGCGCGTCCGTGGGGCGGTGGTGTCCGCCCGTTCGGCGAGGTCGACGACCGGTTTCTCAACTCATCTGGCAGGCAGCCCCGTTGAGGGTGAAGGTGGCCGGATTGCCGGTGTTTCCGGTGTGGTTGGCCTGGAAGCCCAGGGTGGTGGAGGCTCCGGGGGCCAGGTTGGAGTTGTAGGCGACGTTGCGGGCGGTGACGGCGCCGCTGGTCGGGGAGAAGGTGGCGTTCCAGCCGGAGGTGATGGTCTGTCCGGCCGGCAGGGTGAAGGCCAGCGCCCATCCGTCGATCGGCGCGGTGCCGGTGTTGGTCACCGTGATGGACGCGGTGAGCCCGGTGTTCCAGGCGCTGGTCGTGTACGCCACCCGGCAGGCGCCCGCCGGCGGGGTGGTGGGCGGGCCGGTCGGCGGCGGTGCGGTCGTGGAGTCCAGCCCGAAGAAGGAGATGGCACGGGCGGCCATGCCCGAGGTCGGCAGGGTGTGCCCGGTGCCCTGGATGCTGACGGCCTCGACGGGCGCCTGGGTGCCGGTGCCGCCGTAGCGCGTACGGGTCCAGGTGGACTGCGGGTGATCGGTGAAGGCGGGGGTCTGGCTCACGCCCAGGACGTCGGTCCACTGCTTGATCTCTTCACCGAAGTTCGGGTAGCGCAGGGTGGTGTCCTCGGTGCCGTGCCACACCTGCATGCGCGGCCGGGGCCCGTTGTAGCCGGGGTGGGCGCCGCGGGCCAGGTCGCCCCACTGCTGGGGTGTCCTGATCACGGTGCCGTTCGCGCAGGCGCTGTTCCACTCGGAGCCGTCGGTGGTGGCGAAGCAGCCGAAGGGCACGCCCATGAAGGCGGCGCCGGCCTTGAACACGTCGGGGTAGTCACCGAGCAGGACGTTCGTCATCATCGCCCCCGAGGAGGCGCCGGCGACGAAGACGCGTGCCGGGTCGGCCCCGTAGCGCTGCTGGGCGTAGGTGACCATCGACATGATGCCGACCGGGTCGCTCCCGCCGCCGCGTTTGAGCGCCTGCGGCGAGGACACGTCGAAGCAGCCGCCGCTGCGCGTGGCCGAGGGGTAGATGACGATGAAGCCGTACCGGTCGGCCAGCGACGCGAACTCGGTGCCCGAGTAGAACGCGGGCCCGGAGCCGGTGCAGTAGTGCACGGCCACGAGCACCGCGGGCCGGGCCGGCGCACTGTCCGGGCGGTACACGTACATGCGCAGCTTGCTCGGGTTCGCACCGAGCCCGGTCACCTCCGTCAGGGAGGCGGCGTGGGCGCTCGGCACGGCCAGCAGGAGTGCCGCGAGCAGGGGCGCCACACCCGTGAGCAGGGCTGTCAGCACGGTGCGTAGTCCGGGCCTTCTTCGGGTTCGGGGCATGTCGGCGTCCTTTGCTTCGAAACTTTCGTATCGATTTCGGGAAGGCGCCGGGTCACGCTAGAGGTGCCGCACAGTCGCGTCAACCACTGGGATCGCCTGTAACTCACAAAGGGACGGCGGGAGGTCGAGCTTCGGCCATCCCTCAGTACGGCATGCGCGAACCGTTGACCGGCTCCCGTTGTGTTCGTAACCTGCGCGTCACATTCGATGTTGACATCGAAACTTTCGAGAAAAGGAGATGGCATGCCCATGCCCAGACGGGCGGCGCAGGTGTTCACGGCCGTCCTGCTCGCCGCTTCCACCGTCACGGCCCTGTCCCACACCGCCGCGGCCGCCGACACACTGGGGTCGGCCGCGGCCGGAAAGGGCCGTTACTTCGGTGCCGCCGTCGCCGCGAACCACCTCGGCGAATCGGCCTACGCCGGCACCCTCGACCGCGAGTTCAACCAGGTCACGCCCGAGAACGAGATGAAGTGGGACGCCACCGAGGGCTCCCGCAACACCTTCACCTTCGGCAACGCCGACCAGATCGTCAGCCACGCCCAGACCCAGAACATGAAGGTCCGCGGGCACACGCTGGTGTGGCACTCCCAGCTCCCGTCCTGGGTCTCCGGCCTGGGCGCCACCGACCTGCGCTCGGCGATGAACAACCACATCACCCAGGTCATGCAGCACTACAAGGGCAAGATCTACGCCTGGGACGTGGTCAACGAGGCGTACCAGGACGGCTCCAGCGGGGCCCTGCGCAGCTCCCCGTTCGCGGACAAGCTCGGCAGCGGCTTCATCGAGGAGGCCTTCCGCACGGCCCGCAGCGTCGACGCGAGCGCCAAGCTCTGCTACAACGACTACAACACCGACGGTGTCAACGCGAAGAGCAACGCGGTCTACGCCATGGTCAAGGACTTCAAGTCCCGTGGCGTGCCGATCGACTGCGTGGGCTTCCAGTCCCACTTCAACAGCGCCTCCCCCGTCCCCTCCGACTACCAGGCCAATCTGCAGCGCTTCACCGACCTCGGGGTGGACGTGCAGATCACCGAGCTCGACATCGAGGGCTCCGGCACCGCCCAGGCCAACAACTACTCGAACGTCGTCAAGGCCTGCCTGGCGGTGACCCGTTGCACGGGCCTCACCGTCTGGGGGATCACCGACAAGTACTCCTGGCGCAGCAGCGGCACTCCCCTGCTGTTCGACTCCAACTACGGCAAGAAGCCCGCGTACGACGCGGCCCTCGCCGCGCTCGGCGGCTCGGGCACCGGCGGGGGCGGAGACGGTGGCGGCGGCAACCCGGGCGGCAACGGCTCCTGCACGGTCTCCTTCACCAGGACCTCGGACTGGAACGACGGCTACAACGGCGAGGTCGTCGTGAAGGCGGGCTCCGCCCCGATCAACGGCTGGACCGTGACGCTCACCTTCACCCCGCCGCAGAAGGTCGCCAGCCTGTGGAACGGCACCCCCAGCTGGGACAGCAGCGGCAACGTCATGACCGTGCGCGCCGCCTCCTACAACGGCAGTCTCGCGGCGGGCGCCTCGACCAGCTTCGGCTTCACCGCGGTGAAGAACGGCAACAACTCCACACCGACGCTCGGAACCTGCACCGCTTCCTGAACCGGGCCAGGGCACTTCACGCACGACCGGGGCGCGCCTCACGCGGCGCCCCGGTCGTGCCCCGTCCACGGCGGCCTCCGACCTGACTGACATGCCCTTGCCTGGAGCAATGCCGAGGCGGTGGCGGTGCGACGCAGCACGCTGGTGGTCTTGATCAAGCCCGCCGGGAGTACCTGTGAACAGGCCGCCTGAGTGTTTCCGCGAGGACCGTCGCCCGGAGCCGGGCGACGGCGCCGTGCGCCCGCCCGGACCCGCCACGCTCCCGCCGCCTCCCGGGTGCCGCCGGGGCGAGCGGTGAGGCGCCCCGGCCGCGGCACGGGCGAGGGCACCGGTACGCCGCGCACGCCCAGGACACCGAGGACGCAGTCGCCGTTGCCCGCCCAGCCCCTGTGGCTGCGCTGGCTGCCGGTCTTCTACGTCGTGGTGGTCCTCGCCGTCGAACCGGTCACCCCGGCACTGTGGCCGGTGAGCTTCGTGCTCACCGCCCTGCCGCTGGTGGCCGCGTTCGGGTACGGCCCCGGCGTGGTCGCCGCCGTCACGGTGTTCGCCATCGTCCTGGAGGGCGTCCTGGCCGGCACCCCGTGCTGCGCGGGCCGTACGGTGGGCAATCTGTGGGACCGCCACTACGTGGCCAACTACATCAGCACCTTCCTGGTGGGCATCCTCGGCACGATCCTCGCGGCGCACCGTGCGCGCCGGGAGCACACCCTCGCCACGGTGCGTTCCGTGGCGGAGACCGCGCAGCGCGTTTTACTGCGCCCGGTCCCCCACCGCCTCGGCCAGGTCTCCGTGGAGACCTTGTACCTCTCCGCGGCGGCCGAGGCACAGATCGGCGGCGATCTGTACGAGGCGGTGGCGACCGCGCACGGAGTGCGTCTGCTCATCGGCGACGTCCGCGGCAAGGGCCTGGTCGCCGTGGAGACGGCCGCGACGATGCTCGGAGCCTTCCGCGAGGCCGCTCCCGACGAGCCCGATCTGGCGGCTCTGGCCCGGCGCATGGAGCGCAGCATGAGCCGCTACGCCGCGCAGTTGCCCGGGGCCGAGGCGGCCGAGCGCTTCGTGACGGCGGTGTTCGCGGAGATCCCCGACGACGAGCACGTCGTGCGTCTCGTCAACTGCGGCCACCCGCCTCCGCTCCTCGTCAGCGGAAGCGGGGTCACCGAGCTGGAGGCGACCGAGCCCTCGCCGCCCATCAACCTCGCGGGACTGCTCGGCGGCGGGTACCACGTGGACGTCGAGCCCTTCCAACCCGGCGACAAGTTGCTGCTGTACACCGACGGTGTCACCGAGACGCGCGATCCCGCCGGCGCCTTCTACCCGCTCGCCGAGCGCGTCCGGCCCTGGGCCGGCCTTCAGCCCGGCGAGCTTCTGAAGCACCTGCACGCGGACCTGCTCGCCTACAGCGGTGGAAGCCTCGACGACGACCTCGCCGCCCTGGCCGCCCACCGCCTCCCCAACGAGCCCGCCCCTGAGCAGCGACACGGGGCGTGACCGAGGCGTCCGTTGAACGGCCCGTCGGGCACGACTTGGCACGGGCCGGCTCCGCCGCCAGGGGCGCACGGTTCCGGTGCCGGTCGGCGCCTGTGCGGGTCTGGTCGACACCGGCGACGCCGCGGCCGCCCCGCAAGCCCGGCACACCGCGCGGGCGCACGCCAACCAACCCACCCGCACACCCAGACCGGCCTGCCCACGCCGATCCCGTCGACCGACGGCATCGCGACCGCCCCGACATGCCCCCGGCCGACCCGCAACCCGGCACATCGCGCGTGCGCACGCGAACCGCGCACGCCCTGACCGGCCTGCCCGCGCCGATCCGGTCGGCCCGACGGCATCACGGCCACGCCGAAATGTCCCCGGCCGACCCGCAGCCCGGCACACCACGCGGGCACAAGCGAACCGCGCACACCAGGACGGCCTGCCCGCGCCGATCCGGCCGACCCGACGGCATCGCGACCGCCCCAACGTGCCCCCGCCGACCGGCAAGCACCCTGCGGGCTCGTACCGGTCGGCGCCCGTGTGCGGACGAGGTCGCACGCCGGCTCGGGCAGGCCCGCAGGGGCCGGTTCGCCGCGGGGTCACGGGACCTGTGAGGCATCGCCGGGGCGGGCCGGCAGGGCCAGGTGGTCGAGGTCCGCCGGCCGGGGTGACGTCACCGGCCACAGGGGGGCCGGGGTGCCGTCGGCGACCGCGGCCGGGGCGTCGGTGAGGTTCATGCGGTCGCGCAGACGGCCGTAGAAGTCCATGGGGCCCAGCCGGACGGCCCGCAGCCGGCGCGGGGAGGCGTAGACGCCGATCCAGTCGCCGGGGTCGAGCACACCGCGCAGCTGACCGTCGATGCTGACGGCGGCCTGGCCCGAGCGTTCCAGGACGCGCATGCCGACCGGCTCGTCCGGCGCGGCCACGACCGAGCGGTTGAACGCCATGTGCGGGGCGACCGGCGTGAAGACGAGGGCGTCCGCGCGGGGCGAGACGACCGGGCCCCCGGCGGCGAAGCTGTAGGCCGTGGAGCCGGTGGGCGTGGCGACCAGCAGCGCGTCGGCAGAATAGGACGCCAGGAGTCGGCCCGCGAGGTATACGCCGACGGACACCTGCCGGTCCCGGGCCAGCTTCTCCACCACGACGTCGTTCAGCGCGCTGACGTTCATCGCGATGCCCCAGTCTCCGCCCGCCTGGCAGTCGGCGCGGACACGCGGTGGCGGCAGCAGCGGGCGGCGGCCGTAGCGCATCAGCTCCTCGATGTCGGCGGGCACCTCCAGGCGGCGCGAGGCGCGCAGGGTGAGCATCATCCGGCTCTCCACCGTGAGGCGCTCCGCGACGACGGCGTCCAGCGCGGCACGTACGACCGTGACGGGCACCTCCGTCAGGAAACCCACCCGGCCGAGGTCGACGCCCAGGACCAGGGCGTCGTTCACGGCGGCCAGCCGGGCACCGCGCAGGAACGTGCCGTCGCCGCCCAGGGTGACGATGAGGTCCGGGTCGCCCGCGGCCTCGACCTCCTCCCGGGAGCTGCGCCGCCCTCCGTCGTGCCACACATCGATGTCCGCGCACCCCACACCATGCTCGTCGCACCACTCGCGCACGATGCGGGCGGCGGCCGCGGCCTCACCGCGCCCGCCGTGGACGACCAGGCCGATACGACGCACCGTCACCTCTGCCTCCGGATCTGCGCACCCGAGCCGACTCGATGCCGGACGCCATCCTCACCGCACGGTGCGCACCTCGCGGAACGCCACGCCGCCGGACGGCACCGCGTCCGACCGCGTCCGACCGGTACTGGCCGCGGCGCGGGCAGCACCCCCGAGTTCCCCCGCCTCAGGTGCGGAAACACGGGAGTTCCCGGCGTGTTTTCCCGCGTAAGCAGGGCATTCGATGTGTCCGGAGGTCGATACCCATGGTTCCCTTGCTACTGGTTCTCCTGCTCGCCCTGATCCTCTTCGGCATCGGGTTCGCCCTGAAGGCGCTGTGGTGGATCGCGATCATCGTGCTCGTGCTGTGGCTGCTCGGTTTCGTCGTACGGCCCGCGGGCGGCGGCGGCCGGAGGGGCCGCTGGTACCGCTGGTGACGGTCGTCGCCGCGGTCGGCGGCGGTCGGAGTGGAGCCGTGCGCCCGGTGATCGTGCCGGGCGCACCGTTCTGCGCGGGGGCGTCAGCCTGCCCACGCCAGGAGCCGTTCGCCCGGCTCCTGTTCCCTCAGCTGGGCCAGTGACTGCTTCTCCAGCTGGCGCACGCGCTCACGGGTCAGGCCCACGTGCTGGGCGACCTCCTTCAGGGTGCGCTGGTGCCCGTCGTGCAGGCCGTACCGCAGGCTGAGGATGAGGGCCTCGCGCGGCGCCAGTGTGTCGACGGCCTCCCGCAGTTCCTCGGCCAGCGCCTGGTACTCGGCGACCTCGGGGGCCTGCAGCACCTCTGTGTCGGAGATGAGATCGCCGACCACCGTCTCGCCGGTGTCGTCCACCGGCATGTCCAGGCTGATCACCTGCCGGCCGACGCGGCGCAGCCACACGACCCTGTCCTCGGCGAGGCCGCTCTCGCGGGCGACCTCCTCGACGGTCGGCTCGTGTTCGAGGTTCAGCTGCAACTTGCGTTCGATCTTGGCGAGCTTCTGCAACTGCTCCACGACGTGCATCGGCAACCGCACGGAACGCGCGTGCGTGGCGAGGCCGCGCTCCATCGCCTGGCGGATCCACCAGGTGGCGTAGGTGGAGAACTTGAACCCCTTGGTGTGGTCGAACTTCTCCACGGCCCGGATCAGCCCGAGGTTGCCCTCCTGGATGACGTCGAGCAGTGGCAGCCCGCGGTGGGCGTGGCGTTTGGCCATCGCCACGACCAGCCGGAGGTTGGCCCGCACCATGTGGTCCTTGGCCTCCTGGCCGTCCCGCGCGGCGGCCTCCAGTTCCCGCCGGCGCTCCGGCGCGAGTTCCTCACCGTCCTCGTCGGCCTGCCGCAGTTCCGCCACGGCGTGCAGACCGGCCTCGATGCGCTGGGCGAGCCGTACCTCGCCCTCCGCGTCGAGCAGCGGTGTCGCCCCGATCTGGCGCAGGTACTGACCGAGCAGGTCGGGTTCGCCGTCGGGTTCGGGCACCGCGTCGTACCGCTTGGTGGCACGGACCGGCACCCGTCGTCCGGTGCGTGCGGACGCCGCCGTCCTCTGCTTCGCGGGAGCCATCGCGCGCTCCTCATCTCCTCGCGGCCGCCGCTCGGGTACCCGGAGCGGCCACGGTCTATACGTCCCGGCCGGGGTACGGGTGCTCGCCCGTGCCCCGGCCGCTGGGAGCCACAGGGCCCGGCGGCGGACGGGGGGGTCAGGCCTCGGGAGCCCTCCGTCCGATGCGGACCTGCCATCGCGTGGGTCCGGATTCGAGGTAGTCCCAGGTGAACATGCCGGGATGGGTGGCTTCGAACTCGCGGCGCAGCGGCTTGGGGTCGTGGTTGTTGACCAGGGTGAACGCTGCGCCGGGCCCCAGGCGTGCGAAGCGGGCGAAGATGCGCGGGTGGCGCCTGCCGTGCGGGATCGAGGTGACGTCGACGACGGCGGGCCGGTCGAGCCGGCCGCCCTCGAGCAGGGTCTCGAAGTCCGCGGTCAGGATCGGCAGGTCGGCGCCGGGCAGGAGGGCGAGCGCGGGCAGCAGCACGTCCTGTTCGACGGCGAGATGGACGGTGAGGAGGCTCGTGACGTCCCGGGCGGCACCGGCCGCGGAGTCCGTGTCGTCGGCCGAGGCGAGCGTGTCGATCCGGGCGGCGACAGCGGCCGCCGTGGCCCGTAGAGCCCTGATCAGCAACCGGGTCTCGACCGCACCCGCGGCCGGTGCGTACAGCGCCTGGTCGGCCGCGGCCAGGTGGCGGCGCACCTCGCCGGTGCAGAAGTCGGTCAGGGCCGCCCGTGCCCGCTCCCGGTCGGCGCGGCCCAGACGGAGTTCGGTCAGCAGCGCCGTCTTGGACCGCAGCGCGGTGAGCAGGCGGTGCCGCGCGGCCAGGATCGCGGCCTCGGCCAGGACGGCCGGGTCGGTCGTGGTGTTGCGGATGTGGACCTCGAAGGACTGTGCCACGGCTGTCCCCTTCTCGCTCTGGCTCGTCGCCCACGCCGACACCCCGGCGATTCCCCAATTATTACATGTGTTATTCGTAAAAATAACGGGAGGTGTGGGGTCCAGCTCCGGTCTCGGCCCGGCGCCGCCGAGCCGAGACCGGTGGAGCGCGGCCATCCCCTGAGCGCGGCGGGCGACCGCCGGGGTCAGGACGTCTTGGTCACCGTCAGCAGGGCCGCGGCGTCCTCCAGTGCCTCCAGGCTGTGCCGGGCCTGCGGCACGATGAGCAGGTCCCCCGCCATGCCCTCCCACGACGTGTCGCCGCTGCGCAGCACCACCCGTCCGCGCAGCACCAGCACGGTCGCCTCGCCCGGGTTGTCGTGCTCGGCCAGGGCCGCGCCGGCCCGCAGAGTGATGAGGGTCTGGCGCAGTACGTGCTCGTGGCCGCCGTAGACGGTCTCCGCGCTGCGGCCGGCCGAGGACGCCTCGGCCCGTCCGAGGTGCTCGCGTGCGAGGGCGTCGAGGGAGATCTTCTGCATCGCTGTGACTCTTCCTCACGAGGGGAGCTGAGCTGGGCAGTTCCGTAGCGTACGCCGGTGCGCCGCCGCCTTCGGGCTTTCCCCCTCCGGCTCGTGGCGGGCGGGCGGAAGCCGCCCCCCTTCGACCCGGCGTAAGGTGGCCGTGCCGGGCCCGGACGGTGAGGACGAGCACCGGCCCCGCCGGGAGGTGCCCCATGTCGGACGATCCATGGCGGCCGGAGCCGGAAGAGGCGGTCGGCCACGGGGACGCCGCGGTCCAGGGAAGCGGCCGGACACCGGGTGATGAGGCCTTCGAGGAACTCAGCGCCCAGATCCGGCAGCTCAGCCTGGACCGCCGCAGGCTGCACCGCCTGCTGGACGCGGTCGTGGCCATCAGCGCCGACATGGACACCCGCACCGTACTGCGACACCTGGTGCAGGCGGGCACCGACCTCGTCGCCGCACGCTACGGCGCCCTCGGCGTGCTCGGCGAGGGCGGGGAGATCGTCGACCTGATCACCGTCGGCGTCGACGGCGAGCGGCTCCTGGCCGAATCCGGGCTCCCGCAGAGCCACGGGCTGCTGGGCCGGCTGATCGAGGAGCCCAAGGCGCTGCGGGTCGACGACATCGCCGCCGATCCCCACTCGGTCGGCTTCCCGGACGGCCACCCGGTCATGACCACGCTGCTCGGGGTCCCGCTGACCGTGCGCGACACCGTCTACGGCAACCTCTACCTGGCGGACAAGGAGGACGGCACGCCGTTCGCCGACGCCGACGAGACCCTGTTGACCGCACTGGCCAGCGCCGCGAGTGTCAGCATCGAGAACTCCCGCCTGTACGGGCGGCTCAAGCGGGCCGCCGAACAGTTCCAGCGCCGTCTGCTGCCGGTGCTGCCCGACCTGTCCCCGCTGCGGGTGGAGGCCCGCTACGAGCCGGCGTCCGAGCTTCCCCAACTCGGTGGTGACTGGTACGACGCCCTCGGACTGCCCGACGGGGCGGTCCTCGTCGTCGTCGGTGACGTGACCGGCCACGACGTGGAGGCGGCGCCGATGATGGGGCAGATCCGCAACATGCTGCGGGCCCTGGCCTTCGACCGGTGCGGGCCGCCCAGCATGATCGTGGACAGGCTCGACCGGGCACTGACCGCGCTCACCGATCCGCCCGCCGCCACCCTGATCCTGGCCCGCATCGAGCGGGAACCGGACGCCGGGTACACCCTGCGCTGGACCAACGCCGGGCACCCACCGCCGCTGCTGATCACTGCCGAGGGCGCGGCGCACTGCCTCGCTCCCGACACGCACGGCATCCCGGTCGGCGTCGAACCGGGCCTGCCCCGTCCCGACCACTGGCAGCCGCTGCCCCCGGAGAGCACCCTGCTGCTGTTCACCGACGGCCTGATCGAGCGCCGCGACCGGGACATCGACGCCGGCCTGCGGGATCTGGCGGACCATGCCGCCGCCCTGGCCTCCGCCCCGCTGGACGCGCTGTGCGACGCGCTGCTCGGCCGCCAGGACGGCTACGACGACGACGTGGCGCTGCTGGCCCTGCGCGTGCCACGCCTGCCGGACTGAGCGCACGTCCGGGCATCCGCCGCTCCCCCGGACGGCCCAACAGCGCTGGGCAGGAGGGGGAGAGGGCGCGTGAGCGGTGGGCATGTGGTGGAAGGCATGGCGAACCTGCGAGTCGGAGGAGAGCCAGATGCCGGATGCTGTGGTCGAGGGTGCCGCGGGCGGCGACGGTGCCGTGCCGGTCGGCTCCGGCGGGCGGCCCTTCGAGCAGGTGGGCGCGGTCGCCGACGCCGTCCTCTACGAGGGCTACCTGCTGTATCCGTACCGCCGCTCCTCCCCCAAGAACCGCGTCCGGTGGCAGTTCGGGGTGCTGCTGCCGCGCGACTGGGTGGAGCACGACGGGCCCGTCACGGTCGGCGTGTCCGGCTCCGCCGACTCCTGGTACCAGCAAACCGAGTGCCTGCTGCGGGTCCACGGGCCCGACGCCGTGCTGTGGATCAGGGTGCGTTACCTCCAGACGCAGCACAAGCAGGTGGAAGAGACCGGCCCGGACGGCGGGCACCACCCCGTGGAGTCGCTGCGGACCGGCGACGGCACGACCCACCTGACCTTCGACGAGGCGGTGCCGCGCGAGACCGACCTCGTCGTGCCGCTGGAGGACCTGCTGCGGCGGGAGTGCACCGCCCCGGTGGGAACGGCGGGCGGCGAGGAGAGCGAGTCGCTGCCCGGGGGCGCCGGGCGGATCGTACGGCGGCGCGCGGAGATCCGGGCGGACACCACGCTCACGGCCGAACGCGTCGCGGACGGACTGGTCCGGCTGCGCGTACGTACCGAGAACACCGGGCACGCGGCGGACCCGCGGGCCCCGCGCGACGCGGCGCTGCGCCAGGCGCTCATCGCCACGCACACCCTCGTCGGCGGCACGGACGTGGAGTTCGTCTCGCTGACCGACCCGCCCGCGGATCTGCTGGAGCACGTCCGCGACTGCCGCAACGCGTTCACCTTCCCCGTCCTCGGCGGCGAACCGCCCGCCGCGGACGGCGGCACCGACGCCGCGCGCCACGCCCAGTCGCCGGACGGTGGCACCGGACCCGTACTGCTCTCCGCGCCGATCATCCTGCCCGACCGTCCCCAGGTCGCGCCCGAGAGTCCGGGCGACCTGCACGACGCGGCGGAGATCGACGAGATCCTGACGCTGCGGACGATGCTCCTGACCGACGAGGAGAAGCGCGAGGCGCGCGCCACCGACCCGCGCGCCGCCGAGATCCTCGACCGGGTGGACAGCATGCCGCCGGAGGTCCTCTCCCGGCTGCACGGCGCCATCCGCTCGCTGGCACCCGCCGCGCCCGCCGCCACCGCCACCTCGGGGGGCCTTGCCGCGGAGCGGCCCGCCTGGTGGCAGGAGGGCGGTGACGACGGCCTCTCCCCCACCACCGAGACGGTGCTCGTCGACGGCGTTCCCGTGGCAGGCGGCAGCCGTGTCCGGCTGCGTCCGCGGGGCCGGGGTGCCGACGCCCAGGACATGTTCCTGACCGGACGGACCGCGCGGGTGGCCGCGGTCTTCCACGACGTGGACGGCAGCGTGCACCTCGCCGTCACCCTCGACGACGATCCCGCGGCCGAACTGCACACCTGGTACGGCCGCTTCCACTACTTCCGGCCCGACGAGCTGGAGCCGTACACCGCCACCGATTCCCGGAACCCGAACAGCGAGGGGCAGTAACTCAC
>NZ_JBEYTS010000085.1:0-26800 GCF_040643155.1 Streptomyces sp. NPDC047453 | reverse complement strand
CTGCGGGCAGTGCTCCACAGGGTTACCGGACGCGTGAGGGACCCGGCCGGGAAAGCCTGGCGGGAGATGCCCGCCGCCACCCGTGTGGCCGAGAAAGTGCAGGGCGCGATGACCCGCGAGGAGGCCCTGCCCGTCCCCGGCCTCAGCCATCTCGGCGTCACGGAGATCCAGCAGCGCCTGCGCGGCCTGTCCCAGACGGACCTGACGGTGATCGAGGGCTACGAACGCGCACACGCCGGCCGCTCCGGGGTACTGAATGCGATCCGGCACCTCAGCGCAGCTGAGCCCTGGGCCGGCTACGACGCGATGAACCCGGAACGCATCACGATGCACCTGCCCGACGTGTCCGACGACGTGGCCCGGCAGGTGCTGGAGTATGAACGACAGCACCAGCACCGCCAGCAGATCATCTCCGCAGCTCAGGCACGCATACCCAGGTAGCGCTGCGTTGCTGTGGGCCCTGGACCGGGAAGGGTGCGGTACACGATGCCGGTCGTGGCTTGGTAAACCACTCCGTGAGGGGGCGACACGCCCGCCCCGTCCATGCTGGGGACCAGTAGAAATGCGCAGCCCCGCTACCGTCGCGCAGCAGGTCCGGCCCTCCTCGCCTTCGGCCCTGCGCAACGGGCGCTGCCCGGCCGCGCCCGGGTGCTTCAGCGGCACGGTCCCGGCGCATGGGACGCGCTACTACCGCAAAACCGTGACCACAGGCTCGGCCGTCTTAACGACGGGGCGACGGGGCCTCGCACAAGAATGCGGTGATCAGATGCTCTGAACCTGGATCCACCGATCGGTGATGAGGCGGGACGGGGCTGACGCAGAGAGGTGCCTGCTGAGCTGATGGGAGTTCCTACACTTCCATCCGGCCCAACCAGCAAGGCACCTCGTAAGTGAAATCCTCCCATAGCCGTGCGGCGGTCTTCGGCGCATTCGATGATCCGAATCTGTTCGCTCATGGTGGGGTGGCCGCGGCGGTCCGCCTGGCTGAGCGGTGCGCCCTGCCAGAGCTGGTGCGGGAGAAGGTGCGGCTGGCTGGGGCGGGCAATGGCGCCGGGGCCGCGCCGGACGCGAAGGCGATGTCGCTGGTCGCGGGCATGCTCGCGGGTGCGGACAGCATCGACGACGTGGGCGTGCTGCGGCACGGCGCGATGGCGAAGGCGTTCACCGGGGTGCGGGCGCCGTCCACGCTGGGCAGCTTCCTGCGCGCGTTCACCTGGGGGCACGTGCGTCAACTGGAGTCCGCCGCACGGGCGTTCACTCGCAACCTGGCCGGGCACTGCAGCCTGCTGCCGGGCGGCGACCAGGTCGTCTACCTGGACATCGATTCGAAGGTGAAGCAGGTCCACGGGGCCGCCAAGCAGGGCGCCGAGCACGGATACACCAAGGTCAGAGGCTTGCACTTCCAGATCGTCACCGCCTCCACCCCACTCGCGTCGCCGGTGATCGTGGCATCCCGCCTGCGCAAGGGCTCGGCCGGCTCCGCCAAGGGCGCCTCCCATCTGATCGCCGAGGCCATCGCCCAGGTGCGGGCGATGGGTGCCACCGGCATGATCGTCGTCCGTGCCGACTCGGCGTTCTTCTCCCACAAGGTCGCGGCCGTCTGCCGCCGCGCGAAGGTGCGGTTCTCCCTGGCGGTTGCGCAACGCAAGAAGGTCCGCCAGGCCATCGCCGCGACCCCCGAGGACGCCTGAACGTCGGTCAAGTACCCCAAGGCGATCTGGGACGCCGACGAGCAGCGCTGGATCTCGGACGCGGAGGTCGCCGAGGTGGAGTACACCGCGTTCACCGGCAAGGCCAAGAAGTACCACGCGACTGCCCGGCTGCTCATCCGCCGCGTCAAGCGCCTGAACGACGCCCATGTCCCGGACGGACAGGGCGAGTTGTTCAAGATCTGGCGCTTCCACGCGGTGTTCACCGACAGCCCCTTCGAACTGGTCGAGGCCGAGAAGTGTCACCGGGCGCACGCGATCGTGGAACAGGTCTTCGCCGATCTTGAGGACTCGGCGCTCGGGCACCTGCCATCAGGGAAGTTCACCGCGAACGCGGCCTGGCTCACCCTGGCCGCGCTCGCGCACAACCTCACCCGCGCCCTGGGCACCCTGGCCTCGGCGTTCCACGCCAAGGCTCGCACCGGTACCATCCGCCGCCACCTGATCGCGGTCCCGGCAAGGCTGGTCGCCCGCGGACGCACCCTGACCTTCCACATGCCCGAACGCTGGCCCTGGCAGGACTTCGAGACGTTGTGGACGGCCGTCGGCTGCCGGCTGCGGACCTGACCCCTCGACGCCCTGCCCGCCCACGACCAAAGACTTCGGAGACCCCGCCGCCGGGACGGCCACCCGGCGATCACCCACACCCACCAGCGGAAACCCGCGCTGGAATCAACCGAAAACGCTCACCAGAATCCGCCCGGTGGATCCAGGCTGATCCTGTGCACGCCCGGCACGAGAGCAGGCGCCTTCGTCCAGGTGGACGGCAGGGCCTGCACGGGTGGCGGCCACCTGACGCGGCGTGCGCGATCCCTCGGGAGGTCTGCGAGGTCAGGCCAGGTTGATGTTCTCGGCCTGCGGACCCTTCTGGCCCTGGGTGACGTCGAACGTCACGGCCTGGCCCTCCTGGAGCTCACGAAAGCCCGTGGAGTTGATCGCGGAGTAGTGCGCGAAGACATCCGGGCCGCCGCCGTCCTGGGCGATGAAGCCGAAGCCCTTCTCCGCGTTGAACCACTTCACTGTTCCCGTTGCCATGTCTTATGCCTTCCAGTCGATGAACGCCTCCCACTCCCTGTGGCAGACGGAGGTGATCGCCCTGATCCCTGCGGCACAGCACAGCAAAACGCCCACCCCAGAGGCGTGGGCAAGAGGGAGTTTTGAACCACGACAGCTGACGCAGACGTTACACGTCCACACCCCGCGTCACCATAGGAAATGATCACACGCCACACACCGAGACCGTGCGTGCGGTGCCCGCCGACGCTGACGGGCACGCTCATCTCATGCTTCTGCGGTTGGGTTCGCTGATTCGGCGGCGCGGCGATATTCGGCGTTGAGGCGCTGGGCTTCCTCGAGCTGGTCTTCGAGAATGACGATCCGACAGGCGGCCTCGATGGGGGTGCCCTGGTCGACGAGTTCCCGGGCGCGGGCGGCGATACGCAGTTGGTAGCGGGAGTAGCGGCGGTGGCCGCCTGCGGAGCGGAGTGGGGTGATGAGGCGGGCTTCGCCGATGGCGCGAAGGAAGCCCTGTGTGGTGCCGAGCATCTCGGCGGCCCGGCCCATGGTGTAGGCGGGGTAATCGTCGTCGTCGAGACGGCCGAACGCGTCGTCTGCTGTCATTGCACCTCTCTGTGGAACGCGTGGAGGGGCCCTGGTGCCGTACTGGCACCAGGGCCCCGAAGGAACTACTACACCATCTGCCGGCACTGATTCTGCACCGGCCCTCTGTTTCCGCAGACCCGACCGAGACGCTGTCGGGGGCGCGGGGATCGCGGTTGCTTGACCGGAGACCACCTCACTATCGATGTCCTGCGGTACCCGGGCCCAAGACTTCCACCCGGGCGATCCTGATGGCGTTCGGCTCCTCCGTTCTTCCCTCTTGATCAACTACTCACTAACGGAAACTGCGAACTGCTTCACTGCTGGGCACTGCGAACCTTCACTTGCGGGTACTGCCACTGCGGTACTGCTCATGGCGGCCCCTGATCATTGCGGGCCACCCGGTCCGGTCGTCAGTCCCGTCACCGTCCTGCAACCGCTCTGGCTTCGGAACTCCACCACCGCACCGTCCTGCGAACTGCAACTGCGGTACTGCTGCCCGGCAGTTCATCTCTGCCGGGCCTCACTCGATCTCGACTACGAGAGAAACCATAACTACACTGCCGCCCAATGTCTACTCTGGCTAGCATAGATTTCCGCGCGCTCGAAGATGAGGTAATCCGCCTCGACCGGTCCATGGGTGGTTCAAGCAGCTCCGAGGCTCAGTCCGGCGCTCACAGTGACCCACCGCCGCGCAGCACGTCGGGCTGAGCGTGACGTCGCCGCCTGCGCCGCGGCTACCGTCGGCGGGCACCGGCCAACACTGCGTCTCGCCAAGAACACCACCGACCGGGACGGACGCTTCCAGCCGTGACACCCCGCAGGTCGGCTGTTGAGGGGCGCGGCACGAGGGTCTGCGCCGCCCTCGACGATCCCGGGGTGATCGAACAGCTCGTGGAAGTTGGCACGCGGGTGCTGCGATCCGCGGGTCGACGCCTCCTGCTGCCGCCTCAGTGCCTTGACGAGGATCGTCCCACGGTCACTCTCTCGTGCTCGCCCAGCCGGTGGCATCGCCGCGGATGGGCCGCTTGCTCGAACCGGCACGGCCCCCGACTCGGAGCCCCTTCAGGCAACCACCGTGGCTGTGCGGGGTTGACGGGTGGAGGGGTTGCCGACGCACGCGATACGGCACGGGCCTTCCTCGAAGGTTTGCGGCAGCCGGCCGTGGCCCCTGACGCAGCGGGCTGCTGCGCCGACCGAATTCGGCGACTATGGCCGTCTCATGTCGCAGCCTGACGAGCTGCTCGTTGACGTCGCCGCCCTGGTGGAGTCCGACCAGAGCAATCAGAGTCCCTGACCGTGGTCACCGGTGGCGCTGTCATCACCGGTCGACTGGCTCTCGCAGCCACGTGGAGGCAGAGGGTGTCGGATGTGCTGACGGATTCCGCCCGCTTGGGCGAGTTCGCCGCCGTCTTCGGCTCCCCCGCGAAGAAGGACGGGCCGCCCACGCGTCTGCACTTCCATGTCGCCCGGATTTTGCAGGGCACACTGGGGGTCCCGGAGACGGGTGGGATGTACCGGGTTGTGATCGAGGACGTCAGCGCCTGGATCGTGGGCGACTTCAGCTGTTCCGACCACTGAGCGACGGCGACGGGAACCCGCTGCACGCAGTGTGGGCCCGACCGGCGTACCGGTCGGGCCCACACTGCTGGTCAGATGTCGGCTCGTGCCTGTTGACCCGGTCAGACCGTCACGGGGGTGCCGAGCATCGCGGAGGCGTGCTGCAGCGAGCCGGGGATGCCCAGAGGTGCGGCCTTGGAGAGGGCGCGGCAGGTGAAGCCGAGCTGAGCCATGGCCCGGAGGACTTCAGCGGCGCTGAAGTCACGGCGGTCCTGGCGGGTGATGACTTGGCCGACTTGCTTGACGGGGTAGTGGCGGCGGCCGATGATCACCGATTCTCCGGTGACCGGTTCGGGCTTGATGCCCTTCATCGATTCCAGCACTCCGCCCTTGGTGAGCTCGAAGGGGAAGCGGGCGATGACGCAGCGCATGTGGCCTCATAGGGAGAAGGGAAGAATGGTCCGACCAGGGGCGAGGAGTTTCGGCGGGAGAGGGCGGGGATGCCCGGGGCGCTGCCTTGCTCGGCTACGACTTGCAGAGCACCGGGCCGCCGGGAGCGCATCGCGTGCTCGTGGTCACGGGTGAGGTGGACGAGCCGTGGTCGCCGAGGATGTCGCGCAGGCGGACGCGGTCCGTGTGAGCGCCACTGTCGCGGACGGCGGTGAGGTCGGTTCGGGTGACCAGGCCGATGCGCTGGTCGTCCTGGTCGCAGACGACCAGTCGGCCCGTGCGTGCGGCGGCCATGACGGCCAGCGCCACCTCGACGCTCATGTCGTCACAGACCTGCGGTCCGGCCGCGTCCATGACCTCCACCGCCGTCCTGTGCACGGGGTTGGCATCCGCCGTGCGGGGCTGCATCTGAATCAGCGTCAAAAGGTGCCTCCTGCAGAGATGGGTCAACTTCCTGATCACGAAGGTCCTAGGCCACCGCATCGAGGACGGGCTGGCGTACGGAGGCGCGCCGGGTCGCCGAGGAAGGACGGCGTCGGCCTCGGGAGGAGGCGCTGCGCTTGGGGCGTTCGACCACCGGTGCGGTGATGACGACCGGGATGCCGGACGGGGCCTGGGCGCCGGTGATCCGGCTCAGGGCCTCGTCTCCCGAGCGGATCTGGGTGGTCTGCGGCCGGATTCCGGCGTCCGACATGAGGCGGACCATGCCGCGGCGCTGGTTCGGTGTGACGAGCGTGACGACGCTGCCGGACTCGCCGGCGCGGGCGGTACGGCCGCCGCGGTGGAGGTAGTCCTTGTGGTCGGTCGGCGGATCGACGTTGACGACCAGGTCGAGGTTGTCGACGTGAATGCCGCGCGCCGCGACATTGGTTGCCACCAGCACGGTGACGTGCCCCGTCTTGAACTGCGCCAGCGTGCGGGTGCGTTGCGGCTGCGACTTGCCGCCGTGCAGCGCGGCGGCGCGTACCCCGCTGTTGAGCAGGTCCTGGGTCAGCCGGTCGACGGCGTGCTTGGTGTCCAGGAACATGATCACGCGGCCGTCGCGGGCGGCGATCTCGGTCGTGGCGGCGTGCTTGTCGGCGCCATGGACGTACAGGACGTGGTGCTCCATCGTCGTGACCGCACCGGCCGACGGGTCGACCGAATGCACGACAGGGTCGGTCAGATAGCGGCGAACCAGCAGGTCGACGTTACGGTCCAAGGTGGCGGAGAACAGCATCCGCTGCCCCTTCGGACGCACCTGGTCGAGCAACGCGGTGACCTGCGGCATGAAACCCATGTCGGCCATCTGGTCGGCCTCGTCCAGCACCGTGATATCCACGTGGTTCAGCCTGCAGTCGCCACGGTCGATGAGGTCCTTGAGCCGTCCGGGCGTCGCGACGACGACCTCGGCCCCGCCGCGCAGCGCGCCGGCCTGCCGGCCGATCGACATCCCGCCCACCACCGTGGCCAGCCGCAGCCTGACGGAACGGGCGTACGGTGTGAGCGCGTCGGTCACCTGCTGCGCCAACTCACGCGTCGGTACGAGGATCAGCCCCAGCGGCTGGCGGGGCTCAGCACGCTGTCCAGCGGTACGGGCGAGCAGGGCGAGGCCGAAGGCGAGGGTCTTGCCGGAACCGGTGCGCCCGCGGCCCAGTACGTCACGGCCCGCCAGGGAGTTCGGCAGCGTCGCTCCCTGGATCGGGAACGGTACGGGCACACCCTGCTTGCCGAGTTCGGCCAGGAGCTGCTCGGGCATGCCGAGATCGGCGAACGCCTCGACGGCGGGCAGCGCGGGGGTGATCGTCCTGGGCAGCGCGAACTCACCGCGCACCGCGGCGGGCCGGCGGCCGTAACCGCCAGAACGGGCAGGCCCGCCGGAACGGTGCGGTGCCTGCGTCGCGAAGCGGCTGCCGCCCTTTCCGGCGTCGGCACTGCCCTTACGGGCGCGGGCGGAGCGGTCGTTCGTGCGTGTGTGGTTCATGCGGAACCTTCCTCGATGCGGCACATATCAAGGAATTCCTGCTGCGATGAGCGGCATGGAGAATTACAAGTATGGACCGATGACAAAAGAAAGCAGATCTGGCCGACGGAAATCTCCGGGGCACAGGCGCTGAAAGGGGGGACGCAATGGGGGCCTTGAGATCCGGGCGTCGACTGCGGTGCAGCTTTTCAGGATGCGTCTGCACGCCTGAAGGAGGAGTCGCGCGTGTTGAGACTGCGGATTCCTTCGTAGTCCCGCGGGTGAAACCGATGCGGGAGACGCGTGCAGCTGGGGCCCGCACCCCGAAGGATGCGGGCCCCAGCTACGGATTGTGCGTGAGCGTCAGGCGAGAACGATGTTCTCGGCCGTCGGGCCCTTCTGGCCCTGCGCGATGTCGAAGGTGACCTTCTGGCCTTCGAGCAGCTCACGGAAGCCCTGCGCGGCAATGTTCGAGTAGTGGGCGAACACGTCAGCGCCGCCACCGTCCTGCTCGATGAAGCCGAAGCCCTTTTCCGCGTTGAACCACTTCACGGTACCAGCAGCCATGTCATATCTCCCTGGGGCAGTACATCGGAGTCCGCACTGCGCGGACGCCGCGTCGCCGCGATGATTACCCCGCCGGAAATGACCGGAAATATAGAAGCGCTCCCAACCGACAGAACCGGGTGGGGCACCTGAAGTTTCGGGAACCACAACTGCAACTGAGATCGACAGTAGCACACCGGAACGGCCCGTGCACATAATGCAATTCCGCTCTACTCAGTGCGGCAAAAACTCTCACTACGTGGTCCGTCAAAGCCTCACTTCGCGAGTACAGATATTGATCCACTCGGAGTGCTACGTTTCAGCCTGGATCCACCGATCGGTGATGAGGCGGGACGGGGCTGACGCAGAGAGGTGCCTGCTGAGCTGATGGGAGTTCCTACACTTCTATCCGGCCCAACCAGCAAGGCACCTCGTAAGTGAAATCCTCCCATAGCCGTGCGGCGGTCTTCGCCGCGTTCGATGATCCGAATCTGTTCGCTCATGGTGGGGTGGCCGCGGCGGTCCGCCTGGCTGAGCGGTGCGCCCTGCCAGAGCTGGTGCGGGAGAAGGTGCGGCTGGCTGGGGCGGGCAATGGCGCCGGGGCCGCGCCGGACGCGAAGGCGATGTCGCTGGTCGCGGGCATGCTCGCGGGTGCGGACAGCATCGACGACGTGGGCGTGCTGCGGCACGGCGCGATGGCGAAGGCGTTCACCGGGGTGCGGGCGCCGTCCACGCTGGGCAGCTTCCTGCGCGCGTTCACCTGGGGGCACGTGCGTCAACTGGAGTCCGCCGCACGGGCGTTCACTCGCAACCTGGCCGGGCACTGCAGCCTGCTGCCGGGCGGCGACCAGGTCGTCTACCTGGACATCGATTCGAAGGTGAAGCAGGTCCACGGGGCCGCCAAGCAGGGCGCCGAGCACGGATACACCAAGGTCAGAGGCTTGCACTTCCAGATCGTCACCGCCTCCACCCCACTCGCGTCGCCGGTGATCGTGGCATCCCGCCTGCGCAAGGGCTCGGCCGGCTCCGCCAAGGGCGCCTCCCATCTGATCGCCGAGGCCATCGCCCAGGTGCGGGCTTCGGCAGATTGAGGAGCCAAGGCGCAGGGGCCCGCTGCTACTCTGCCGACATGGCGAAGCGCAGCATCGAGGTACCGGTAGATGACGCCGCGTACGCGGCCCTTGTAGAAGAGGCCAAGCGCACTGGCCTCTCCGTGCCCGAGTTGGCCGGCCGGGTGCTCTCGCACGACGCCAACCGGCGCCGCTTCCTCACGGCCGCACAGGACTTCACCGAGGCGTGGGGGCCCGCTTTCGACGAGGAGTTCGGGCGGGCCGCCCAGCCTGACGGTGCCGCCGCGTGATCCTCCACGTTGACCGGGCCTGGCTGCTGGACGTGGCGCACCAGCACCTGCACCAGGACCCGGACGTGACTGACTACGGCAGTCTCGCGGCCGCCGTCGCCCGGCACGCCGACCAGGTGCTGGACGTCCCGGTGTATGCCGAGCCCCACCACCGGGCGGCAGCCCTCATGCAACTCCTGATCCAGGTCCCCGCGCTGGAGTCCCGCAACGAACTCTTCGCGTCCGTCGTCGCCGCGGCGTACCTCACCGCGTCCGGGCTGACGGTCACCGCCGAGCCGAAGGACGCCGTCGCCCTGGCCGCCCGGGTCCGCGACGGGCTCAGCGTCCGGGACCTGGCGCACGAGATCCGCCGCGGGTGGATCGCCGGATGATCGGTGGCCCAAGGCCACCTTGACATATAGCTCGCCGCCGGCTGCGACCAGCAAGCCGCGCTGCGAGGGGATGACCATCGCGCCGACCGCGTCGGAGACGTTGCCCTGGTCAGTGAGGCAGTGTGATGCGGAAGCGCAGGCGGCAGATGACCGCCTCGGTGTTGCGGCGGATGGCGCGGTCCAGGACCGCGCCGCGCTGGTTCTGCAGCAGGCGCTGCCATGGCTTGGGCAGGTGCATTTCCGGGATCAGGACCACCAGGCGGTCGTGGCTGTCCTCGGCGCCGAGGGCACGCAGGTAGTCGACGATCGGCCGTGTCAGTGACCGGGTGCGGCTGTGCAGGACGGTGAGCGGCACGTCGGGTTGCCAGGCGTTCCATGCCTGGCGGACGTCGTCGGCGGAGGGCGCCTCTGGATCCTCGGGGTGGACGACCGTGACGGCGCGAACCTGGTCACCCAGTGAGAGGGCGGCGCTGATCGCCTCCTGGGTGAGCTTGTTGACCGCTCCTACCGGGACGACGACGAGTGAGCGGCGATGCTCTGGGCGGTCGGGGACCTCACCGAGGTGCAGGGCTGTGCCGATGCGCCGGTAGGTGTGGTGGACCGCTTCGAACAGCATGACCAGTACCGCGACGGCGAGAAGGACCAGCCAGCCACCTTCGTGGAACTTGGAAACCATCTCGATGACCAGGGCCGCGGCAGTCAGAAGCGCGCCCAGGCCGTTAAGGACCGCGCGTCCGAGCCAGCCGGTGCCGCCTTCCTCATGCCAGTGCCGGACCATCCCGGCCTGGGAGAGGGTGAAGCCGATGAAGACGCCGATGGCGAAGACCGGCACCAGCTTTTGTGTGTCGCCTTCGGCGGCGACGAGCAGCACCAAGGCGGTTGCCGCGAGGGCGATGACGCCATAGCGGTAGACCTGCCGGTCGGCGCGCAGCCCAAAGACGTGGGGCAGATGGTTGTCCCGCGCCAGCAACGAGGCGAGCACGGGCATGCCTCCGAAGGAGGTGTTGGCTGCCAGCGCGAGCAGCACCACGGTGGCGAACTGCACGATGAAGAAGCCGACGTTGTGACCAAGGGATGCCTCGGCCAGCTGCGCCAGGACGGTCTTGGTCCCGCTCGGCGCGACGTGGAACTTGCCGATCAACACTGACAGGCCGATCAGCATCGCGCCCAGCAGCGCACCAAGGGCGAGCTCGGTGCGCTGGGCCCGCCTGACCCGGGGGGTACGGAAGGTGGGAACGGCATTGGCGATCGCCTCCACCCCTGTCAGAGCCGAGCACCCGGAGGCAAAGGCGCGCAGGAGCAGCAACACCCCAACCGTCTGGACGGTGGAGGAAGCGGTGGGGTGAGTGGGCTGGACAACCGGATGCGATCGCAGCAGGCCGGCCAGCACCACTGCGGCGATCGCCGCGATGAACACCACGGTCGGGGCGATCATCACCTTTGCCGACTCGGCCACCCCGTACAGGTTCACCGCGGTGATCAGAGCCAGGACCAAGGCGCACAGCAGGACACGTTCGCCGTACAGAGTGGGGAAGGCTGAGGTGAGCGCGGCGACGCCGGCGGAGACCGATACCGCGACGTTCAGTACGTAGTCGATGATCAGTGAGGCGGCGGCGATCAGGCTGAGGCGCCGTCCCAGGTGGCGGCCGGCCACGGCATACGCGCCGCCGCCGTTGGGGAAGGCGGCGATCACCTGGCGGTAGGAGAAGGTCAGCGCGGCCAGAAGTACGACGATCGCCAGCGTGACCGGCAAGGTGAAGCCAAGACCTCGGCTGCCGGCCACCGCCAGCACGACTACGATCGCCTCCGGCCCATAGGCCACGGACGCCAGGGCGTCCAGCGACAACGCGGCCAGCCCCTGGGGCACCGTCAGTCGGTCCCGCTCCCGGTGCTCGGTGCCGGAACCTGGCAGATGGCCACCCGAGCCGTCGGCGTTCTCAGCGCGTGCAGACACCAGGCCCCTCCAGTCCTGCCGGCCAGTCGGCTCCACCCGACTCTAGGGCGCCGGTGTCCCGATATGCCTGCTCAGGGCGTCAGAAGAGCGTTAAGCGCACCCGTGTGGCGCCGCCGGTGGGCACTCCTTGCTGGCGGCGGTGCTGGGTCACCCGTGGACATCTCAAGCCCCGTGAGGTGCTGTGGGTCGCTGCCCGCACGCCGCCCGGACATAACGGACACAACGTGGTAGGCAAGGAGTGGGAGGTGCGCCGGTGACCGGGTTTCCGCTTCGTGACCGCATCGCGCTGGCGGCAGCCGTGGCCGGTCCGCTGCTTCTCGCGCTCATCCTGGTGCCGTTCCGGGGCAGTGTGTCGAGCACGAACCTGGCCCTGATCCTGGTCGTGGCTATCGTCGCGGTCGCCGCTGCCGGCAACCGCCTGGCCGGAGCGCTGGCTGCCCTGTCCTCGGCCGCGTGGTTCGACTTCTTCCTCACACGTCCCTACCAGAGCTTCACCATCGGCCGCGGCGCAGACATCGCCACGGCGGTCCTGCTGCTGGCAGTGGGCCTGGCCGTATCGCAGCTGGCCGCCCGTGCCCGGCGGCTGGAGGTGCTCGTCGTCACGGATGCCGACTACCTTGCCCGCGTCCACGACACCGCCCAGCTCGCCCAGACCACCAGATCCGCCGACGCGGTGGTCGACCACGTCAAGGGGGAACTCACCGAGCTGCTACAGCTGCGGGGGTGTCGGTTCGAGTACGGCTCCCTCCTCGGCCACCCCGCCCGTCTTGAACAAGACGGCAGCGTTACCGTCGGCCGCAAGCGCTGGGACGTTGACCAGCGAGGCTGGCCCCAGCAAGAAATTGAACTGCGGGCCAGCGCAGGCGGCCGCTTCCAAGGCCGGTTCATGCTCATGCCCCCTCCAGATGCCCGCCCCGATCTCCAAGCCCGCCTCGTCGCCGTCACTCTCGCCGACCAGGCCGCTGCTGCCCTGGACAGGGCGGGACCCAGTCCACAGGAGCAGTAACCCCGGCCAGTGATTCCCACCGTGGCAGCGGTCGCCGGCAACACGGGCCGCTTCCGCGCCCTTCCACCCTCGCGCACCAACTCACCCCGGAAACTCACCTCTTAAGAGGTGAGTGATGGATGCGGGAACACCCGGGCGACCGCACAAACCAGCCCGGGTGGAGCGGTACGTCGCTACGCTGATCGCAGGGTGCGGCGCTTCCCCCCGTGGCGCCGCACCCTGACACACTTTCAAGGCGCTGCCCGGCACGTCGCCACCCCGATGCTGCCGCCGTCGGGGGCCTCTCCCCATGACGCGTCGTTCCCGAGTAGCGTCGTAGGCAGCGACCACGAGGAGGTCACCGTGACGGCGCAGCCCGAGCACCCCGGCGCCAGCCAGTTCCGCCCGCCCATGCGCACGCTCAGGGAGCTGCGCGAGGCTCTGTCGACGTGGGGCTTCCCCGGAGACCGGGAGAAGTTCGAGGAGGAGCTGGACGGGATCGACCTGGACGACCTCACCCGGGTCCGCCAGGTCGCTCAGGCGTACCGCCACCGCATCGCGCTGAAGTACAGCACCGAGGGCATGGCCGCGCTCGCCCGGACCACCGGCGACGTCGAGGACGAACTCCGCCGCAAGCTCGCCGAGGCCGCCAGGTGACCCACGCCTTCTTCAGCGATCCCGCCGAGAAGATCCTCACCGAGCTCACCCCGACCGAGCGGGCCGCCGTCGAGAGCGTCCGCCGCTCACTCGAAGACGACCCCGCGCAAGGCCGCGGCCTGCCGGACGCCGACCCGCGCAGCGAGTCCCGCGTCGTCGAGCTGCTGCCCGAGCAGACCGGCGGCCGCGGGATCTCCGTCGTCTACCGCTACAGCCAGGATCTGGATGCGTGCCTCATCCTCTGGCTGATCGCAGGCCCGTAGCAGCCGCGATCACCGCGACGGCCGCCGTGGGGGTGCGGGCAGGTCGCCAGCCTCCACGGGGCCCGGTCGACGAGGGGTAGGCGCTGCGGTGCGCAACCCGCAGGCCCGGGTGAGGCCACCAGTACGTCCGCGCCCTCACGCTAGTGGAGCCGTCGAGGTCGACGCTCACCTGGCGAAGCGCCTCAGCGGGGCGGCGCGACCTGGTAGAAGCACGGCGGCGTCCACATCGTTGTACGGCGCGGGGGCACGGTTTAACTAGCCAGGCGCCCGGCGGGAGCCGTCACTCTCCCTGCCGGGCGTCTGGAGCATACGGGCCCCCGCGCACCCGCCATCCATCGTCGTGCGGGGTGGGAGCGGCAGCGGAGCCGGTGACGACGTCGACCAGGTGCACGATGTCGCCGGCAATCATCATCTGAGCGCTTTGAGCGAGGAACCGCTGATGGAACGCCTCCTGTGTCGCGGCAGTGATCTATGGCATCCGGTACCGAAAGGGTCTTCGAGGGGACTCGGTCTGGTCGCGGTGAAAGCGGGCGGCCGGTGTGCGGTTCGGTAGTCAGGCGACGGCCCCGTCCTGCCGGGCGGGGCCGCGGCGGGAGTGGGATCAGGATGACCCAGCCGGAGGCTCCCCTGCTTCCTCGGCGGTGGCTTCGGCCTCCTCAGCTGCAGGGGCTTCCTCTGCAGCTTCAGCCGGGGGCTGTGCCGCTTCTTCGGCAGCGGTTTCGGTCTCCTCGGGCGCGGGAGGCTCCTGCTCGATGTCGCTCATGTGTTCACCTCCTTCCGCCCGTGGTGCTGTGGGAAGGATGTGGGCTGTCACGCGGGCGGGCAGCCGAGACATTCAGAGAATGCCTGCGGCAATTGCCTTAGGAAGAAATCTACTGCTCTTGGATGGTCTATCCAGAAAGTTCCCCTGCCGATCTTCGGCTGTATCCAAGCCGTGCCAGCGATCGGGACTCCACAGACGCCAGCGGCGTCCCGGGGGACCGTACGATCACGCAGCGGCTTGGCGCGATCGCGCGTGTCCTGTTCGCCCTGGCGCGGGCACAGGACAGTGACCCCGACGAGCTGGCCTGAGCAGGACGCTGGTGGACCCTCTTGAAGGCGGCCGGCCTCCCGTGATGGGGGTCGGTGTCCCGGTGCATCTGCTCCGGAACGCCGTCGCGGAACTCCAGCCGGCCGTCGGAGCGGATCAGTGCGTAGATACCAGGCATGGTGTGGTCCTCTGCGTCCGATCCCGCGTCCAGGCGTGAACGGTCTGTGCGGTTTGGGGCCAATGAGGTCCGGTCGGCCCTATCGTGGGCAGGTACCGCGGAGGTTGCCTGGGTTCGGGACGGTCCTCCCGGGTGGTGGGGACAGGTACCCCTCCCCACCACCCTTTCGTGCCGCCTTTAGGCTTGGGTGATCTCGATGTGGCGCGGCTTGGCCGCCTGGGTCTTGGGCATGGTGACGGTCAGCACCCCGTCGGTCAGCGTTGCCGTGATCTCTTCGGCTTCGACGTCGGCCGGGAGCAGGGCCCGGTACTCGAAGCGGCCGGTGCGCCGGGTGCTGCGGCGCAGGACGCCTTCGCGCTCGCACTGCTTGCACTCCCCGGTGATGCACAGGTCCCGGTCGCCGATCTCGACGTCGATGTCCTCGCGCTCGATCCCGGGCAGTTCCGCCTCGACCACGTAGGCCTCGTCCGTTTCGTGCAGGTCGGCCAGAGGCGACCAGGCCCCGGCGCCGGGTGCCGTGCTGGCGGCCTGCAGGAACCGGTTCATCCGCTCGAAGAGGTCGTCGAACTCGGCGGCCATCGGCTCCCCCCAGCTCAGGGCCGGGAACGGGCGTTCCAGGAGCCGGCCGGGCCGGTGGTGCACGGGCAGGGTCATCGCGGTTGGGTGCAGATCTTCTGAGGGTGCCTCGTTGGGGTGATTCGCAGAGGTTCGGGATGTGGCCGGTTGTGCCGACTTTTACCGTCGCTGGGGTCGAGCCCGCCGTGAGGCGCGGGGGTGCTGAGCGAGGGTGGGTGTGGTGTGCCGTCGTTGATGGAGGCGTTGGAGGCCAGGCGGGCTGAGGTGCTGGGCCAGGCCGAGCGGCTGCGTGAGCAGATCGCTGGTCTGTCCGAGGAGTTGTCGCGGGCAGAGGAGCGGCTGTCGCGGTTGCAGATCGCGCGGGAGACGGTGGAGGAGGTGCTGGCCGCACCGTCTTCGTCGGTGCCGGGCACGGAAGCCACGGGCGTGGGTGCCGGCGGAGTCGCCGTGGCGCTGGTGAAGGCCGAGGCAGAGCTGGACGTGACGGTGATGTCGCCGGAGTACCGGGAGATCATCGCCTTGTTCGCGACCTCGGGGGCGGCGATGCGCTGCAAAGAGGTCTGCCGGCACCTGGGTCTGGGGACCGAGCCGCGGCATGTCGAGGGGATGCGCTCGAGCTGAAGCGGCTCGTGGAGCGCGGGATCCTGGCCGAACCTTCGTCCGGGCTGTTCAAGGTCGACGGCAGGAAGCAGGGGTGGTGAGCGTGGTGGGTCCGGCCCGGGGTGCGCTCGCGGAGTGTGAGGACGCCTTCGCCGCCTCGACAGGTCTGTTCGCCGCGGCGTGTGCGGAGCTGGCGGCCCCGGAGGCGGCGGTGATGACGCACGCGCAGTTGGAGGATCTGCTGGGAGCGCGGATGCGCGAGGTCACCCGGCAGTTGTTCCAGGACCACCTGACCCTGCGGGCCAGGGACGAGGTGCGTCGGCAGGAGGTCGTGGACGCCACCGGTGTCGAGCGCTCCCGGATCGAGCGGGACCGACACCGGAGGGTGGCCACGGTGTTCGGCAAGGTCACCGTGGTCCGGATCGCCTACCGCGGCACCGGCGTGGCGGACCTGCACCCGGCCGACGCGGTGCTGAACCTTCCGGATGGAATGCACTCGCACGGGCTGGCCAGGCTCGCCGCGATCGAGTCCGCCCGCGGCAGCTTCGCCGACGCCTGCGAGCGGATCAACGCCGTCACCGGCTCCGGCATCGGGCACCGGCAGGTCCAGGAACTCGCTGTCAGCGCCGCAGCGGACATCGACGCGTTCTACGACGCCCTGGTACCCGCCCCCTGCACCGACACCACGCCACTGATCTTGTCGGTCGACGGCAAGGGCGTGGTGATAAGACCCGAAGCGCTGCGCGAGGACACCGCCAAGGCCGCGGCCGCCAAGGGTGGCAACGCGATGAAGACCCGGCTGGCGTCCGGGGAGAAACACGGCAGGAAACGGATGGCCACCCTGGGAGCCGTCTACGATGCCGAACCCGCGCCGCGCACAGCCGACGACATCATCGCCGACCCCGACCGGCAAGACGACGCCGCCCACGGCGCGGCGCCCGAGCGCCGCCAGGGGCCGAAGGCCCGGTCGAAGTGGTTGTGCGGCTCGGTGAACGACACCGCCGCGCAGGTGGTGGCCGCCGTGTTCGATCAGGCGGAGCACCGCGACCCCGGCCACCGCCGTCCTTGGGTCGTCCTGGTCGACGGGGCCCGCCATCAGATCGACCTCATCAAGGCCGAAGCACAGCAGCGCGGCGTGGACGTCCACATCATCGTCGACCTGATCCACGTGCTCGAATATCTGTGGCGAGCGTCGTGGTGCCTGCACGACAGCGGCGATGCCTCCGCCGAGAACTGGGTCGCCCGTCACGCCCGCGTCCTGCTGGGCGGAGGCGTGCAGCAGACCGCCGCCGCACTCAAGGAAGCCGCCCGCGCGGCCGGACTGCGTGGCGCCCAGCGCAAGGGCATCGACGAGGCCGTGAACTACCTGTCCGGCAAGGCCGAGCACCTGCGCTACGACACCGCCCTGGAACGCGGCTGGCCGATCGCCACCGGAATCATCGAGGGAGCATGCCGGCACCTGGTCAAAGACCGCCTGGACATCACCGGCGCCCGCTGGGGCCTGTCCGGAGCTGAAGCCGTGCTCAAGCTGCGTGCCGTCCGCGCCAACGGCAACTTCGACGCCTACTGGGCGTGGCACCAGCAGCAGGAGTTCATCCGCAACCACCAGACGCGCTACCGCGACCAGGTCATACCCACCGCCTGATCGACAGCACCCTCATTGGATCTGCACCCAACCTCGATCACCGGAACCTGCTGTCGAAGGAGCACTTCGTCGACGGCGGCTACCTCTCCGTCGCGTTGAAGCAGCAGGTCGCCCGTGAACACGGTGTCGGCCTGGTCGGGCCGATCCGGGCCAGGAGCACCCGCCAGTCCCGCAAGGGCACCGTCTTCCACCGCGACGCCTTCACCATCGGCTGGGACGCGAAGAAGGTCACATGCCCGCAGGGCAAGGTGAGCCGCCGATGGTCGACACCGCCATCCCTCGCGCCCTACGTCAATGTCGAGTTCTCTCCGGACGACTGCCGTCAATGCCCGGTGAAGGCCGCCTGCACGCGCGCCGACGCCCGGAAGGTCACCTTCCTGCCGCGCGATCTCTACGACATTCAATCCGAGTCGCGGACCGAGCAGCAGACCCAGGAGTGGCTCTCGCGCTACTCGCTGCGGGCCGCCATCGAAAGCACGATCAGCGAGTTCGTCAACGGCCACGGCATGCGCCAGTGCCGCTACCGCAGCGAAGAGAAGGCCCACGTTCAGCACGTTCTGACCGCCATCGCGGTCAACCTCGAACGCATCGGCGTCCACTTGCCGCCAGCACCTGCCCGGCAGCCCCGGAACCCAACCGCCCCTCAGGGCTTCCTCGACTGGCAGCACATCCCCCGGCCGCGGTCCTGGCGCGTCGCCACTCACCCCGCAGGCTGAGGTGATCGCTCTCAAGGTGGTTCTCACCAACTTGCTCCGGACCCTGCCAGAGCCGATCGTGGCGAAGGAGCAGCACCCACCGTCAGTTCGCCAAATCTCCATGACCACTGGACAGGCCCGCTGCAGCCGCCCAGAAGAAGACGTGCCCGCACCTGGGGGACGGCATTCGCGAGCGTTCGGCGAGGACGTTCAGCGCACGGCGCACTTCTGCGCTCAGTTGGAAAAGCCGACGGCTGTACGGCCCGTCCCTGTAGGTGTACAGCCGGAAGACCTTGACGGCCAGTTCGTCGCGGCCGTCGGCGAAGGTGTCCGGGAGCCCGGCGAGCAGCTCGAAGTCGCGTTTACCGGTCGCGGCGTCAGCCACCGCGCTCAGAGGTAGGACGTCAAGTTCTGCGGCAGACACGGAAGTATCGACCGCGACGGCATGGGCGGCCAGGGCCGCGAAGACCTCGATCAGCCGCTCGCCTTCCGCGATGTCGATACCCCAGGCACCCAGGCGCTCGTGACGGCGGGCCCGGCGCCATTCCTCCTCGTCCACCACCGGCAGCAGGAGCCGACCCAGGTGCGCGCAACGACGCCACAGCATGTCGTGATCGGAGGTCACGGTCGACTCCCTAGAGCGAGTAGAACACGTGGGGGCCGAGGCCCAGCCCGCCCGGCGCAGGCCTTCCAACTTCCCACTGCGCACAGTTCACGTACAGAGCGGAAGCCAAGATCCCCGACAGTGTCAGGCACTAAAAAACTACGGCGCCCATCAACCAGACCCTTCCGCCCCGGCCGGGAACGACGACGGCGCCCTCCCGGCCTGGAGGGCGCCGTCGTGGTCCGCCGGGCGGACCCGGGGTCCGGCGCCCCACGCAGCGAGCGGGGCGCCTCCGGTCTGGCTGTGTCAGGCGGTGGCGTCGGGGTCGATGCCCTGCGCGCGAGCGAGGGCGAACAGGACGCGTTCGATCGTGTCCAGTCGCTGAGTGATCCCGTCAAGGCGTTGCGTGATCGTCTGGTCGCCCGGCGCGCCGATCGCGTCGGCGAGGGAATCAATGTTCCCGAACGCCGTGCGCTGCTGCTCGCGGATCGTCGCCAGCTGCTCGCTGTGCTCCGCGAGCGTCCGCCCAGTGCGGAACGCTTCCGCTTCCAGGTCTCGCAGCCGCTCATCATGCGTCGACGTCTCATTCGCCATGCCCACCATCCTGACAGGTTCCCGGACCTGGCAGGCCACCGCCTTGCCTGCCCTGCACGCGCTGAGCGCGCCGGTCACAAAACGGTGCCGCGCAGGGCGCGGCGGTCACCGGAGATGGCGTAGCGGCGGGCGGCGAGACCGTGCTCGAGGGGCTCGCCGATCTCCTCGCACAGCAGCGCCAGGACGTCGGCCGCGGCGGTGTCGGACAGGTAGGTCGGGGCGACTTCGAGCATCAGCTCGCCGATCGCGTGGGTGCTGGCGGCGAGGTCGTCGACGACGGCGCGCAGCGCGGCGAGCGCGGGATCCGCCGGCGGACCGGCGGGCGGTAGTGGCGGGGCGGTGCGGACGTCGCGGACGGCCTGGCGGACCACCGCGCGCATCGTGGCCGCGCCGACGACCGTCAGGCCGCTGTGGGCGAGCGTGGCGAGTCGGCGGGTGATCAGCTCCGCGACGGTATCCGCACGGCTGGAGACGGCGATCAGGGCGCGCTGGGACAGGCCGTAGTCGAGTGCGGCCGCGGTGGCCGGGCCGGTGTCTCGCGTGCGAGACAGGTCGGTGCCGGCGGCGACGGCGCCGTGGATCGCGGCGAGGGCGCGGGCGACGTCCAGGAGCCGGTACGCATGCGCGCGGCTGATGCCGAACTCCGCCTGGCAGTACGACTCCCACGAGGCGTGGCCCAGTGGCAGCCAGAGGCGGGCAGTGTGGGCGTCGCGGACCCGGGCGGCGAGCACCGCCACGGAGCGCCGGACGTCGTCCATCGCCTCGCGCAGCCCGGCCGTCATCTCCCGGGCCTGCGCCGCAGTGAGCGGCGGCCGCGCGGGTTCGGCGACGTCGTCCTGGTCCTGGTCGTGCTCGCCCATGCCCCCCATCGTCCTCTGTGCCGGCGGGCCGGACCCGGGCGCGCGGAAGCACGGACGCGAGCGCCCCCTTGGCCGTGGTGCCCGGGTTTTTCGCTCGGCTCTAGGACGGGGTGATCGGTCAGCCCGCCTGCGGTAGGTGCCAGGCCGGCGCCGGCCGAGGCTTCTCGGGGTGGAGAGCACGCTCATCAGCGGCGCCGAGATCGACGGTGACGGTCAGCTCGGTTCCGGCAGCTGGTCGCGGCCAAGACCGGTGGCTGCTGTGAGGGTGGCTGTGGGGATGGGAACGGTGATCTGCCCGTTCATCCAGTCGGGCAGCACCAGATGCGAGGTATCCGAGTCGGCACGGTGTACGACGGCGATGGTCCGCTGGCGGCTGCCGGAGTGTGCGGTCACACTGCCCCCTTCCGGCGAAGTGTTCGAACCGTTCTATCAGCTCACTCGGACACGGTGCGGCCTCGAGTGCTGTCAGATCCGCCAGGAGCGGATGCGGTCGGCGGCGCGTAGCCGTCGGCCCGGCCGGCGTCGATGTCCCGGGCGAGGTCGATCAGCGCGCCGTAGGGCGCATCGATGGCCTCGCCGGCGGCGGTCCATGTACGCGGCGCCGTACAGGGCGTTGCGGGCCGGGAGCGGGCGCAGCCGGATGATGGCGTGCATGAGGGCAGCCGCTCGCCAGGCGTTGTCCACCCCCTGGAGCCGACCTGCGGGGTGTTGACGCGGTGGCGGGCAACGGCGGCCACGAGGTTGGAGAAGTCGTGGACCTCGGGCTGCTTGGGCAGCACCTCCGCCCGACTCGTTCGGCAGCCCTTCTGTCACGGAGAAACGATGGTCGCCCAACCGGTGGCGGCCACTACCTCCCGTGCGATGTCGACGATGAGCCGCCCGTCCGTCGCTACTCGCACAGTGTCTTCAGGGGCCCGCTGATCCAGGAGCCGTGCCTTGCGGACACTTCCTTCCAGCTCCTGTTCCAGCTCTGAGCCGCGTTCCCGGCCCACCAGCCGCTCGCGGGCGGTGGCATCGGAGGCGGTGAGTAGGACTCGTGTGATCCGTACTCCACCCCCCATGGCACGTTCAAACATGCCCGCTGCCTCCGGCAGCACGCTCAAGGTGTTCGTGTAGATGAGACGCCGGTATCCACGCTGGGTGAAGTTTGCCCACACGGCAGTCAGATTGCTCTCGGTGATCTCCGCGCGGTGAGGGTCTCCCTCTGGTGCAGGATGCACCTGCCCCATGAAGTCACCATCGATGATCGCGTGAGCGACAGCCGTGGAGCGCAGCAGCGCCGAGACCTCCCACCCCACCGTCGTCTTGCCGACACCAGCTCGTCCTCCGATAAGCAGTGCTTCTGCGTGATCCATGCGGGCAGCCTGCCAGCGGGCAACCACCTCAGGCGATGCAATATCGGACCGAGGGTGACAACAAGCCTGCCTATGTGACAACTATTGGCTTTGTTCACGAGTTTCGACAGCGGATGTACACCGCTTTGAGCAGCACGCCGACTTGGCGGTGTTCGATGTTCACGAGTACCGACAGCACACGCCCGGGGTTGCAGCAGTCGGGCGCGCTGAGGGGTCCCCTTGGCTGGGGACGGTGGCCGGGCGGCGTCCGTCGAGGAGAATCGCCGCATGCGGATTCTGATCATCACTGCCGGTTCACGAGGGGATGTCGCGCCCTTCACGGGCCTGGGGCGGCGCCTGCTGGACGCCGGCCATCAGGTCGCCGTGGCCGCTCACCCGTCCTTCGCCGCACTCGTCGGCGGGTGTGGTCTGGACTACCGGCCGATGCCGGGAGACCCCCAGGGGCTGATCCGGGACTGGTCCCGGGCGGTGTCACGGGAGGAGGCCCGGGCAATGACGAGGGCGTATGCGGACGGGCTCGCCGATGGAGTGGTGGAGGCCGTGGCGGGCGGCGCCGACTTGCTGCTCACCGCCTTCGGTCCGGCACCGCTCAGCCTGGCGGCCGGTGAGGCGCTCGGCGTCCCCGTCATCGGCACCTACCTCGCACCGTCGTTCGCCACCGGACAGTTCCCGCTGCCCAACGCCCGGGACACCGACGGCCTGGGACCGGAGGGCAACCTCGCCGCGGGCCGGGACGTGCTCAGGCGCGCGGAAGGCGTCTTCGCCGGCTCCGTGACCCGGCTTCGCACCCGCCTCGAGCTGCCGGCCGACGCGTCCTGCGCGCCGGTGGACCTCCGGCCGGTCTTCCACGGCTTCAGCTCGCTGGTGGTGCCGCGCCCCGAGGACTGGCCGTCCCGGGTCGAAGTGGCCGGCTACTGGTGGCCCGCGCGGCCGGACGGCTGGCAACCGCCGGCCGAGCTGGTCGACTTCCTCCAGGCCGGTCCGCCTCCGGTGTTCATCGGGTTCGGCAGCATGGCGGCGGGGCAGGGGGAACGGCTCAGTGAGCTGGTGGCCGCAGCGGTGAAGCGGGCAGGGGTGCGCGCGGTGGTGCAGGCGGGCTGGGCCGATCTGGTTGGCTGCGGCGACGACGTCCTGGCCGTCGGCGACGTCCCGCACGACTGGCTGTTCCCTCGCAGTGCCGCCGTCGTCCACCACGCCGGGGCCGGTACCACCGCAGCCGGGCTGCGGGCCGGGGTACCCGCCGTGCCAGTGCCCGTCATGGCGGACCAGCCGTTCTGGGCGTCTCGACTGCACAGCCTGGGGGTTGCCCCCCGGCCTCTGCCCTTCCAGGACCTCACTGCCGAAGCCCTCGGCGAAGCGATCACAGCCAGCCTGTCTGAGCCCGCCCAGCGCCGCCGAGCGGCCCAGCTCGCCCAACGCATGGCCGCGGAGGACGGTGCCGCCGCAGTGCTCGCCCACATTGGCTCAGAGGACGCCGGGTGAATCCGAGGAATGCACCAACAAACCGTGCTGCGGTACCAGGCTGTCAGAGGCACTCCGCCGCATCCGGCGCTGCCGAAACTCGCGAACTATTCGAACGCCACTGTCCCGAAGTCGTGGACGAAGCCACAACTATCGTGCTTCGGCTCAAACGGGTAATTGATGCTCGCCGTTTCGGTCTCCTGATCAGAAATCCAGGTCCAGGTAATCAATTTCGTTGAGGGCGACGTCCGACAGTCCCATGGCACGCGCTCCGCTGTCCTGGAAATACACGTCCTTGAAGCCTTCGGCGATGATCTGCCGCATCTGCTGGTCGCTGGCCCCGGCGTCGCGGGCGTCAAACAGGCGGCAGGCGTAGGCCGGGGGGAGGTGCACGGTGAGGCGGCGGAAGCGGCCGTCGTCGGTCGTGCCGACCGGGGCGGTGTACCCAAACCTGGCCCAGGTCTCCACCGTGATTCCGCCCGTGGTGGCGGCCTGCTTCCGTCGGCGCTTGCGGACCTGCGGCTTCCAGCGCTGCCGTACCGCGTCGTCGATCTTCGCGGCGATGTCGGCGCGGGCGTGCTTGCGGGCGCCGCGGCGGTAGCGGTTCACGGAGTCGGCGGTGACACCGATCTCTTGGGCGACGGCCTTCGCGCTGCCCAACTGCTTGAGCAGGTAGCCGATCTGGCCCTTGAGTGTCTTGGGGGGCTCACGGGTGAACGACTCCCGATCGGCGCGTTCCAGCGCGTTATGGATCTCCACGGCGGTGCTCAGCTCCCTTCAGGGGTGGGGTCCTGGCCGTCGGGGTCGACCAGCCGGAACCAGGTCTCGCGCGTCTCGCGCAGGTCGTGCTGCCACAGCTCGAACTGGGGCGAGGCGCGGCGGGTGCGCATGGAGAACTGCAGGGCCTCCATGCGTGCCTCCAGGCGGTCCAGCGTCCGCGCCAGCTCCGCGCCGGCCTCCAGCGACAGCGTGCCGCCCGGGTCGGTGGCCACGGGCCTACTCGCCTTCGTCCAGGACGGCGTCGCCGCCCTTGATGTGGCGGGCCGGGTTGAGGCCCTTCTCCATCAGGTCGACCGCCCACAGCATCGGCTGGACGCCCTCCAGCTTCGCCAGGCCCGGGGTGGGACCGAGGCGGAAGCCGCCGGGCTGCGGCTTACCGGACGTGGCGTACGGGAGGAAGTCCAGCGGGCTCGCGCCGGGCGAGGGGTAGACGACGCAGTCGGAACCTGTCAAAGCGATCAAGGCAGGTAGATCGTTCTAACGTTGTGTCGGGATCAGTGGGTCGTCTGGTGCCGGCTTGTTGATCCAGGCCGCTTCGGGGAGTTTCGGCGGCTCGGGCGGCTTGCGGACGAAGCGCTCGGGGTGCTTCGCGTAGACGGCCTGGAGGACGTCGGCACGCATCTCGCGGAGCTGCTCGGCGAGACCGAAGTGCACGTCGTAGGGGGTGTGGAGGCCAATGCCGGAGTGGCGGTGCTCCTCGTTGTACCAGGTGAAGAAGCGGGTGCACCACGCTCGGGCGTCCTCGAAGGAGCCGAAGCGGTCCGGGTAGTCATGCCGGTATTTCAGGGTCTTGTAGTGGCTCTCGCTGTAGGGGTTGTTGTTCGATGTCTTCGGGAGGGAGTGGGACTTGGTGACGCCGAGGCCTGCCATCATCTGGGCGACGTTCTGCGCGACCATCGGGGACCCGCGGTCCGAGTGGATCGTCAACTGGCCTGGCGCGATGCTGTACTTGGCGATCGTTTCGGACAGGAACCGCTCGGCGAGATCTTTGTTCTCCCGGCCGGCGATCATCCAGCCCACCGTGTAGCGGCTGAAGATGTCGATGATCGTGTAGAGGCAGTAGTAGACGCCCGCGACCGGGCCTTTCAGCTTGGTGATGTCCCAGCTCCAGACGCCGTTCGGGCTGTCGGCGACCAGTTCGGGCATCGTCCGTGGCGGGTGGACGGCCTGGCGGCGGCGTTCACGGACCTCGCCGTGCCGTCGCAGGAGCCGGTACATCGTCGACTCCGAGCACAGGTAGACGCCCCGGTCGAGGAGGATGGCGTAGATCTCGGCGGGCGCCATGTCGGCAAACTCCGGGGAGTGGAGCACGTCGAGGACCCGTATCTCCTCCTGTGGGGTGAGGGCGCGGGGGTGCCGGCGCCGTTCTCGCCGTGGTCTGGCCGGCGCGGGGCTCTGCCGGTGGTGGCGGTAGTAGGTGGCCCGGCTCACGCCGAGCGCGGTGCACGCCTGGACGCGTCCGACCAGCCTGGTGAGCTCTTCGAGGGCCTGGTCGCGGGCAGCGTCGAATACGGCCGCGGGGTCGGCCTCGATCACTTGGTGTTCTCGCCGTCCCGGTTCGGGGGCGCTGTCCGTGGCGAACTGGTCGAGCAGCGCGGAGAGTTTTCCCTGGACCTCGATGACCGTGCGGGCCTTGGCGAGATCGGCCTCCAGGCGGGCCTTCTCCGCCCTCAGCTTCGCGATCTCCTTGTCCCGCGGGTCCGCCTTCGGCCGTCCGGCCGGCGCGGCGAGCGCGTCAAGGGCGCCCTTGTCCCGCTGCTGCCGCCACGTGGTGATCAACGACGCGTACAGGCCCTCCCTGCGCAGCAGGGCACTCACCCTTGCCCTTCTTGTCGAGCGTCTCGTACTCCGCGAGGATCCTCGCCTTGTACTCCGCGGTGTACCGGCGCGGACCGGTGGAACGGGCTTCTACCTGCGGATCAGGGGTCCCATGGTCGTTGGTGCTGGCCACCTGGGCACTACTCCTTCTCCGCCCTCGACTCAATGAATCATCCAGTATGCCTGGCTCAACCTATTTTGACAGGGAGAGCGGAGAGGCGAGTCGGGGGCAAGGCCTGCACGGCGCAGAATGGTCGTCCATGAACTGCTGGCCCTGTACAGCTCGTGGACTTCGCGGCCGCTCTCCTTGAGGTAGTCGGCGAGTTGCGGCGTGCGATGCGCTTTGGCTTCCTGGGCAAGGGTTTGCACGGTTGCCTTGGTGGGGCGTGGGCCTTCGAGGGCGTTGCCGGTTTCGGTCATGAGGAAGGTCCTGGGGTGCTGGTGGCCCGCCGGATGCGGGCCGGGTAGCAGAACAGTGACCGGGTGGGGGGTTAGCCGGGCAAGCCATATGGATACAGGGCACATGAGGCTTGGTCCCGTGACGAACATGGGAACGACGACCGCGGACTGGGTGCGTGTCGGCGGCCTGGACCCCTCGTGGGCCCGAGCGCCGGAGCGGTCCGAACCGCGCGACACGGTACAGACGTCCAAGACACGTCAGCCCCGGCATCTGTAACGCTTAGCGGCCCCCGACCCCGCCCAGGCAAGCGGGCAGGGCCGGGGCCCGGACGCCACCGCGATCGGTCTTCAGGGCCCGTCGCCGGATTGGGCGGCGAGCTCGGCGAAAACTCACATGCCGGACAACGCCGTCGCTCACTACCGTGATGACCGCACGTCCCGTGTAGGGGCGTCGATAATCCGATGGGCGGGGACCAATGAAGCAGCTTGAGCTGGTGATCGTGCAGTTCGAAGAGGTCAAGCGCCTCATCGGAGTGGGAAGAGTCCCACAGCTCAGGCTCGCCTTCATCCTCCTCGACAGCGCAGTCGAGCTGATCATGCACCGCAAGGCCCAGGATGAGCTTGCACTTGAGCACTGGGACCTCCAGAGGCTGGAGCGGTGCCGACGAGCCGAGAAGAACGGCCACGTGAGCGACGAGCTTCGCTCTGAGATAACCCCGGTTATTCAGCGGAATTGGTCGGGCTGACGCCCTGACAGCAGAAAGGTGCCGCTGACCTGCGAGGATGCGAGTGTCTAGATCGTATCCGGT
>NZ_JBEYTS010000084.1:5501-28375 GCF_040643155.1 Streptomyces sp. NPDC047453 | reverse complement strand
TGTTGAGTTCTCAAGGAACGGACGCTTCCTTTGTACTCACCCTCTCGGGCTTTCCTCCGGGCGCTTCCCTTCGGTGTTTCCGACTCTATCAGATCCTTTTTCGACCTGACCCCCAGTCAGCGGGGTTTGTCCTGGACTTTTGGGCTTTCGCCCGTCGGTCTTTCGACATTCACTACGCTAGCCGATTTCCCCGGCGACTCATAATCGAGTCCTTGCGAGTTCGAATTCGGATACGCGGGCGCACCGAAGACGACCCCGCTGAAGGGGTGATCGTCAGGTAGTGGGTTGGCCGCTCCGGCTGCAGGCGATCGCCGTACCCGGTTCAGCGGCTTGGGCCACGTTACGCACCTTCCGCGGGCGAGTCAACTCCCCAGCCGGCTTCGGCGGCGTCTCGGCACATGGGCCCGGTACGGGCTCACCGTCGGGTCGTCGGCGACCCAGAAGCGCCACGGGTGGACGTCGCCATTGCCGCCCTCGCCGGCCACTCCGGTGCGCGGGCCGTTGCGTACCTGGTCGGAGGGGACGGGCGTACCGGTCAGCATCCGTATAGGGGTGTCGCCGGCGGCGCAGGCGTCGGTGCCGTCGAGGGTTCGGTCCACGTCCAGGGCCATGGCCAGACGGGCCGGACCTTTGGCCAGATCCCTGTCGTTGCGGGCCGAGAGGCGGCGGGCGCGGGCCAGCTCGGCGCCCTCGACGATCTCGCCGGCGCGGAGCAGGACTCCGCTCGCCCTGCCTTCCGGTCCGCACACCAGGTTCATGCAGTGCCACATGCCGTAGGTGAAGTAGACGTATACGTGGCCGGGGGGACCGAACATCACCCCGTTGCGGGCCGTGCGGCCTCGAAAGGCGTGGGAGCCGGGGTCGTTCGGGCCGTCGTAGGCCTCGACCTCCGTCAGGCGCAGGGCGATCGGGCCGTCGGGGGTCGTACGCAGCAGGACGCGGCCCAGCAGATCGGGAGCGACCTCCACGACGGGGCGGTCGAAGAACTCTCTGGGCAGCGGCGTACGGTCCGAGGGCGCGATCACGGCTCACGAGCGTAGTCCAGCCGGATGGGATCATTGATCGGGAATCATCCAGGAACCGATCAGGAGGTACCGAGGTGACCGAGCTCAAGCGGCGGCCGCTCCCCCACGACTTCCATCCGCCCGTGCCGTCCTTCACGGTCACGAGCGCCGACGTCCGGGAGGGCGCGACGCTCGGGGACGCTCAGGTCCATGCGGGCGGGAACACCTCCCCGCAGCTGCGCTGGACGGGTTTCCCGCCGGAGACCAAGAGTTTCGCCGTGACCTGCTACGACCCGGACGCCCCGACGGGCAGCGGGTTCTGGCACTGGGTGGTGTTCGACATCCCGGCCTCGGTGACGGAGCTGCCCGCGGGTGCGGGCGGCGGCGCCTTCGTGGGGCTACCCAAGGGCGCCGTGCACGCGCGCAACGACTACGGCACGAAGGACTTCGGCGGTGCCGCGCCGCCGCGCGGGGACGGACCGCACCGGTATGTGTTCACGGTGTACGCCGTGGACCAGGACGAGCTCGGTCCGGACTCGGACGCCTCGCCCGCGGTAGTGGGCTTCAACCTGCGCTTCCACACGCTGGCGCGCGCCCAGCTGATCGGTGAGTACGAGAATCCCGCCGAGGGCTGAGCCGCACGGCGCGCAGGCCGCCGTTCACTGAACGTTTGCCCGCTTCTGGTCTTGGACGTGGCCGGGGGCGGGCATTTTTATTGCGTTGTCCATCCCGGCGAGCCCGGCCAGAGTTGATCCAGCCCGCCAGGGGGTGGGCCGGCGCTCTTGGGAGGTGGGCTGGGATGCGGGACACGCTGGTACTGAACGCGAGCTTCGAGCCGCTGTCGACGGTGACGCTGAAGCGAGCGGTCGTGTTGGTGCTCCAGTCGAAGGCCGTGGTCGAGCAGGCCCATCCGGAGCTGCGGCTGCGTGGTGCCGAGGTCGACATCCCCGCGCCCCGGGTCATACGGCTGTGCCGGTATGTGAGGGTGCCGTTCCGAAGACAGGCTCCGTGGTCGAGGCGGGGTGTGCTGGTACGGGACCGGCACCGGTGCGCGTACTGCGGGCGGCGCGCGACGACCGTGGACCACGTGGTGCCGCGGTCGCGGGGCGGGCAGGACACCTGGCTGAACACGGTGGCCTCGTGCGCGGAGGACAACCACCGCAAGGCGGACCGGACTCCGGAGCAGGCCGGGATGCCGCTGCTGCGGGAGCCGTTCGAGCCGACGCCCGCGGACGCGATGCTTCTGGCGCTGGGGCAGGAGGAGTTCGAGGCGCTTCCCGCCTGGCTGGCCCGGTCGGCCGCATAGGCATACGTCAGTGGGGCCCGCCTTCGTAGCGAAGGCGGGCCCCACTGACATGACGGACCGGGCGGGTCAGTCGATGGACGGCTTCTCGCGGCGTTCGGTGGCCGCGGGGGCGTTGCCGCCGCTCGGAGCGCCGCCCAGGGAACCGAAGTTGCCGATGGCTCCGGACAGGCCCTTGAGGGCGTCGCCGATCTCGCTGGGCACGATCCAGAGCTTGTTGGCGTCGCCCTCGGCGATCTTCGGGAGCATCTGGAGGTACTGGTAGGAGAGCAGCTTCTGGTCGGGGTCTCCGGCGTGGATGGACTCGAAGACGGTGCGGATGGCCTGGGCCTCGCCCTCGGCGCGCAGGGCGGCGGCCTTGGCCTCACCCTCGGCACGCAGGATCTGGGACTGCTTCTCGCCCTCGGCGGTGAGGATGGCGGCCTGGCGCGTACCTTCGGCGGTGAGGATCGCGGCGCGCTTGTCGCGGTCGGCGCGCATCTGCTTCTCCATCGAGTCCTGGATGGAGGTGGGCGGTTCGATGGCCTTCAGCTCGACGCGGTTGACGCGGATGCCCCACTTGCCGGTGGCCTCGTCGAGGACGCCGCGCAGGGCCGCGTTGATCTCCTCGCGAGAGGTCAGGGTGCGCTCCAGGTCCATGCCGCCGATGATGTTGCGCAGAGTGGTGACCGTGAGCTGCTCGATGGCCTGGATGTAGCTGGCGACCTCGTAGGTGGCGGCGCGGGCGTCGGTCACCTGGTAGTAGATGACGGTGTCGATGTTCACGACCAGGTTGTCCTGGGTGATCACCGGCTGCGGCGGGAACGGCACGACCTGTTCACGCAGGTCGATGCGGTTGCGGATGGTGTCGATGAACGGGACGACGATGTTGAGGCCCGCGTTCAGTGTCCGTGTGTAGCGGCCGAAGCGCTCGACGATGGCGGCGCTCGCCTGTGGGATGACCTGGATCGTCTTGATCAGGGCGATGAAGACCAACACCACCAGGATGATCAGAACGATGATGACCGGTGCCATCGTTGCTGCCCGTACCCTTCTCCGCCTCGGCTCTTTCGGAAGATCTTACGGTTGTCGAAGATCTTGCTGGTCGAGTCTGACAGACCGTTGCCCAACTCGCGGCCTGTTCGGTCCACTTGCGTTGTCGCCTTTGGTGCGAGGTCACATGACGACGGCGGTGGCGCCCTCGATGTCCACGACGTCCACCTGTTCGCCGGCTTCGTAGACGTGGTCCGCGTCGAGCGCGCGTGCCGACCAGATCTCCCCGGCGAGCTTGATACGGCCGCCGGCCCCGTCGACGCGTTCCAGGACGACGGCCTGCTTGCCCTTCAACGCGTCCACTCCCGTGGCCAGTTCGGGGCGCTGCTTGCCGTGCCGGGCCGCGATGGGCCGGACGACGGCGATGAGGGCGACCGAGACGACGACGAAGGTGAGCACCTGGACGACGACGCCGAAGCCGAAGCCCGCCACGGCCGCGGCGGCGACCGCCCCCACCGCGAACATGCCGAATTCCGGCATCGCGGTCACCACGAGCGGGATTCCGAGCGCCGCCGCGCCGACCAGCCACCACACCCATGCGTCGATGTTGTTCACATGGTCATGTTAGGCCGCGGCCGGTGACGGCGGACAGGGTGCGGAGTGGGTTCAGGACAGCGGCAGTCCCTGCGCGGTCCAGCGGTCACCGACCTGTTCGACGACGAGCGGGAGACCGAAGCACAGGGAGAGGTTGCGGGAGGTGAGTTCGAGCTCCAGCGGGCCGGCGGCGAGGACCTTGCCCTGGCGGATCATCAGGACGTGGGTGAAGCCGGGGGCGATTTCCTCGACATGGTGGGTGACCATGATCATCGAAGGGGCGATCGGGTCCCGGGCGAGCCGGCCGAGGCGGCGGACCAGGTCCTCGCGGCCGCCGAGGTCGAGACCGGCGGCGGGCTCGTCGAGCAGGAGCAGTTCGGGGTCGGTCATCAGGGCGCGGGCGATCAGGGTGCGCTTGCGCTCGCCCTCGGAGAGGGTGCCGAACCTGCGGTCCAGGTAGTCGCTCATGCCGAGGCGGTCGAGGAAGGCGCGGGCGCGCTGCTCGTCGACGTCCTCGTACTCCTCCTGCCAGCCGGCGGTCATGCCGTAGGCGGCGGTCAGCACGGTCTGGAGCACGGTCTGGCGCTTGGGGAGCTTCTCGGCCAGGGCGATGCCCGCCATGCCGACGCGGGGACGCAGCTCGAAGACGTCGGTGCCGGGCTTGCCGAGCGTCTCGCCGAGGACGGTGGCGGTGCCGCTGCTGGGGAAGAGGTAGGTGGAGGCGACGTTCAGCAGGGTGGTCTTGCCGGCGCCGTTGGGGCCGAGGATGACCCAGCGCTCACCCTCCTTGACCGACCAGGAGACCTGGTCCACGAGAGCCCGGCCCTCACGGACCACGGATACGTCCTGAAGCTCCAGAACATCGCTCATGAGCGCGTTGTCTCCCCTTGCAGTGTGCCGCCGGTCTCGGCTGTCGCGTACGCCTGTGGCTGGGTCCGCCGCGCCGGTGGGCGCAGCCCTGACCGAATCTACGCCACGAGCCGGGCGGGCCGTTCCATCGGTCCGGTCCTTAGGGTGGAGGCATGCTCTCGGAACCGCGCTCTGGACGCCTCGCCTCTTGGGGAAACTCCCTCTTGTCCGGATATGTCTCGCCGGACGACGCCGTGCTCGCCATCGTCGGGGACGACGCCGTCCATCGAGTGGAAGGGCTGCCCGGGGAGTCGGGGCCGGTCGGGCTCACGTTGGCGCTGGGGCGGCTGCGGCGGCTCGGGGTGGGCGCGCTGCGGGTGGCGCTGCCCGCGCCGGGGCATCCGCTGGGGCTGAGCGGGCCGCCGGAGTTCAACGCGCGGGCGCTGGAGGCCGGGGAGGCGGTGCTCTGCCACGGGGCCGCTTTCGGGCTGGTGCCCCAGGTGCACGAGGCCGGGCCCAAGGGCGATGTGCACGCGGAGGTGCTGTGGCACGTGCTGCCCGTGCGCGAGGCGTCGCCGGCCGATGTGCCGTCGCTGGGCGAGGCCGAGCGGGAACTGGCGGAGGCGCTGCGGGAGGCGACTTCGGTGCTGTCGCGGCTGGACGTGGCCGGATCGGGGCCGGTGGCGGAGGCGGCGATCGACGCGTACCGGGCGCGGGCCGAGCGGGGGCAGGAGGTTCTGGCACCGGGGTATCCGCCCCGGGCGGTGCGGGTGCTGGAGCTGGCGCGGCGGGTGGCGCTGCTGGTCTCGCTGGCGTACGAGAACGGGCACGGGGGCGCGGTGAGCGCGTCCGAGATGGCGGCGCGGGGGGCCGCGCTGCGGCCGGTGGAGCGGACGGCTCGGCGGGCGCAGGTGGCGGCGTACAACTCGGTGGTGGAGGAGCGGGAGAAGCGGGACAAAGGGGCGAGCTGACGAGTGGCGTGACCGGCGTCGAGACTGCCCGCGGACGGCGAAACGGCCTCCTGGGGGGAGCCAGGAGGCCGTCGGTCGAGATGGCTCAGTGGTTGAGATGGCTCAGTGGTTGAGGCCGAGGTTGCCGAAGGCGGGGTTCAGGACGCCGATGACGTTGACGCTGTTGCCGACGGCGTTGACCGGGATGTGGATCGGGGCCTGGACGACGTTGCCCGAGACGACGCCGGGGGAGCCCTTGGCGGCACCGCCCGCCCAGGCACCGTCGGTGGCGGAGGCCATCGAGGCGCCGGCGGCCACGAGCCCCCCGGCCACCATCGTCACGGCCGCTGCCTTCTTCAGGTTCTTCACTTCTGACCCCTCCTGGTGATCGCCGCGGCAGTCGCCGCGGCACGCACTGGAGAACGGCCGGGCCGCACGAAGGTTGCGCCATCCGGGGGACATTCCCACGACGGTATGAATCTCAGTCCGGAGCGGGACCCTCCGAATTGCCGTCCGCAGGCGGAGTCAGCCGCTCACGCCGTGTCGTACGGCCCACAGCGCGGCCTGGGTACGGTCCGCGAGGTCGAGCTTCATCAGGATGTTCGACACATGTGTCTTGACGGTCTTCTCGGAGAGCACCAGGGCCCGGGCGATCTCGCGGTTCGAGCGGCCGTCGGCTATCAGGCCGAGCACCTCCCGCTCCCGCTCCGTCAGTGACGTTCCGCGGCTCTGGCCGGAGTTGCTCTCCTCCTGGGACAACAGGGCGCCCGCGACCTCCGGTTGGAGGAGGATGTGCCCGGCGTGCACCGAGCGGATGGCGCCGGCGAGCGCGTCGGGGTCCACGTCCTTGTAGACGTAGCCGGCGGCGCCCGCGCGCAGCGCCGGGACCACCGTGCGCTGCTCGGTGAAGCTGGTGACGATCAGCACGCGCGCGGGGTTGTCGAGTTCGCGGAGCCGGCGCAGCGCCTCGACCCCGTCCATGACGGGCATCTTGACGTCCATGAGGACGACGTCGGGCCTCAGTTCCTCGGCGCGGGCTACTCCCTCGGCGCCGTCCGCCGCCTCGCCCACGACCTCGATGTCGTCCTGCACCTCCAGAAAGGTGCGCAGACCCCGGCGGACCACCTGGTGGTCGTCGACGAGCAGCACCTTGATTGTGTCAGCCACCGGGGACCTCCATCTCGATCGCGGTGCCCTTGCCGGGCTCCGATTCCACCGTCAGCCGTCCGCCGGCCCCGCTCGCCCGGTCCCGCATGGACACCAGGCCGAGGTGGCGGCCCGCGCGGCGCACCGCCTTCGGGTCGAAGCCGGTGCCGTCGTCGGTGATCCGCAGGACGGCGCCGTAGCCGCGGCGGTCCAGGGTGACGTCGACGTGGTCCGCCCGCGCGTGCCGCAGCGCGTTGTGCAGGGCTTCCTGGGCGACGCGGAGCATGGCCTCCTCCTGCGCGGCCGGCAGGGCGCGGATGCCGCGGGTGGTGAAGGTGACACGCGCGCTGTGGGCGCGGTCGAGGACCTGGATCTGGGTGCGGAGGGTGGCGACCAGGCCGTCCTCGTCGAGGGCGGCGGGGCGCAGCTCCACGACGGCGGCGCGCAGTTCGTCGACGGCCTCGGCGGCGAGGACGGCGACCTGCTGCAATTCGCCCTTGGCACGCGCCGGATCACGGTCGACGAGGGCGGTGGCGGCCTGGGCGGTCAGGCGCAGGGAGAACAGTTTCTGGCTGACCGCGTCGTGCAGTTCGTGGGCGAGGCGGGAGCGCTCCTCGGCGATGGTCAGCTCGCGGCTGCGTTCGTAGAGGCGGGCGTTGGTGAGGGCGATCGCGGCATGCTGGGCGAGGATGGCGAGCAGTTCCTCGTCCTCCTCGGTGAAGCCGCAGCCGTCCCGGGGCCTCTCGCAGTTCTTGTTCGCCAGGAACAGGGCGCCGATGACCTCGTCGCCGTCGCGGATCGGCAGGCCCAGGAAGTCGGACATCTCCGGGTGGGCGGCGGGCCAGCCCTCGAAGCGCGGGTCCTCGCGCAGGTCCGCCAGGCGCTCGGCGCGGGCCTCGTGCAGCATCGCGGCGAGGATGCCGTGCTGGCGCGGGAGCGGGCCGATGGCCTGCCACTGCTCGTCGCTGACCCCGTCGACCACGAACTGGGCGAAGCCGCCGTGGTCGTCCGGTACGCCGAGGGCGGCGTACTGCGCGTCGAGCAGTTCGCGGGCCGAGGCGACGATCGTCTTCAGGACGTCGCGCACCTCCAGATGCCTGCTCATGGCCAGCAGCGCGGCGCTCACCGCGGCGAGGCCGGACCTGGGGCCTTGACTCATGTCCTCACGGTACCGGCGGGGGGTGACGGCGCGGATCGGCCCTGCGACGGCCGCACCCCGGCCGCTGGACCTAGGTCCAGCGGCCCAGTACCGGACAGGCCGGGGGCGGCGGCGCGTACGGCGCCCCCAAAAACCGCTCACCCAGTGCGTTGCAGCGGCAACCAACGGTGAGAAAACCTCTCCCCCGATGTGAGCGCACCCATAGGACGCAAGTCACGTACGAACGGACATAGGAGACAGACCCCCCATCACGAACGGGACAGATGATCCCGTCTGTCCCATTTCGTCCGTTCCGCTCCACTATCCGGCTTCGTACGTCACACCTTTGCCAGGGCATTTTGCGGCCGCTAAGAATTGCTCTCGTCGCTCAACGCCGCGGGTTTCCACTCGCGGCGATTGTGTGGGACGGACCCCCTCCCGCAGTCCGGAGAGCGACCTCCGAGCTACTCGAAGAGGTCTATTCGCCATGCCCGCAAACTCCCGTCGTCACCGTCGTGCCCTGGCCCAGCCCCGCAGGATCGCCGTCGCCGGTGTCGCCGTCCTCGGTGCGGCCGCCGTGGCCTTCTCGGCCGTGCCCAGCCAGGCCGAACCGGCGAACAGCGTCGCCGCCGCCCCGGTGCAGCTCGGCTCCCGGCCGATCCAGGGCGTCAAGGCCAGCGTCACCGACCAGCTCGCGGGCGAGAGCGTGAAGATCCAGGCCATCGCGGCCCAGAAGCAGGCCGCCGCGAAGCAGCAGGCCCAGGCCGCCGTCCTGCACAAGGCCAAGGCCGCGCACGAGGCCAAGCAGACCGCGAGCCGGTCCGCCAAGCGCCCGCAGATGCAGACGGTCGCCGTCCACACCAGCTACGGCAACAACCTGGACGGCTGGATCCGGCAGGCGCTCGCCGTCATGAAGCAGCACAACATCCCCGGCTCCTACAACGGCCTGCACCGCAACATCATGCGGGAGTCCTCGGGCAACCCGAACGCCATCAACAACTGGGACATCAACGCGCGCAACGGCATCCCGTCCAAGGGTCTGCTCCAGGTCATCGGCCCGACCTTCAACGCGTACCACGTCCCCGGCACGTCCAAGAACATCTACGACCCGGTCGCCAACATCACCGCCGCCGCCAACTACGCGGCGCACCGGTACGGCTCCATCGACCGCGTCAACAGCGCGTACTGAGGCCGGCGCGGACCTCTGACAGCACGCCGAAGGGCGGCACCCCGTTGCGGGGTGCCGCCCTTCGTGCCGTGGCGCGGCGCGGTTACTTGCGCATGACCTCCGGCTCGTGGCGGCGCAGGAAGCGCGCCACCAGGAAGCCGCACACGACACCGAGCGCGATCAGCGCGACCATGTCGATGCCCCAGGCGGAGGCCGTGTGGTCCCACAGCGGGTCGGTGCTGGTCGGGTCGTCGGTGTTCGGGGCGATGTTGTTGAAGTCCAGCGTGGTGCCGGCGGCGGCCACCGCCCAGCGCGACGGCATCAGGTACGAGAACTCGTTGACGCCGATGGTTCCGTTCAGCGTGAACAGGCAGCCGGTGAACACGACCTGGATGATGGCGAACATCACCAGCAGCGGCATGGTCTTCTCGGCGGTCTTCACCAGTGAGGAGATGACCAGGCCGAACATCATCGAGGTGAAGCCGAGCGCCATGATCGGCAGGCACAGCTCGAACAGCGTGGCGTTCCCCAGGATCAGGCCCTTTTCGGGGATCTCGCGGCTGGAGAAGCCGATCACGCCGACCATCAGGCCCTGGATCAACGTGACCGCGCCGAGCACGACCACCTTGGACATCAGGTACGCCGAGCGGGACAGGCCGGTGGCGCGTTCCCGCTCGTAGATGACCCGTTCCTTGATCAGCTCACGGACGGAGTTCGCGGCGCCCGCGAAACAGGCGCCGACCGCGAGGATCAGCAGCACCGTGGTCGCCGTGCCGTTCGGGACGTGCAGTCCCGTCGTCCGGTTGATCTGCTCGTTGACCAGCAGACCGCGGTTGTGGTCGATGAGCAGGCTGACCGCGCCGAGCACCGCCGGCAGGATCACCGACAGCGCCAGGAAGCCCTTGTCGGAGGCGATCACCGACACGTACCGCCGGATCAGGGTCATCAGCTGCGAGCCCCAGCCCTGCGGCTTGGGCGGCCTGATGGCCTGCGGCGGAGGCATGTGTACGGCCTGCGGCTCGACGGCGTCGATGTCCGCGGCGTACATCTGGTAGTGCTGCGAGCCCTTCCAGCGTCCCGCCCAGTCGTAGTCACGGTAGTTCTCGAAGGCGGAGAACACATCGGCCCAGGTGTCGTAGCCGAAGAAGTTCAGCGCCTCCTCCGGCGGGCCGAAGTAGGCCACGGCGCCGCCCGGCGCCATCACAAGGAGCTTGTCGCACAGGGCCAGCTCGGCCACGGAGTGGGTGACGACGAGGACCGTGCGGCCGTCGTCCGCGAGTCCCCGCAGCAGCTGCATGACATCGCGGTCCATGCCCGGGTCGAGACCGGAGGTCGGCTCGTCCAGGAAGATCAGCGACGGCTTGGTGAGCAGCTCCAGGGCCACCGAGACACGCTTGCGCTGACCGCCCGAGAGGGAGGTGACCTTCTTGTCCTTGTGGACGTCCAGCTTCAGCTCACGCAGCACCTCGTCTATGCGGGCCTCGCGCTCGGCCGCCGTGGTGTCGGCCGGGAAGCGCAGCTTGGCCGCGTACTTCAGGGCCTTCTTCACGGCCAGTTCCTTGTGCAGGATGTCGTCCTGCGGGACCAGGCCGATGCGCTGGCGCAGCTCGGCGAAGTGCTTGTAGAGGTTCCGGTGGTCGTAGAGGACCTCGCCCTGGTCGGCGGGCCGGTAGCCGGTGAGCGCCTTCAGCAACGTCGACTTGCCGGAACCGGACGGGCCGATGACCCCGACCAGCGACTTCTCCGGAACACCGAAGGAGACGTCCCGCAGGATCTGCTTGCCGCCGTCGACCGTCACGGTCAGGTGGCGGGCGGAGAAGGACACCTCGCCGGTGTCGACGAACTCCTCCAGCCGGTCGCCGACGATCCGGAACGTCGAGTGGCCGACGCCGACGATGTCCGCCGGGCCGAGCTGCACCGAGCCGCCCTTGGGGACCGGGTGGCCGTTGACGTACGTGCCGTTGTGCGAGCCCAGATCTCGGATCTCGAAGCGGCCGTCGGGCGTGGCGTGGAACTCCGCGTGGTTGCGGGAGACCTGGAGGTCGGAGACGACCAGGTCGTTCTCCAGGGCACGGCCGATGCGCATCACGCGGCCGAGCGAGAACTGGTGGAAGGTCGTCGGGCTGCGGTCGCCGTAGACCGGCGGCGCCCCCGCACCGCTGCCGGAGCCCTGCTGGTGCGGGATCGACGGCGTCTGCTGCCCCTGCTGCGGTTCCTGCCAACCGGCCTGCGGGGACTGCTGCTGCGGCGCCTGCTGCGCCCAGCCGGGGTTCGCCCCCTGCGCCGCGTACGGCTGTTGCTGCGGCTGGGCCTGCGGCGTCGCCGCCGGGGCCGCGGCGCCGGAAAGGCTCAGCAGCGGCCCGTCGGTCGCGTTGCCGAGGTGCACGGCCGCACCCGGCCCGAGTTCCAGCTGGTGGATCCGACGGCCCTGCGCGAAGGTGCCGTTGGTGCTGCCGTGGTCCTCGATGACCCAACTGCGGCCGTTGAAGCTGACCGTGGCGTGACGCCAGGAGACCCTGGCGTCGTCGAACACGATGTCCCCCTGCGGATCGCGTCCCAGGGTGTAGGACCGGGACGGGTCGAGCGTCCAGGTCCGTCCATTGGTTTCAAGTACGAGTTCCGGCACTCCAAGCCCCACTGAGTTGTCCCCCGAGTTGCCCCCGTCGCGGGGAGTCTAGGGATGTCGAACATCGTGGGGAACTATTTCAGGCTCAGCCCACTGACCGAAAGCCGGGCCTTGTGAAGAGTGTGTACGTCCGCTTCGGCTGCTTTTTCGCCGACGGGGTTGAAACCCCGCCGGAGAGTGGTATTTCACGCGAGGGGGACATGCGCGGCGGCCGGGCCGCGCCGCGGATCGGGGGGTCTGCCATGAGCGCTGCCACGGACGTCGGGACCGCGAGGCACGGTGCGCGCCTGCCATGGCTCGACGTGCTGCTGTCCGCGATCGCCTCTGTGAGCTGGGCGTTGATCGGCATGGCGGGCACGGCCGCGCTCGGTCTGCATCTGCTGCGGGCCGACGCGGCGGGTTCGCTCGGGCCGATGACCGCCGCGGTGGTGGCACTTGGGGCGGGTGGTTCGGTCACGCCGTCCGGTGACGTGTCCGCGTTCGGCCTGAAAGGCGCCGAAGCGCACACCGCCCTCCAGATCACGCCACTCGGGGTGAGCCTGGTCGGTGCGCTGCTGCTGTCGTGGTTCTTCCTACGGTCCCTGCGCGCGGCGGGAGTTGTGATCGCCCCCGCCGAACTCCTGGCCCGGGCGGGCGCGGTGGTGGCGCTGTTCGTGGCGGTGGTGGGCGGGCTGGCCTGGGCGGGCCACGACGTCGTCACGATCGACGGGGGCGCGCTCGGGCTCGGCAGGCTGCCGGGCGGCGCGGGATCCGGCGACGTGAGCATTCCGGGGCTCGGCGACCTGGGGGACATCGGCGGGCTCCTGCCCGACCGCATCGGCAGGCTCATCGACGCCAAGGCGGCGGTCGGCTTCACCGTCGACACGGCGCCGACCCTGCTGGGCGGGCTCGCCTGGTCGGCCGGGGTCCTGCTGATCGCGCTGCTCGCCTCGCGCCGCACGCCGCTGCCGCGCGGCTGGGAGGCCGTGCACCGGGTGGTGCGGCCCGCCGTGTCGGCGCTCGTCACGATGCTGATGGTCGTCGTGGCGGCGGGTCTCGCGGCGGCCGCGTACGCCGCGATCGGCGACGACCATCCCCGGCGCATCGCGGGCGCGGCACTGCTCGGCACCCCCAACGGGGTGTGGCTCGGCATCACGATCGGCCTCTTCGTCCCCTGGGACGGCAGGGCGACCGGTGAACTGACCGGGCTCCTGCCGGACCCGCTGGGCAGGCTGCTGACGGCGCACTCCGACCAGCCGGTCACGCTGTCCCGTCTGGCCGACCTGGACGGCCGGGTGTGGCTGCTGGGCGTCGCGGCGGCGCTGGCGATGCTGCTGGCGGGGGTGCTGACGGCGGTACGGACTCCGGTGGGGGCGGCGCCGGGCCGCAGCCCCCTCGGCTTCGCCGGGCGGTGCGCGCTGCGGCTGGGTATCGCCACCGCGCTGGCGCTGCCGCTGCTCGCGTGGCCGGCGGAGGTGTCGGTGGACGCGTCCTTGTCCGTCCTCGGCTTCGACGCGTTCGGCGCCGGGGTGGAGTTGCGCGGGCATCTGGGCACGGCGCTGCTGCTCGGCGCCGTGTGGGGGGCCGGCGCGGGCGCCGTGGGCGCCCTGCTGGCGAGCGCGACCGGAGCCGCCGGCAGCCGTGCGGCGCCCTTGGCGCGGGGTGACAGGGCAGTCGCGGAAGGGGGCGCCTCGGGGGCCTGGGCTGCGGAGGGAGCCGGTCACGACATATGGACCGCCGCGAACGAGGCCGGGCGGCCCGGCCGTACGGGCGGACCCGGTCCCCACGCCTCGGGGACCCCCTACGCACCGGCGACGCCGTACCGCCCGCCGAACCCGTCCACCAACCCGTACCTGCGCCTGCCGGACGAGCTACGAGCCCCACAGGACGCCCGTCCTGAGGAATCCCGCCCACGGGACGCACGCCCACCGGACGGCCGCGGGCTGTCCGGTGGGGCGGAGTCCGCCGAGGCGGGCGGACCCGGCGGCGGGCGGGCCCGGCCGGGTCCGCAGGACGGCCGAGGCCAGTCCGGTTGGGCGGACTCCACCGAGCCGGAAGGACCGGACCGACCGGACGGACCGGACGGTGGGCGGGACCGGCCGGCGGGTTCGGGGGACGACGTGTACGGGGCGCCGACGGTGGTGGGGCCTGTGCGGCCGCTCCCGCCCCCGCCCCCGCGGCCGCCGAAGCGGCCGCCGGGAGCGCAGGACGATGGGCCGCCGCCTCCGCCCGGGCCGCCCCGGTCTCCGAAGAAGTGAGCGCCGGACGGTGGCGAGGCCGTCGTCCGGTGGACACGTGTTGTTCGCTGTCCGTCAGGCGGACCTGAGGGGCAGCGGGCACTGGGTGCCGGATACGGTGGAAGCACCATGAGCGCTTCGCAGACCTCTGCCGATCCCACCCTTCTCGTCAAGATCTTCGGGAAGGACAGGCCGGGCATCACGGCCGGTCTCTTCGACACCCTCGCCGCCTACTCCGTCGACGTGGTCGACATCGAGCAGGTCGTCACCCGTGGCCGGATCGTGCTGTGCGCGCTCGTCACCCAGCCGCCCGCCGCGCTGGAGGGCGACCTGCGGGCCACCGTGCACAGCTGGGCCGAGTCGATGAAGATGCAGGCGGAGATCATCTCCGGCCGCGGCGACAACCGGCCGCGCGGCCTCGGGCGCTCCCTGGTCACCGTTCTCGGCCACCCGCTCACCGCGGAGGCGACCGCCCGGATCGCCGCGCGGATCACCCGGGCCGGCGGCAACATCGACCGTATCTTCCGGCTGGCCAAGTACCCGGTGACGGCGGTGGAGTTCGCGGTGTCCGGCGTGGAGACGGAGCCGCTGCGCACCGCTCTCGCGACGGAGGCCGCGGCACTCGGTGTCGATGTCGCGGTCGTCGGGGCCGGCCTGCACCGGCGGGCCCAGCGCCTGGTCGTCATGGACGTGGACTCCACGCTCATCCAGGACGAGGTGATCGAACTGTTCGCCGGGCACGCCGGCTGCGAGGACAAGGTCGCCGAGGTGACGGCGGCGGCGATGCGCGGCGAGCTGGACTTCGAGCAGTCGCTGCACGCGCGCGTGGCACTGCTGGAGGGGCTGGACGCCTCCGTGGTGGACAAGGTGCGCAGCGAGGTGCGCCTGACGCCGGGCGCGCGCACCCTGATCCGTACGCTCAAGCGGCTCGGTTACCAGGTCGGTGTCGTCTCGGGCGGCTTCACCCAGGTCACGGACGACCTGAAGGAACGGCTCGGGCTGGACTTCGCGCAGGCCAACACCCTGGAGATCGTCGACGGGAAGCTGACCGGCCGGGTCACCGGCGAGATCGTCGACCGGGCGGGCAAGGCGCGACTGCTGCGCCGGTTCGCCGCCGAGGCGGGCGTTCCGCTGTCGCAGACGGTGGCGATCGGTGACGGCGCGAACGACCTGGACATGCTGAACGCGGCCGGTCTCGGGGTCGCCTTCAACGCCAAGCCGGTGGTGCGGGAGGCGGCGCACACCGCGGTGAACGTGCCGTTCCTCGACACCGTCCTCTACCTGCTCGGGGTCACCCGCGAAGAGGTCGAGGCGGCGGACGCGCACGAGGAGAGCTGAGCGGTCCGCGCGGCCGCCTCCCGCAGCGCCGTCGGGCTACTCCGACGGCGCCCAGTAGTCGAGCAGTGTCGCCACGCCCGGCTCCAGGGCCTTCCAGGAGCCGTCGAAGGACACCACGGCGAACGCGGCAGCCGGGAACCCACGGCGGTTCATCCGCTCGCGGGCGTCACCCTCGGCCGAGCCGGACAGCACCTCGGCAAGGCCCTGGATGCCCGGGTTGTGGCCGATGAGGATCACGCTCCGCACATCGTCCGGCGTCTCGTTGAGGACGGTGATCAGCTCGCCGGGCGAGGCGTCGTAGACCCGCTCCTCGTAGACGGTCTTCGGCCGATGCGGCAACTCGTGGACGGCGAGCTTCCAGGTCTCGCGGGTTCGGGTCGCGGTCGAGCACAGGGCCAGGTCGACGGGGACACCGGCGTCGGCCAGCTTGCGCCCGGCGACTGCGGCGTCCGTGCGGCCCCGCTCGGCGAGTGGTCGTTCGTGGTCGGCCACCTGCGGCCAGTCGGCTTTCGCATGCCGGAAGAGGACAATCCTGCGGGGTTCTGCGACGCTCATGCGTCCCAGCTTCGCATGAAACAGGCCACGGGGCGCAGGGAGTTGACATGCGCCTTTTCAGGGGCAGCGGGCGGCACGGGCCCGTGCCCCGGGGACGGTGTCCGGGGCGCCTCCGTGGGGCGTCAGCGGGCGAGCAGTTCCCGGGCGTGCCGGAACAGCTGGGTGAGCGCGGGGTCGCCGGCTGCCGCCTGTGCGTCCGCCGGGTTGCGTATCAGGAGGAGCAGCGCGACGAACGCCAGCACCGGCAGGGCCAGGGCCCACCACGGCAGCCGGGAGTCGACGCCGGCGCCCGTGGTCGCCGGGTGGGGCCGGGTGTGCGTACGCGCCGACATGATCGCCTCCGCTGGTCTCCGAGTTCCGCGGACCGCCTCTCGCGGTCACATCTCGAAGCTACGGAATCCGCGCTCCCCGGCCCATCCGGTGATCCACCCACTTGCCCCTGACCCTCACCCCCTAGGGGATGGGGGGTTATCCCCACCATCGACCCTGAGGAGCCGGCGCACGGACGCGCGGGCGTCACGGGACGCACGTACGGCGCGGGGGTCACGGCGGGAAGGCGTCACCGCGCGCGGGGAAAGCGACCGCCGCCGCGGCGCGAGGCCGCGGCGGCGGATCGGTCACGGCGCCGCGAGGGTGGCGACGATGGCGATGATCACGAAGATGGCGAAGAACGTGCCGAGGACGAACAGCATCTTCCTCTGGCCGTTCTTGGGGTTCGGGTCGAGCACAGGCTGCATGCGCCCCAGTCTCGCACCCTTCGCCCGGTACGCGGCCCGCGGGGCCGCCTCAGCGCGCCGCCTCGTCCTCCACCGTGCGGTCGCGGCCCGCCACGTAGCCGACCACCATCTGCGGCACCATCAGTCCGGCCATGAGCGCGATGGGCAGCCCCCAGCCGCCGCTGCTCTGGTACAGGACGCCCACCAGCAGCGGACCCGGGATGGAGATCAGGTAGCCGGTGCTCTGCGCGAACGCCGACAGCTGGGCCACGCCCGGACCGGTCCTGGCCCGCATGCCGACCATCGTGAGCGCGAGCGGGAAGGCGCAGTTGGCGATGCCGAGGAGCAGGGCCCAGGCCCAGGAGCCGGTGGCGGGCGCGAGGTAGAGACCGGCGTAGCCGATCAGGCCGCAGACGCCGAGCACCAGCACGATCGGGCCCTGGTGGGGCAGCCGGGTGGCCAGGCGCGGGATGACGAAGGCCAGCGGCACGCCCATCGCCATGGTGACGGCGAGGAGCAGTCCGGCCTTGCCGGCGGGGACGCCCGCGTCCCGGAAGATCTGCGCCATCCAGCCCATGGTGATGTAGGCGGCGGTGGCCTGGAGCCCGAAGAAGACGGCCAGGGCCCAGGCGGTACGGCTCCGGGTGATGCGCAGCGCCGGGGCCTGCGCCTCCCGCGCGCGGGCCGCTTCCCCGGACGCGGGTCCGGTGTGGGCCGGCGCCTGCGCGGTGGTGCGGGACCGGTCCCGTACCACCGGCAGCCACGGCAGCACCGCCGCCGCGGCGAGCAGTGCCCACACGGAGAGTCCGGACCGCCAGCTGCCGCCGAGCGCCCCGGTCAGCGGCACGGTCACCGCGGCGGCGGTCGAGGTGCCGAGGGCGAGGGCCATCGAGTACAGGCCGGTCATGGTGCCGACCCGGTCGGGGAACCAGCGCTTGACGATGACCGGCATCAGGACGTTGCTGACGGCGATGCCCATGAGGGCCAGCGCGCTGGCGGCGACGAACGCGGCCGTGCTGCCCACGTAGGGCCGTATCACCAGTCCGGCGGCGATGGCGACCATGCCCGAGCACACCACGGCGGCCGGCCCGAAACGGCGGGCCAGCCGGGGTGCCATGACGCCGAAGACGGCGAAGCAGAGCGGGGGCACGGAGGTGAGCACTCCGGCCACGCTGCCGCTCATGCCGAGCCCGTGGCGGACCTCCTCCAGGAGCGCGCCGAGGCTGGTGATGGCTGGGCGGAGGTTCAGCGCGGTCAGCTCGAGTCCGACGACGACCAGGCGCGTGGTCCACGCGCGCGTGGCGCCGCCACCGGGCGCTCGTCGTCCGTGCGGTTCCGGCTCCGGGATGTCCCGGGAATCGGTGGTCGCGGCCGGGATGCGTTCGGTCGTCCGTGTCGTCGTGCGGGTCGTTTCCTCGCGTGGCATGAGAACCATCATAGAATGATGGGATGATTGGTTGTCGACGCCTCGGGGTCCTGGCCCCGGGTCCCGCGTACGTTAGGTGTGCCATGCCACTGAACCATCCGCGCCGGTCGGCGCTGTCCGAACAGGTCATCGCCGCCCTGCGCAGCCAGATCACCACGGGCGAGTGGCCGGTCGGCTCCCGCATCCCGACGGAGCCGGAGCTGGTGGCGCAGCTCGGTGTGGCCCGCAACACGGTCCGCGAGGCGGTCCGGGCGCTGGCCCACAACGGCCTGCTGGACATCCGCCAGGGTTCGGGCACGTACGTCGTGGCGACCAGCGAGCTGGCGGGCGTGATGCACCGCAGGTTCGCCGATGCCGATCCGCGGCACATCGCCGAGCTGCGTTCCGCGCTGGAGTCGGCCGCGGCCGGGCTGGCCGCGGAGCGGCGCACCGAGAAGGACCTCAAGCAGCTCCACGCGCAGTTCCTGCGTCGCGAGCAGGCCTGGGAGTCCGGTGACACGGAGGCGTTCGTGACCGCGGACGCCACGTTCCACCTGGCGGTGGTGGCCGCGTCCCACAACGACGTCATGACGGCGACGTACGCGGATCTGGGCGAGGTGCTGCGGGACTGGCTGCGCGCGGACGTCGGCGCGGAACTGACGCCGGAGACGTACATGGACCACACCCGGCTGCTCGACGCGATCCGCGCGGGCGACGCCGAGACGGCCGCCGCCGAGGCCGCGAGCTACGCGCTGCTGTGCCGCACGGGCCGGATCACTTCGCCCGCCGGCAGGTGACCCGGACCGAGTGCTGCGACCGGAAGGGTTCACCGGCTCGCGACGCCCGGCACGGCACTCCCCCAGCCTTCGGCCGGGGGTACCCCCACGCCGCGTTGTCGCGTCACCCGAGTACATCCAGTACGCGGGCGACGCTCCGCCTTGCGATGCACCGCACCAGACGCCGCGAGCTTTCCGGCAAACCTTTCCGGTCACAGCACTGGCGCACATCCTTCCCGCAGCGGCCGGTCGTCCGGACGGCCCACGCGGGTCCCACGGCCACCGGGGAGGTGTCGCCGTCGGGGTCCCACCACGGTCGCACTCGATGTGCGGGCCGGCGCGGCCGGTCCCGGGTTACGGGTTGTGGCAGTACGCGGTCGCCTGGGAGCCGGAGACGGTGGCGCGGCAGCCGGCGCCGTACGGCTCCGGCGCCGCGGGCAGCCCGGCACGCGCACGCGTGCGCGGCGTCGCCCCGAACGGCAGCGATGGCCCGTACGACGGCAGCGGCAGCGGCAGCGGCAGCGGCAGCGCGAGAACGACGGCCACGGTCGGCGGGGCTGCACTGCGGACGCGAGAACGGCGGAGGGCCCGCACCCCGGGGTGCGGGCCCTCGAACGTCGCTGAAGCTCAGCGGCGCGGCGTCACGCGCCGATGGCGTGCAGACCGCCGTCGACGTGGATGATCTCGCCGGTGGTCTTCGGGAACCAGTCGCTCAGCAGGGCCACGATGCCCCGGCCGGCCGGCTCGGGGTCCTTCAGGTCCCACTCCAGCGGGGAGCGGGTGTCCCACACCGAGGCCAGGTCGCTGAAGCCCGGGATGGACTTGGCGGCCATGGAGCCGAGCGGGCCCGCCGAGATGAGGTTGCAGCGGATGTTCTGCTTGCCCAGGTCGCGCGCCATGTAGCGGCTGGTCGCCTCCAGGGCGGCCTTGGCCGGGCCCATCCAGTCGTACTGCGGCCAGGCGTACTGGGCGTCGAAGGTGAGGCCGACGACCGAGCCGCCGTTCTGCATCAGCGGCAGGCAGGCCATGGTCAGCGACTTCAGCGAGAACGCCGAGACGTGCATGGCCGTGGCGACCGACTCGAACGGCGTGTTGAGGAAGTTGCCGCCGAGCGCGTCCTGCGGCGCGAAGCCGATGGAGTGGACGACGCCGTCGAGGCCGCCGAGCTCCTCGCCGACGACGTCGGCCAGACGGCCCAGGTGCTCGTCGTTGGTGACGTCGAGCTCGATGACCTTGGTCGGCTTCGGGAGCTTCTTGGCGATGCGCTCGGTCAGCGTGGGCCGCGGGAACGCGGTCAGGATGATCTCGGCGCCCTGCTCCTGGGCCAGCTTGGCGGTGTGGAAGGCGATGGAGGACTCCGTCAGCACACCCGTGATCAGGATGCGCTTGCCCTCGAGGATTCCGCTCATGGTGATCAGTGACCCATTCCCAGTCCGCCGTCAACGGGAATGACGGCTCCAGTGATGTACGAGGCGTCGTCCGAGGCGAGGAAACGCACTGCCGCGGCGATCTCCTCCGGCTGCGCGTAACGGCCGAGCGGCACCTGCCCCATGATGTTCTCGCGCTGTTCGTCGGAGAGCGCCCGGGTCATGTCGGTGTCCACAAAACCGGGGGCGACGACGTTGAAGGTGATGTTGCGCGAGCCCAGCTCACGGGCGAGGGACCGCGCGAAGCCGACCAGGCCGGCCTTGGAGGCGGCGTAGTTGGCCTGGCCCGCCGAGCCGAGCAGACCGACCACCGAGGAGATCAGCACGACGCGGCCCTTCTTGGCGCGCAGCATGCCGCGGTTGGCCCGCTTGACGACCCGGAAGGTGCCGGTGAGGTTGGTCTCGAGGACCGAGGTGAAATCCTCCTCGGACATGCGCATCAGGAGCTGGTCCTTGGTGACGCCGGCGTTGGCGACGAGGACCTCGACGGGGCCGTGCTCGGCCTCGATCTCCTTGTAGGCCTGCTCCACCTGCTCGGGGTCGGTGATGTCGCACCTGACGGCGAGGCAGCCCATTTCCTTGAGGGCGGCCGGCGGCTCCCCTGAACGGTAGGTGATGGCGACCTTGTCGCCGGCGTCCGCGAACGCGCGGGCGATGGCGAGGCCGATGCCCCGGTTGCCTCCGGTGACGAGAACCGAGCGGCTCAACGGATCACCCTTTCGATAGCGGTCTGAAGCATTCCGACAACCCGCCCGAACACCTCGATGACAGGCGGCTTCACCGAAAACCTATCGGTCCGGCCACGCCACCGGGCAATCGGGCACCGACAGTGGCTCTCCCCGGCTCCTGTCGGGTTCCTACAGTCGGAAGGACCTGGCCAGTCCCCCGTGCCGGGACGTTCGCCGAAAGGTCCGCCCGTCCCCCTGTCGCTTACTCGGAGGAACACGACGCGGGCGACGTGATTCACTGCCCGCGACGGCCATCACAGGAGAGCGCCTCGAAGGGAAGCCCGCCCGTGCCCCACGAAGTCGATCAGTCGTTCCTCGCCCTGCCCCTACGGCTCCTCGCGGACGCCGCCCTGGCACGCGCGCGTTCATTGGGGGCCGAGCACGCGGACTTCCGGTTCGAGCGGGTGCGCGGTGCGTCCTGGCGGCTCAGGGACGCCCGGCTCGCCGGGTCGTCGGACAGCACCGACCTGGGATACGCGGTGCGTGTCGTGCACGGCGGGACCTGGGGGTTCGCCTCGGGGGTGGACCTGACGCCGGACGCGGCCGCCAAGGTCGCCTCGCAGGCGGTCGCGATGGCCAAGCTGTCGGCGCAGGTCATCAAGGCCGCGGGGTCCGAGGAGTACGTGAAGCTGGCGGACGAGCCGGTGCACGCCGAGAAGACCTGGGTGTCCTCGTATGCGATCGACCCCTTCACCGTGCCCGACGAGGAGAAGGCGGGGCTGCTCGCAGAGTGGAGCGCGCGGCTGCTCGCCGCCGACGGCGTCGACCATGTCGACGCCTCGCTGCTGACCGTGCACGAGAACAAGTTCTACGCCGACACCGCCGGGACCGTGACCACGCAGCAGCGGGTGCGGTTGCATCCGCAGCTGACCGCCGTGTCGGTGGACGACTCCAGCGGCGAGTTCGACTCGATGCGCACCCTCGCCCCGCCCGTCGGGCGGGGCTGGGAGTACCTCACCGGCACCGGCTGGGACTGGGAGGGCGAGCTGGAGCGGATTCCCGGGCTGCTCGCCGAGAAGATGCGCGCGCCGAGCGTCGAGGCGGGTCTCTACGACCTGGTCGTCGACCCCTCCAACCTGTGGCTGACCATCCACGAGTCCATCGGCCACGCCACCGAGCTGGACCGGGCCCTCGGCTACGAGGCCGCCTACGCCGGCACCTCCTTCGCCACCTTCGACCAGCTGGGCAAGCTGAAGTACGGCTCCGAGCTGATGAACGTCACCGGCGACCGCACCGCCGAGCACGGCCTGGCCACCGTCGGCTACGACGACGAGGGCGTCGAGGCGCAGTCCTGGGACCTGGTCAGGGACGGCACGCTGGTCGGCTACCAGCTGGACCGCAGGATCGCGCAGCTGACCGGGTTCGAGCGGTCCAACGGATGCGCCTTCGCCGACTCGCCCGGCCATGTGCCCGTGCAGCGGATGGCGAACGTGTCGCTCCAGCCCGACCCGGCCGGGCTGTCGACCGAGGATCTCATCGGGAGCGTCGACCGCGGGATCTACGTCGTCGGGGACCGGTCCTGGTCGATCGACATGCAGCGCTACAACTTCCAGTTCACGGGTCAGCGGGCGTACCGGATCCGCAACGGCCGCCTCGACGGGCAGGTCCGGGACTTCGCCTACCAGGGGATCACGCCCCAGTTCTGGGGCTCCATGGCGGCCGTGGGCGGACCGCAGACGTATGTCCTGGGCGGCGCCTTCAACTGCGGCAAGGCCCAGCCGGGCCAGATCGCGGCGGTCTCGCACGGCTGCCCGTCGGCCCTCTTCAAGGGCGTCAGCATTCTGAACACCACGCAGGAGGCCGGTCGATGAACGTCGGTTTCGGAGCCGGCCGGGGGTCCGGGGGTTGTCCCCCGCAAAAGCACAGCCTGAACACCACGCAGGAGGCCGGACGATGAACGTCGGTTTCGGAGCCGGCCGGGGGTCCGGGGGTTGTCCCCCGCAAAAGCACAGCCTGAACACCA
>NZ_JBEYTS010000084.1:0-5404 GCF_040643155.1 Streptomyces sp. NPDC047453 | reverse complement strand
CCACGCAGGAGGCCGGACGATGAGCCCGCGTACCAGCAAGCCGCACGAGATCGTCGAGCGCGCCCTCGCACTGTCCCGGGCCGACGGGTGCGTCGTGATCGCCGACGAGCAGTCCACCGCCAATCTGCGCTGGGCGGGCAACGCGCTGACCACGAACGGTGTCACGCGCGGGCGCACCCTCACCGTGATCGCGACCGTCGACGGCCGGGAAGGCACCGCGTCGGGCGTGGTGTCGCGGGCCGCCGTGACCGAGGACGAGCTGGAGCCGCTGGTGCGGGCCGCGGAGGCCGCCGCGCGCGGGGCGGGGCCCGCCGAGGACGCCCAGCCGCTGGTCACGGACGTACCGCAGTCCCCGGACTTCACCGACGCGCCCGCCGAGACCTCCTCGGCGGTGTTCGCGGACTTCGCGCCCGCGCTCGGCGAGTCGTTCGCACGCGCGCGTGCCGGTGGCCGCGAACTGTACGGCTTCGCCAACCACGAGCTGGTGTCGACCTACCTGGGTACGTCGACGGGCCTGCGGCTGCGCCACGACCAGCCGGCCGGGACGCTGGAGCTGAACGCCAAGTCCCCGGACCGCACCCGCTCGGCGTGGGCCGGACGGTCCACACGGGACTTCAAGGACGTGGACCCGGCGGCGCTGGACGCGGAGCTGGCCGTACGGCTCGGCTGGGCGGAGCGCCGGATCGAGCTGCCCGCCGGGCGGTACGAGACGCTGCTGCCGCCGACGGCGGTCGCCGATCTGCTGATCTACCAGATCTGGTCGTCCTCGGGCCGGGACGCCGCCGAGGGGCGCACGGTGTTCTCCAAGCCGGGCGGCGGCACCCGCGTCGGCGAGAAGCTGACCGAGCTTCCCCTGACGCTGCGCAGCGATCCGGACGAGCCGGCCCTGGAGTGCGCGCCGTTCGTGGTCGCGCACTCCTCCGGGGACGACCGGTCGGTGTTCGACAACGGGCTGCCCGTGCACGCCACCGAGTGGATCGGCGGCGGCGAGCTGCGGCATCTGCTGACCACCCGGCACAGCGCCGGCCTGACCGGTCTGCCGCTCGCCCCGTCGGCCGGCAACCTCGTCCTCGACGGCGGCACCGGCCGCTCGCTCCAGGAGATGGTCGCCGGCACCGAGCGCGGGCTGCTGCTCACCTGCCTGTGGTACATCCGCGAGGTGGACCCCGCGACGCTGCTGCTCACGGGCCTGACCCGGGACGGCGTGTACCTCGTGGAGAACGGCGAGGTGACCGGTGAGGTCAACAACTTCCGGTTCAACGAGTCGCCGGTGGACGTGCTGGGACGGGCGACCGAGGCCGGGCGGACCGAGAAGACGCTGCCCAGGGAGTGGAGCGACTACTTCACCCGGGCCGCGATGCCCGCGCTGCGCGTCCCGGAATTCAACATGAGCTCTGTCAGCCAGGGCGTATAACCTCGTAGTCGGCTGTCACCCGACTGCCCGAAGAGCACCGAGCATCACCTAGGAGACACGAGAACCGTGACGGACATCGTCGACGAGTTGAAGTGGCGTGGGCTGTTCGCCCTGTCCACCGACGAGGACGCTTTGCGCAAGGCGCTCGCGGACGGTCCCGTCACGTTCTATTGCGGCTTCGACCCGACGGCACCGTCACTGCACGTGGGGCACCTGGTGCAGGTGCTCACCGTGCGCCGGCTCCAGCAGGCCGGGCACCGGCCGCTGGCGCTGGTCGGCGGGGCCACGGGCCTGATCGGCGACCCCCGCCCGACCGCCGAGCGCACGCTGAACGACCCGGAGACGGTGGCCGGCTGGGTGGACCGGCTGCGCGGCCAGATCGAGCCGTTCCTGTCCTTCGAGGGCGAGAACGCCGCCGTGATGGTGAACAACCTCGACTGGACGCAGGGCCTGTCCGCGATCGAGTTCCTACGGGACATCGGCAAGCACTTCCGGGTCAACAAGATGCTGACGAAGGACTCCGTCGCCCGCCGTCTGGAGTCCGACCAGGGCATCAGCTACACCGAGTTCAGCTACCAGATCCTCCAGGGCATGGACTTCCTCCAGCTCTACCGGAGGTACGGCTGCGCGCTCCAGCAGGGCGGCAGCGACCAGTGGGGCAACCTCACGGCAGGCCTCGACCTGATCCACCGCCTTGAGCCGGACGCGGCGGTGCACGCGCTCGCGACGCCGCTGATGACGAAGGCGGACGGCACCAAGTTCGGCAAGACCGAGGGCGGCGCGGTCTGGCTCGACGCGGAGATGACGACGCCGTACGCGTTCTACCAGTTCTGGCTGAACGTGGACGACCGGGACATCTCCCGCTACATGCGCATCCTGTCCTTCAAGTCCCGCGAGGAGCTGGAGGAGCTGGAGCGGCAGACCGAGGAGCGTCCGCAGGCACGGGCCGCGCAGCGCGCGCTGGCCGAGGAGCTGACGACGCTGGTGCACGGCGCCGAGCAGACGGCCGCCGTGATCGCCGCGTCCAAGGCGCTGTTCGGCCAGGGCGAGCTGACCGGGCTGGACGAGCGGACCCTGGCCGCGGCGCTGTCGGAGGTGCCGCGCGCCGAGGTCACCGAGCTGGGCCCGGTGGTCGACCTGTTCGCCGAGGTCGGCCTGGCGCCCAGCAAGTCGGCCGCGCGCCGCACGGTGAAGGAGGGCGGCGCCTACGTGAACAACGTCAAGGTCACCGCCGAGGACGCGGTCCCCGCCGCGGAGGACCTGCTGCACGGCCGCTGGCTGGTGCTGCGCCGGGGCAAGAAGAACCTGGCGGCGGTCGAGGTCACGAACGGCTGAGCCCGGACGTACGACCAGGCACGAAGGGCGCGGCCCACCCGGGATTCCGGGTGGGCCGCCCCCTTCGGCCTGTGCGCCGGCGCTATGCCCGCTGGGCGTCCTGCCGCTTCTTGTTGCCCCACAGCGCCATGTACGCCATGTCGCCGACGAAGACGATGATGATCGCGGCCACGAGCTGGAAGAAGTGCCTGCTCCAGTCGATGCCGCGGGTCGAGGCGACACCGGCCGCGCGGGCTACCGCGTTGCCGACGATCGCGCCGAGCATGCCGAAGATCGTGGTCAGCCAGATGGGGCTGTGCTGCTTGCCCGGGATGATCGCCTTCGCGATCAGCCCCAGCACGAAACCCACGATGATCGCCCACAACCAGCCCATGGCTGCCTCCTCGTCCGGCTCTATGTGAGCATTACGCCCAGTGTCGGGGTGGCTTCGGTGGGTCGCACGTCGGGTACGGCCGCCGGAAGGCCCCGGGGGGGGCGGCCCACGGGACGAAGCCGGCGCCGTTCGTGCAGGCAGAACGGCGGCCCCGGCCTCGTAGGCGGTGGGAACGCGGCGTAACGTGGAGGTCGGCGGGTCGTTGTCCCGACCGGTCAGGGACCGGACGCGGGCCGGGGAGTTGTCCGATACGGACGAATGGTGGACGGGTGATGCGGAAACAGCACGGCGAGGGCAACGCCCAGGTGTTCCGGATCACGGGAGCCCGGACGGGCCTTCAGGAGGATGTGCGCGGCCGGCAGCGCCGGTACGTCATCTCGATGTCGATCCGTACGGCGTCGGTGATCCTCGCGGTGGCGCTGTGGAACGTCGAGCGGTATGTGGCGATCGTGGCGCTGGTGCTCGGGGGTGTGCTGCCCTACATCGCCGTGGTGATCGCGAACGCGGGGCGGGAGAGCGCGCCCAAACTGCCGTCGACGTTCGTCACCATGCCGTCGAAGCCGATGATCACGCCGCCGCGGAGCGACGACGGTTTCACGCGGTCCGCCACGGAGGACACCGCGGGCGACACCGCGGCCGGGACGGCGCGCGAGCCGCGTGACAGCGCCTGACCTGGCCCGTCGGCGCGGCCGAACGGTGGCGTTCCGGGAAGCTCAAGAAATGCTCAGATCAATCATGTTGTTCCGGTGCCGGGCGGCGGGTTACGCGTGACATACTTCGTACGCGCTCCGCATCCCCCGTCGGAGCGACAGACCGACGCCGGGCAGCTCCCCCCGTGGCTGCTCGGCGTCGCCTTGTGTGCAGTGGTTGTGAGACGAACCCGTGACTGACGAAACCCCGATCTGCTCCGCCAAGGGCTGCCGTGCCGCGGCCGTGTGGGTGCTGGCCTGGAACAATCCGAAGATCCACACACCGGAGCGCCGCAAGACGTGGCTGGCGTGCGAGGAGCACCGGGAGCACCTGTCCCAGTTCCTCGGTGTGCGGGGCTTTCTGAAGGACGTGGTTTCCTTCAGCGAGTGGGAAGCGCCGGACAACAGCGCAGACGGCGGCGCCTAGCCGCCGATCGCCGACATCGGCCGCTGCGGCTGGACGAAGGACGGGTCGTCCAGGCCCGCTCCCGCCTTCTTGCCCCACATCGCCACCCGCCATATGCGGGCGATCTCCTCGTCGGGGGCGCCGGAGCGCAGGGCGGCGCGCAGGTCGGTCTCCTCGGTGGCGAACAGGCAGGTGCGGATCTGGCCGTCGGCCGTGAGCCGGGTGCGGTCGCAGGCCGCGCAGAACGGGCGGGTGACGGAGGCGATCACGCCGACGCGGTGCGGGCCGCCGTCCACGATCCAGCGCTCGGCCGGGGCCGAGCCGCGCTCCCCGTCGCCCTCGGGGGTCAGCTCGAAGCGGGTGCCCAGCGAGGTCAGGATCTCGGCCGCGGTCACCATGCCCTCGCGCTTCCAGCCGTGCTGGGCGTCCAGGGGCATCTGCTCGATGAAGCGGAGCTCGTAGTCGTGCTCCACCGCCCAGGCCAGCAGGTCCGGGGCCTCGTCCGCGTTCAGGTCGCGCATCAGGACGGTGTTGACCTTCACCGGGGTCAGGCCGGCCTCGCGGGCGGCTTCGAGGCCCTCGATGACGTCCTTGTGCCGGTCCCGCCGGGTGAGCGCCTTGAAGACGTCCGGGCGCAGGGTGTCCAGGGAGACGTTGACCCGGTCCAGACCGGCGGCCCTCAGGGCGGTCGCGGTGCGCTTCAGTCCGATGCCGTTGGTGGTGAGGGACGTCTGCGGGCGGGGGTCCAGCGCCGCGACCCGCTCGACGATGCCGACCAGGCCGGGGCGCAGCATGGGCTCGCCGCCGGTGAAGCGGACCTCCCTGATGCCGAGGGAGGTGACGGCGATGTCGATCAGGCGGACGATCTCGTCGTCGGTGAGCAGGGTCGGCTTGGCCAGCCACTGCAGCCCTTCCTCGGGCATGCAGTACGTACAGCGCAGGTTGCACCGGTCGGTCAGCGAGACTCTCAGGTCGGTGGCCACCCGGCCGTAGGTGTCGATGAGCATGTGGCCCCCTCCCTCGTCGCGCGGATCCATGTGGCGCACCACTCGAAGTTGTCGTCATCTGCGAGCCTACGTGACAGCACTGACAACGACAGCGCCGGAAGTCACGAGACCGATCCCGGCCCCGGGGTTCCCCGCGACGATCAACGGGTTCGAGTACACGGTGGACAACACCATGCCGGT
>NZ_JBEYTS010000083.1:0-28972 GCF_040643155.1 Streptomyces sp. NPDC047453 | reverse complement strand
TGCTTGTGGAGAGCGGCTTGGCCAGGGCCGACGACAAGGAGGCGATCTGGGAGATGCCTGATGTGACCCGGTTGACCCTGAGTGATTAGCCTAAGGCTAACTGCTGCCTTGCCTGATCCGCGTGCTCGAGCGAGACCGGGCCATTCGTCCCGGCGGACCCACGGGGTGCTGTGGGCCGGTCACCCGTGCCGGCGCAGGTCGTGGAAGAAGTCCTCGATCATGTTGAGTTCTCCGGAGCGGGCCGTCTCGTCGTAGACGTATTTGCCGACGGCGAGGTCGAGTACTCCGAGGCCGAACGGCGAGAAGATCACGGGCCGTCCGGTGGGGGGCGTTACTCGTCCGCTCATGACGTCGGCGAGTGTGCCGTGCAGGAAGCCGCGGTTGCCGATGAGTTGTTCGGCCAGGTGCGGGGAGGTGTCGGCTTTGAGGCAGTGTTCGACGTCGTCGACGATGTTGGTCGAGGCGAGGATGATCTCCGGTGCCAGGTCGCGCAGGGACACGTGCAGAACCAGTGGGTTGTGGTGGAACCAGGACGGGTCGCCGACGTGTGGCTCGCCCGCAACGGTGGCGAACACGACGAGGCCGCTGGAACGGACGAGGTCCTCGGGGCTGCCGTGCGCGGTGATCCGTGCGGCGGTGCCGGTCTGTTGGAGGTGGTCGCAAAATCCCGCTGCGCTGCGGTGGGACGGGTCATAGGCGCCGATCTCGTCGAAGGACCAGCCCACGGCGGTCAGGAAGGTGTGGATGTAGCGGGCGATCAGGCCCGTGCCGAAGAACCCGATGCGGGTGGGGCGTTGCCGGTTGCGGGTGAGGTGGTCGGCGGCCAGTGCTGCGGATGCGGCGGTTCGGGTGGCGCTGATGATGGAGCTTTCCAGACAGGCGAAGGGGTAGCCGGTGTCGTGATCGTTGAGGATCAGGACGGCGGACGCCCGGGGGATGCCGGCCTGGACGTTGCCGGGGAAGCTGGAGATCCATTTGAGGCCGTCCACCTGCGCCTGCCCGCCGATCGAGGCGGGCAGCGCGATGATCCGGGAGGTGGGCCGGTCCGGGAAGCGCAGGAAGTAGGAGGGGGGATTGACCGACTCCCCTGCGGCGTGCAGCCGGTAGGTGGCCTCGATGAGGTCCACGATCTGCGTTTCCCTGTCCTGCAGGGCGTGCTGGACCTGGGCGCCGGAGATCACTGCGAACGGGGGCACGGTGTGCGGCTGGGGCATGACGGGCTCCATTGCCGTGGAACGGACGGTGGTCATGGGGCGTTCTTCTCGCCGGTCGGCGGGCATGGGAGCGGGTTCAGCGGTTCGGCCATGGCGACAAGCACCTCGCGTGGTCCTTGGAAAGCCTCCCTGCTGTGTGCGGTGCGCACGTTGTCGAGGAGCATGAGGTCGCCGGCCTGCCACGGTTCGCGGGCGGTGTGGGCGGTGTAGGTGTCGTTGAGGAGCTGGATGATGTCGGGGCCGATGGTGTCGCCGCCCCCGAAGCGGGTGTTGAACGGCAGTGACTCGGCGCCGTGGACGTCGATGAGGTATTCGCGGATCTCGGGGTCGATCGTCCATTCGTTGAGGAAGGCGATCTGGTTGAACCAGCAGCTGCGGCCGGTGACCGGGTGGGCCGTCACGGCGGGGCGGCGCTGGCGGGTGCGCAGGCTGCCGTCGGGTTGCCAGTCGAATGCGATGCCGGCTGTGCGGCAGTAGTCCTCGATGGCCCTGCGGTCATCGGTGCCGAAGGCCTCGTCGTAGGGGGCGCCGATCTCGTCGTTGTAGGTGCGGGTGAGCAGCCAGCCTTCTTGTTCGAAGCGGTGGACGAGATCGGTGGGCAGTGCCTGAAGGATGGTGGCGGCGTCGGCGATGGCGGTGGCTCCGCCGGTCGTGGGTGCGCTCAGGCACGCGAACAGCATGAGGCCGGGGGGCTGGAGGGTGTAGCTGAGTTCGTGGTGCATGCACATCGGCTGGTTCGGCGGCCATGCGGAGGAGGAGTACAGGCCCGGGGTGTAGGTCCGGCGGGGGGCGAAGGATTCCTTGTCGGTCATCAGGGCCGGGGCCAGGCGGTGCAGGGCGTCGCCGGCTTGCTCCGCGTGGCGCAGGTGCAGGCCGCGGATGAGGAGCGCGCCGTGTTCGGTGACCAGGGTGCGCAGTGCGCGGTGGTGTTCAGCTGCCCAGGCGGGTGCGTCATCGGCGGTGTCCACGTGCAGGATCGGGGGTTTGCCGGGATTCCGTTCCACGTTGAGGAGGGACACCGGTGTCGGGTATGGCATGGTGCTGTTCCTTTCGATGCGGTTCAAGAAGAGGTCGTTGGTGCGGTTGCGTGGCGCTCGCGCCGGTGGTCGACCAGGGCGGCGAGGTCGGTGAGGACCGGGTGTGCGATGACGTCTTTGGGGGCCACGGCGCGGTCCAGGGCCACGGCGAGTTTCACCGCCGACAGGGAGGTGCCGCCGCGGTCGAAGAAGTGGTCGCGGCGTCCGATGTGGTCCTGGGGCACGCCGAGGACGTGTCCCCAGGCGGCCGCCAGCCGCTGCTCGGTGGGTGTGGCCGGCGCCTCGTGATCGTCGTCGCTGGTGGCGCGTTGTGTGGCGAGCGCTGTCAGTGCCTTCTTGTCGGTCTTGCTGTTGGCGGTCAGCGGCAGGCTCGCGCGCCAGTGGAAGGCCGCCGGGACCATGTAGGTGGGCAGAGAGGCACCCAGCAGGTCGTTGAGGGCCCTGGGGTCGACGGGCTTTTCGGCGGAGTAGAAGGCGATCAGGTGTTTGCTCTGATCGGCGCGTTCGGCCACCACCACGGCGCCGTCGCGGATGCCGGGGAGGCGCAGTAGCGCGTTCTCGATCTCGCCGATCTCGATCCGGAACCCGCGGATCTTGACCTGGGCGTCGCGGCGGCCGAGGAACTCCAGTTTCCCCGAAGGATGCCAGCGCCCGTAGTCGCCGCCGAGATACAGCCGTGTGCCGGCGCGGAGCGGATCGGCCAGGTAGGCCGCTCGTGTGCGTTCGGGGTCGTTGATGTATCCACGGCCGACACAGACCCCGGAGAACGCGATCAGGCCCGGGGCGCCCAGTGGCACGGGTGCGAGGTGTTCGTCAACGACGTAGATGTGCACGTTGTTGACCGGGCGGCCGAGCAGGATGCGTTCCGGTGCCCGGTGCATGACGTCGTGATTGGTGTCGTCCGAGGTCTCGGTGAGCCCGTAGGCGTTGACCAGCGCGATGTGGGGCTGAGCGGTGAACCAGCGCTCGGCGGTCTCCTTCTTCAGTGCCTCCCCGGTGACCGACAGGTATCGCAGGTCGGGCAGTGCCCGGGGGCGCTGTTCGAGCTCGGTCAGGACGGCTTCGAGGTAGGAGGGCACGAGTTGCAGGACGGTGGCCCTGCCGTCGGTGACGGTGTCGAGGAATCGGGGGACGTCGAGGATGGCGTCCTGTTCGACCAGCAGGGTTCGCCCACCGGTCAGCAGGGCGCACAGCAGCTGCCACAGGGAGATGTCGAAGCACTGTGGCGCGGTCTGGGCGACCACCTGCCCCTCGCCGATGTGGAGGTCGTCGATCTTGGCGTAGAGGTGGTTGAGCAGGCCGGCGTGTTCGCACATGGCGCCTTTCGGCTCACCGGTCGAGCCGGAGGTGAAGTAGATGTACGCCAGTTGGCCGGGCGTGACGTGGATGCCGGGATCGTCGTCTGCGTGGGTTTCTTCGCAGGCCGCCTCGACAAAAAGCTTCTCGGTGCCGGGCCGGGACTCGAGTGCCTGGTCGAGGGTGGTGGTGCTGCCGGGTTCGGTCAGCACCAGGGTGCAGTCGGCGCGGGAGAGGATGGCGGCGATGCGTTCGGCCGGGAAGTGCGGCTCGATGGGAAGGTAGGCGCCTCCGGATTTGAAGACCGCGAGGACGGCGGCGAGCCAGTCCACGTTACGTCCGGTCACCACCGCGACAACGGTTTCGGGGGCAAGCCCGCGGCCTGCGAGGGCGTGGGCCAGCCGGTTTGCCCGGGCGTTGAGCTCCGCATAGGTCCACTGCCGGCCGGCGTGAACGGCGGCGATGGCTTCCGGGTGCATCCGCACCCGCTCCTCGAACAGTTCATGAACCCTCGCGCTCGGCAACTGCCTTTCAGGCCCGGCCCCTTGGTCGAGCTGGAAGCGCAGTTCCTCATCGGACAGCAGGCTCTGGCGCGCGTGTTCTGCATCGGGGTCGGCGGTGATCAGCGCAAGCGCCCTCACGTGGTAGCCGGCGATGCGGGCGGCGCCGTCGGCGTCGAGTGTGTCGGTGCGGTAACGCAGTCGCAGCACGAGCCGGCCGTTGTGGGGCCGGATGCCCACCCGCAGCGCAGTGTCCCCGGTGAGGTCCCCGTCGGTCGTGGTGGGATCGAGAACGGTCTCGAACAACGGCCCGGTCAGGTCCAGTTCGCGCTTGAGATGGTCGATGTCGAAGGCTGGAACATCCTGGTGCGTCAGCAGTTCAGCCCTCGCCTGGTGGGTGGTGTGCAGCAGTTGTTTCCATGAGGCGGGTGCGGTGGTGAGCCGGCAGGGCAGCAGGTTGCCGGCGGGGGTGACGTAGCCGGTGGTGATCTGCTGCTCGGCGGACAGCGCCGCGAGCACCTTGGCGTGCGTCGCCAGCACAAGCGAGTCGAGCGGTATCGCCAGTTCGCCGGCCAGCCGGCACAGCCCGGTGACGATGCCTTCGGGGACGTGTGTCTCGTACTGGCTCACGCCGGGCACCGGGTGGAGGGTCCAGCGTGGCACGGGGGTGAATCCGCCCCTTGTCAGTACGCCGCGCCAGTACTCCAGGCCGTTTCGGGTGGGGTTGGGGTGCGTTGCCATCGGTTCGTTTCCTGTCCTTGTGGCTGGTGTCGCGGTGTCAGGTGCCATCGGCTCGGGCGGCACGGGCGGCACGGGCGGCGCGGGCGGCGTCGGCTTCCGGGCGGTCCTCAAGGGGGATGTCGCCTCCCGGCATGTCCTGGGCCGGGTTGCCCGCCCACTGGGCGTGCGGGGGGATCTCCTCGCCCTTCATGAGGAAGGAGTCAGGTCCCAGCACGGCGCCGTCGCCGATCGTCACGCCGTAGTGGACGAAGGCGCCGACCCCGAGGGTGCAACCGCTGCCGAGGACGCTGCGGTCGGACTTGAAGGCGCCGTCCTCCTGTGAGTGGCACTGGATCACGGTCCCGGCATTGAGCGTGCTGTCGTCGCCGATAGTGACGAGGGTGCGCTCCGGGAGGAAGCAGCCGTCGTCGAAGACCCGTTTGCCGATCCGGGCCCCCAAAAGCCGCCAGATGACGTTCTTGAAGGGAGTGCCGTTGAAGACCTGGAGGTAGTCGACCGACGCCATCTTCCAAAACCGTTCATGGTGCCAGAAGCCGGGCTCGTAGATCGAGCAGTACAGCGGCTGCTGCGCTGTAAAGCCGGTGGAGGCCCGTTCGATCAGCGCGAAGTGGACGACGGTGTAGGTGAAGGTGAGGACGGTGGCCAGCGCGATCGCCGGTGCACCGAGCCAGGGATAGAGGCCGGCCGCGCCCATGGTGACAAGGGTGATCACGAAGAGGTGGCCCCACCTCGCCAGCAGGTACAGGCCGGCGGTTGCGGCATTGTGCCTGTTCTTGGCGGCCAGGCGGCGGCGCAGCTCATCGCCGGTCTGCAGATGGCTGAACCTGTTGTCCCGCAGCACGGTGCGCGGTATCTCGAAACTGGGTGAACCCAGCAGGCCCACGCCCTCACGCACCGGACCGTCGGTGGGGACCATGACTTTCGTGGCGAGCAGGCAGTTGTCGCCGGTCTTGCCCTGTGAGGGGTAGGCGACGCGGTTCCCGAGGAAGTTGCGGGGCCCGACCGACGCGCGGGACAGACGGAAAGACGTGCTGGAGAAGTCGGCGTTCATCAGGGACAGACCATCGGCGATCATGGTGCCGGTGCCGACAGAGCTCAGGTACGGGTTGTCATGCTGTACCTCGGTGCCGAAGTTCGACCCGGTCTGCTCGATGCGGGACAGGTCGTATCCGAGGTAGCGCAGGTAGTGGACGATGCTGGAGCTGTCGCCGAAGAGCGTGGTGAAGAACTTCCTGTTGGTCATCAGCGCGATCACCCGCTGGATGCCGTAGTGGAAGCCGTACAGCGGATAGACCCTGCCGGGCTTGACGGCCCTGTTCAGGACACGCGGCACGGTGCCCAGGACCAGGAGGCCGGCCAGTGTCGAGCCGCCAAACAGTGCCAAAGAGATGATCAAGGCATCGGCGAAGAACGCCGGGCCGGCCACCGGCCGGGGGTCCACCAGCGGATGAAGCAACGGGACGCGGGCCAGCAGGACGCTCGCAGCGCCCATCGTCAGCGGCAGCCATACCACCAGCAGACTCAGCAGTTGCAGAACACCGTAGGCGGCCCTCTTGCGGGTGGGACAGTCGGCCGGACCCACCCTCGCGCAGTCCACGCCGGCCGGCTGCGCCGGCGAGCCGTGCCAGCGTTCACCGGCGGGCACCACCTGGCCGCCGTGCAGACAGGAGGCGTGGCCCAGCTGGGCGCCGTCACCCATCTCGGTACCGATGTCGAGGACCGTGTGCTCACTGACGAGCACCCTGCTGCCGAGCGTGACCCGGCCGGTCTGGATCAGCCCGCCATGAGCGCGGTAGCAGGACAGCAGCACGTCCTTACGGATCACCGTACCGTCACCGACGGTGAGCAGGTCGGCGCAGACCGGGCTCGTGCGGGTGAGGATCGTGACGCCGGCGCCGATCCGCGCGCCGAGCGCCCTGAGGTAGAACACGTACAGCGGTGAGCCGACAAACAGCCGCAGCGGACTTGTACGGATCAAGGTCTTGACGACCCAGAAACGCAGATACTCCATGCCCCACAGGGGAAACCCGCCTGCCCGCCAGCGGCCGATGAGTGTCCATTTCGCCACGATCGGGAAGGCACACAGCCCCAGAAAACCCCCGCCGGCACACAGAACCGACCGCAGGTAGAGGTCGAACAGACCCGAGCCAGCACAGATCCATGCGTAGCCTGCAGCGGCGGCGAAAGCGGAAAGCAGGCAATAACCCAGGAAGAACAGACACTGCAGCACTCCGCAGGAGACGTACCGCACCGTGACGGCCCCAGCCCTTCCACCGGCCCCAGCCCTTCCACCGGCCGGAGCCCTTCCACCGGCCGGAGCCCTTGCACCGGCCGGTGTGGGCGTGACCGGCGCCGGTGCCGGTGCCTGCGCCGGTGCCGGTGCCGGTGGCTTGACGAGCGCATTCGGGGACGGGACGGGAGCAGGCGCGGCATCCAAGAGCGCGACGGCCAGGCTCCGGATGGTGGGATACCGGTAGATGTCCTTCATCGACACCGCCGGCAGGTCCTCCCGCTTCCTCACCCGCGCACAGAACTGCGCCATCACCAGGGAATCCGCGCCCAGGTCATTGAAGAAGTGACTGTGCGACGGCACCCGCCCCACACCTACGACACCGGCCAGCACCTCAGCCAGACACCTCTCGATACCGGTCACCGAACCGGCCACCCTGCCGTCCTGGCAGGCCGAGATGCCAGCCGAACCGGCCGCAATTGCGTCCGCCGTTTTGTCTAGCACGAGAGCTCCTCGAGGGCGTTTTCTCAGTGGGTACGGATTCGTGACGCCCGACCTCTTCAGTAGGCCCGCCCGGAGAGTTCCTGTCCTGCCCCTGAACTTCGGGACTTGACATCGAAGCCCGGCATTGATAGCGAGCCGCTTTATGCTCGCCGCACTGCGGCCCCATGATCCCTGCGCACGTGACGCCGCCCGCGACCCCGTCGCACGGCACCCGGTCAATCCACGGGCGAATCGCCCGGCAACCGCACCGCACGCCACCGCCTCGTACGGCGCTTTACGGGCGGGAACCGCGGGACAGGACACAGAGCGCCAACCGAAGGCGACCGGACCCGGAAAACGGCCAATGATCCCCGTGCCGCAACAACCCGACCCCGCCCCGACGCGCCCCTCGAACCGGGCCGGGCTGCCGGCCGGTTCGATACGGCGCACGAGCCCCGCCGCGGTGAGCGCGTCGTGTATGCGCGCACAGGGCGCGTGTCAAGCCCCGAATTTCGGTGGCATGACACGGCTGCGCCGATTCGGGCGCACTGGAGGCATTCCGGCGAGCCGCCGCCCGCCACCGAATTCCGCCCCGTACGGCACCAAGACAGACCGGCTACAGGGAGACCCCCCTGCAGCCGCGAGGAGACGACATGCCCGTCATATCCGCCCCCCAGGCCTTCAACGAGGACGATCTCTACGTCGACCTCGAGAAAATCTTCGACTACCCGCTGTTCCTCAAATGCGAGGGATTCAACTTCGCCGGCTCGATCAAACTCAAGGCCGCCCTCGAAATGGTCGAGACCGCCGAACGCGACGGACAACTGACACCGGACTCGGTCCTGATCGAATCATCCTCGGGCAACCTGGGCGTGGCCCTGAGCATGATCGCAGCCAACAAGGGATACCGGTTCGTGTGCGTGACCGACTCCCGCTGCAACCCGGCGACCAAGACAATGATGGAAGCCCTGGGCAGCCAGGTCCACATCATCACCGACCCCGACCCCGCCGGCGGACTCCTCGGCGCACGCATCAACCACGTCCAGGCACTCTGCGCCCGCGACCAGCGCTACGTGTGGCTCAACCAGTACCTCAACCCCAGCAACAGCACAGCCCACTACCACCACACCGCCCCCGCCATCGCCCGGCAATTCCCCAACCTGGACGTACTGTTCATCGGAGCCGGCACCACCGGCACCCTGATGGGCTGCGCCCGCTACTTCCGCACATGGCACCGGCCCGTACACGTCGTAGCCATCGACACCACCGGCTCCGTCACCTTCGGAGGCACCCCCGGCCCCCGCATGATCCCCGGCCTCGGCACCAGCATCCGCCCCCCACTCCTGGACGAGACCTACATCGACGACGTCATACACGTCAACGAAACCGACACCATCCACGCCTGCCACCAACTAGCCAGACACGGATTCCTCTTCGGAGGCTCCACCGGAACCGTCGTCAGCGGCGCAATCACCTGGCTGACCCAACACAAAGAACACAACCTGACCGCCGCAGCCATCGCCCCCGACCTCGGCGAACGCTACCTGCAAACGATCTACCAACCCACCTGGGCACAGAACCTCTGCGACAACGACATCCCCACCCCCCAATCCCCCACCACCACACCCCAAGCAGCCTGACCACACCCCAGAACCAGCCGCATGATCAACAGCCGGCGGTAGCCGCCATCGACCCAGGCCTTGCGCGGGGTGAGGTTGTCACTGCTCGTCTTCGAGGTCGTTCGGGCGTAAGGAGGCATGAGTGATTCTGAACGAGGCCGGTGACCACGAACTCCTCGCCAAAGCCCGCCTCCACCCAATCGAGTCGGCCGCAAAGTCACGTGACGGGACCATCCCCGCGACCCCGACGGGATCCTCCTTCCGCCCGTGACGTTCCAGCCCAGGCGCCCGGCGCTCAGAAAGGTGCGGAGGTTCAGGCCTTTCCCTTCCACGCGCCCTCGTCCAGCCGGTGCTTGCCCCGTGCAGCGAGCGGTCTGGCACCGGCCAGCCCCCCGATGACTCGGCGCAGCACCGGCCGCGACGCTGGGATCAGTGCCGGCGATGGCTGCTCACGACGCGGTGGGTGTCCGGCCCCGGGGAAGGGTGCTTCCGCGCGCGCCATCGACGGCGGTGCTGTCAGCGGCCGACCCGCCCGCGCAGGAAGCGGCGCTCCTTGTACTGGCGCAGCAGCTGCCACCGCTTCGTCGCATACACGAGGTCCTCGCGGCAGGCGTCGAGGAACGCACCCTGGGCGGCAACCACCGCCTCAGAGCACATCTGCTCCCCGCACCCGCAGGGACGGTCCTGGCTCCGCTTCCGCCGTGACCGTGACGCTCACCTGCTCCCCGCACCCGCGGCAAGGCCCGCATCGACCTCGTCGTCCCCGCACCCGCGGGGCTGGTCCCCGCTGACGTCTCACGGCAACGGGTGAAACGTTCAGCCGTTGCCGACAATCGGGCGGGGCGTGTTCTACTCATGCGACCGGAGTGGCCGCTTCGAACGAAGAATAGAACACTCCCAGGTCGTCAATGCCGCACCGTGCCGTGTGGATATGTCCGGCTCTTCCACCTCACCGGAGGCGAGTCACGGTGACCACCGCGTGCCGCGTCGTCCCGGCCAGAACCTCAACTACCGGGCCCGGTCCGATTCTGCGGTAGGTCTCCCCCGCCCTGGCGCGCGCTCCGGGACGGTCCGCTTGCGACGAGGTGCGTCGCCGGGCTCGCTAACCCGCTGAACAGCCATTCCGTCACCTCACGAACGCCACTTCGTCGGTTCCTTGAAGTGGGTCTGAGCGCTGCGGCAAGGTGCACCCCCTCCGCTGTGCAGTTCCCACTGTCGGTGTCGGCGGATCGACATTTCGACCGCCGGCGCAGGCCCGCGGGGTCGGAACGGGCGGTTCCGTGGTACTCACAGTGCAGTTGAGGCGACCGACGGGGGGCGCTGTGCTGGGCAGGGGTGCGGCCGCGGCGGCGGCGGTGGTCACGGCTGGTCTGCTGGGTCTGATCAGCTGCTCGTTCGAGGGCGGCGGGAGTGCGGTGCCGCCGACGGCCGCGTCGACGGACACCGTGACCACTTCCGCCGCGTCGCCGATACCCGACCCAACCACGCCCTCCGCCTCCCCCTCGGCTCCCGGCAGCCCGACCCCAGTCCCCGTCGCTGGGCCCGATCAGAAGTTGGTGTCCATGACCGTCACCGGCGGCTTCGCGGGCGTCCACCATCTGATCATCCTCCGGGGCGACGGCACCGTCTACGCCAGCGAGAAAGGCCAGCCGGTCGTCCGCCGCACCAGCGCGGCCCAGTTCAAGGAGTTGCGTACCCTGCTCGGAGATCCGGCGCTGGCCGACGTTCCCGACTTCACCATGAACATGGGGGCGGTCGACATGTTCCAGTACACACTGCAGTTCAACGGCCGTACAGTCACGACGGACCGCTCCGGCGACGAGCCCGCGCTCGACCGGCTCATCGATGCCCTCAGCGCCTGGCTGCCGAAGAAGTGACCTCGGACCCCGCGAGCCGTCGTCAAAGCCGGTGGCCCGGACGCCGCGGCGTTAACCAGCTCTCGGCCGCAGGCTTGCTGGTGGCGATCTTTGCCACCTTGGGGACCCTCGTTTCCGCAGGGACTGATGTCTTCGAGGGATAAGGTGCGACACCCAGATGTCCCGACCTCACATAACCTGATCCTTCGGTGCGTGGAGCAATGCTCAATACCTGTGGATCACTCCTGACGGAAGGGGGCGTACTTTCCCGATGGATCGATCGATAGGTCATCGAGCAAGGCCGACGTTGCCGCGTCGGTCGAGAAGGCACGTCCGTGCTTACGGTAGTCAACGAGGACGGCAGCACGCCAAGCGGCAGCTCGCTGCTGGAGGAGATCGCCCGGGAAGGCGCACGGCGGATGCTCGCGGTGCTTCATTCTTATCGATCATCACGGGATGATGGCAGGGCCCTCGGACAAGAGGCCCAGAGCCCTTTGCACGGTCTCGTGGCCCACGTCGTACTTCCGCATGACAGCGGGCGTTGACATGCCGGTCCTGGCGTCACGGCGGATCAATGCGTACAGATCACGGGCCGAACGGGGTTGAGCGCGCAGGGCAGGCAGTCGGGCGTATTCCTCGGTCCGGCAAGGCCCTCGCCCAGGGCCAGGAGCGAGAGGAGTTGCACCGGTCGGCCTGCTGTGGCTGCGGCCTCCAGTTTGTGATGGCCGTCAAGGAGGAAGTGCGTCAACCCCCAGTGCCGGTACTGGTCGTCCGTCATGCCAATGGCGGGTTCGCACACGTCGAGGGCAGAGACCGCCACAGCCGTAGGAACCGTGCCTTGATCCATGAGCGCAACGTATTCCTCGACACGCTCCCTCTCGTTCCATGTCAGGGGGACCATCGGGACGACGAACTCATGGAGATGGGCGAACTCGTCGACCGGGGTCTCGAACGTCCGGGAATAGGCGTGTGCGGGTACTCCGGAAGGCCCCAGAATTGATCGAGGCCCCAGGTCGCCACCTGCTCGTGACTGAAGTAGTCGTCCTGCTGGCCGGGGACGACCAGGCGAGGCTCCACACGGAGCAGAAAAGGCAGGTACGTGCCCTCAGGCAGCAACGCGCCGAACGCGTCGATGACGCCGCCGTCGTTCAGATCAACCAACTCCTCGGCAAGCTGCTCCTGCACACTGTCCAGCGACAACGTCTGCCTGGCCCCCTCCAGCCGGCGGAACAGAAACGGGCACGTCCTGCACCAGAAGCTGAGCTCGAACGCGGGCTTGCCGTCGACCGCGAGCAACCTGCGCCCCGGCCCGCTGCCTATCTCCCGCTGCTCCGCCTCGAAGCGCGCAACCGCGCCTCGGAAGCGAGGGCACCAAGACCGCGCAGCTCACCAACCTTGATCACCACAGCCCGATGTTACGGGGCTTCGTCCAATCGGCCTCACGGGAGGCAGCTCGCCTTGCCGGCCTTGGAAGGAACGACCTGGAGGGGAGGCACGGTCTACCTGCCTCTTCAGTGCCTGTGCTCAGCACATCGCCTCGCGGCCGTCTGCCGCTGTTTGGTCCAGCTGAAGCGAGCGGATCCGCAGCGCATCCGCACGGGCAGGGGCCACATCGGCCCAGTGAAATATCCGAGTCAGCACGTTGGACCCTCTGATTGCTACTGCAGAAGTATGCCGTTGACGTTGGACGGCGACAGCGGCTCGATCGACTTCAGCACGCCACCCAGCTTGGACTGATTGGCGGCGTCGTGGTGATCGATTACCGGGAAAGGCTCAGTCTTGGCGGATGCTGAGCAGGTCGCCGGGCTGGCAGTTCAGTTCGCGGCAGATCGCGGTGAGGGTGGAGAAGCGGATCGCCTTCGCCCGGTCGTTCTTGAGAATGGAGAGGTTGACCACCGTCACCCCGACCCTGGCCGCCAGTTCGGACAGGGTCATGCCGCGCTCGGCCAGCAGTCGGTCCAGGTGGACCTGGACTCGGTGCTCCTCCTCTGGTGGCATCAGACCAACCCCTCGGTATCGGCGCGCAGCTTCGTTCCGCGCCGGAAGACCTCCCCCAGCGCCAGGATGAGGAAGGCCAGCTGTTCCTGCGTCGCGATCCCGGGCCACGGCCGGGCCCGTCCCCGGTGGATGGACAGGCCGCGCTGCAACTGCTTCCTGTCCGCCTGGCGGGCCGCCGGCCGCAACGTGCGCAGCGGATGGCGGGAGGCGTTCGGCTCCTGACACAACTGCAGTGCCGTCCAGGTTCAGATGCGTCAGCCCGGCCGCCTTCGCCCGCTCCAGCACGGTGTCCAGATCCGGTACCCCGGCGGCCAGGACGGCCAGTCCTTCGTGCAGATACCGGTAGGCGGTGGAGGACGATAGGCCGAGCCAGGCGAGTGCCGTCCAGGAACCAGCGCAGGATGAGCACCGCCTGCCGGAAGCAGCCCAGCGCACGTCGCCCTCTGCGGGTGCCGATCGCCGCACGGTGGTCGCACAGCAGCCGGGCCAAGTGCTCGGCGGTGGACGGCCGTGCGGCAGGTACTCCCACGGGATGCCGGTGCGGTTGACATACAGGATCGCGTTGACGATCTCCCGCAGGTCGTGCACGTGCGGAACTGAATGACCCTCGATATGAGCCCCCGTGCATCTGGCCCGACAGATGACGGCAGGGCAGGCTGGTGATCAGCTCCCAAGTGGTCAAGAGATACCGGCAGTTCGACGTGTCGGAGCGTCGCCCCTGTCCCCCATTCGTCCCTAGCCACCGGGGCTTCGGACGTCAGGCATCCCGTGGTGACCCTAGTCTCCGAAGCTCCGGTTTCACTCCCCGAGGAACCTTTGCCCGTTACTGCGACTGCGATCGTCGAGGGTGCTGTCCCCGGCCGAACTGTCCTGGCTGACCGACGCGATCGGCGACGCGGAGACAGCCCTGGCCAACGTCGTCGGCCGGCCGGGCAGCTGCTGGAAGAGCTGCACCTTCAGCCCCGAGGAACTCTTCCGCCGCCTGGCCGCCCGGCTGCGCCACCAGACCGGCAACGGCGTCATTCTCAACACCAGCGCGGTCACCCCCCGCCCCGTGGGAGACGTCCTGACCCGCCGCGACCTGGTGGAGCTGGTTCCGTACGACAACCGCGCCCTGTGCGCGGGGCCTTCGCCCGCGTGCGACCCGCGGACGCTCGGGGAACTCGAGGCACGCTTCGGCCCTCTCGTCATCGAGGTGCCGAGACGGGACGCTCTGCTGATCACTACGGACTACCTCGGACAGCAATTCCCAGCAACCCGCCCTTACCCCGCCCGCCTCAGTCAGCTGGTGTTGGCGGAGCTGGAACGCGACCGTCCCGCCCCGAGGCCGTGGAAGGCCCGCGCAAGCCCCTGATCGAGTGCCACACGTCGTCAACCACTCGAACGTGTGGATTCAAAAGCGACCAGGCAGGCGGCCCTTGCCCCGAACGCCAGGACCGCATTCACGTTCGAGACATTCGCCCGTCCGGGGCCGTTACGGCCCCGGATTCGGCGCGTTCTTAGAGCACCAGTACCAACCAGCCGCCCAGACGGAGGACACCATGAACACTGAGCCCGCTCCCGCCCATCGCCCCGGATTCGAACAGCGGCGGCGGTCCCCGCTGGCCTCCCCGACCTGCGGCCATCGGCAGTCCGACGTCTACGCGCGCCGCTCGGCACGACTGGATACGAGGTGGGGGGCATGAGCGGCGGCAGTGATGCGGACGGCATCCGCCCGGGTGCGGTGCCCGGCCCGCGCGGTACGGAACTTCCGCTGCCGCCCGCCGCCGTGCCGGGAGGGCCGCACGACGGTGACATCGCCGACGGCCTGGAGGAGGCGTACTGGTCCGTGTACGACGGCGCTGCGTCCCAGGCCACGGTGGGACAGATCCTCGCTCGGCTGCCGCGCATCGTGCGCCAGATCGGTCGGCTGGCCTGGGCCGCGGACCGGACCGCGACCATCTCGGTCGTGGTCCTGCAGCTGGCGTCGGCCGCCATGACGGCGTTCGGGCTCATGGCCTCGGTGGCGGTGCTGCGGGAACTGTTCGCCGAGGGGCCGACCCCGGACCGGGTGCGCGCGGCCATCCCCCAACTCCTGTTCGTCGTCGGCTTCCTGTCCGCCCGGGCGCTCCTGGAGGCGGGTGTCGCCGTAGCGCAGGCCAGGGTGACCCCGAAGATCCGCACCGCGTTGGAGACGGAGTTCCTCACCCTGACCGCCCATGTGCGGCTGGAGGTCGTCGACGACGCGGACTGGCACGACGAGGCTTACCGGGCCAACGACCGCGGGCTGTTCTACGCCCGGCAGATCGTCGGCCAGGTCGTCTCCCTGGCCGCGGCTTTGCTCGGGCTCGTGGGCACCGCCGGGGTCCTGGGCGTCCTCCATCCCGCCTTGCTGCCGCTGCTCCTGCTGTCGGTGCTGCCGGTCGGCGCGGCGGCCGTGCGCAGCGCCCGGGCGCGCTTCCACTCCTTCAAGCGCTGGAACACCCTGCAGCGCAGGGTGCGGATCTTCTCCTGGCTGCTGCTGGAGCGGGACGCCGCCGCCGAACTCCGCTCGGACACCGCCCAGGGCGCGCTGCTGGACGAGCACTACCGGCTGACGACACGGATCGCCGAGGAAGACACACGCCTGGGCGTGAGCTCGGCCGGGCTGACCCTGGCAGGCCGGGCGGTGGGCGGGATCGGTACTGGCATCACCTATACGGCGCTCGGCGCCATGCTGATCGCGGGCTGGCTGCCCCTGGCCGCCGGCGCGGGCGCGGTCCTCGCCATCCAGGCCGCCCAGTCCTCGCTGACCCGGCTCGTCGACGTCTCCCACCTGGTCTACGAGCACGCCATGTGGGTCGATGACCTGCTCGCTTTCCAGGAACGCTGCCGCGATCTCCAGCCGCGCCGCAGCGGGCTGCCCGCCCCCGAGACGGTGAAGACCATCACGCTGGACGACGTGTCCTTCACCTACCCGGGCAAGGACACCCCGGCGCTCAACGGCATCTCCATGACACTGCACGCCGGTCAGACGGTCGCGTTCGTCGGCGTCAACGGTTCCGGCAAGTCCACGTGCGCGCGGCTGCTCGCCGGGCTGTACGAGCCCCAGGACGGGGGCACGGTCTGCTGGGACGGCGTGAACGTGCTGGACATGGACGCCGAGTCGTTGCAGGCCCGGGTGGGCTGCGTGCTCCAGGACCCGGTCCGGTTCCCGTTCAGCGCGCTGGCCAACCTGACGGTCTCCCGAGGCACCCTCACCGAGGCCGACCCACAGCGGGCCCTTGACGCCGCGCGGGCCTCCGGCGCCGAGCAGGTCATCGCCGGACTGCCCGGCCGGTGGGAGGCGCTGCTGTCCAAGCGGTTCCGCGGCGGTCAGGAACTGTCCGCAGGCCAGTGGGCGAAGGTCGCCGTCGCCCGCGGCCTGTACAAGAACGCCCCCGTCCTGCTGCTGGACGAACCGACCGCCAGCATGGACCCCCGCGCCGAGCACGCCGTGTATGAGGCGGTACTGCGGGACAATCCGCGCCCCGATCAGATCACGGTGCTGATCTCCCACCGCCTGGCGAGCGTCGTCGCCTGCGACCGCATCTTCGTCTTCGACGGCGGCCGCATCACCGAGAGCGGCACCCACCAGGAGCTGATGGCCCTCGGCGGCGAGTACGCCGCCATGTTCACCCTCCAGGCCGCCGGCTACCGCGCCGAGGCCGGGGAGGCGGCGTGATGCCCGACCACGCACAACCCCGTCCCGCGCCGACCGGCGTCTGGCCGGAGCACTTCACGGACCACCGGCGGGGCACTAACTGCCCGATGTGCACGAATGACTTCGCCGCCCACGACATCGGCTGGGGCCTTCTTGTCCGGCGCGGGGAGGTCAGCAACGCCTACCTGTGGCGCAGCGGCCAGGTCCGCGGGTACGCCGTCGTGATCTACACCGGCCGTCATGTTGCCGAGCCCACCGAGCTGAACGAGGGGGAGGCGGCCGCGTTCTGGCGCGACGTCCTCGCCTTGGGCCGGGCGGTTGAGGCGCTCTACGAGCCGCTGAAGATGAACTACCTGCTGCTGGGGAACCAGATCCCGCACGCCCACTGGCACTGCGTTCCGCGACGCGAAGCCGGAAGGGACCCGGCTCCGGGCGGGCCGCTGCCCTTCGAGGTGCTCGATCTCGGGCGCCAGGACGAGGAGCAGTTGCAGGCGGATGCCCGAGCGCTGCGCCAGCTGTTGAACCCCACCGGCCGGTCGGGGGTGCCGCGATGAACGGCGCCGAGTCGGACGTGATGGTCGTGGCGGGGATTCTGACGCTGTTCTACCGGATCGTCCCGACCGCGGTCAGCGAAGGTCCGGCGGGGACCGCGACCCGCAACTACGTGGCCCGGGACAGCGACGGAGCCCGGTGGTTCGTGAAGGCCTGCCCGGCGGGCACCGATCTGGACGCGGAGCGCCAGGCGCTGGAGCTCGGCCAGTTCGCACGGCTCGGCCGGATCCCGGTGCCGGTGGTGCGGCAGACCCTGGACGGTGACCTCATCGCGGCGGCCGGCGGGATGGCGGTGTCGGTCGCGGCGTACGTCGAGAACGCGGAGACAGCGGAGGGCGGCCTGTCCGGTGACCGGTGGGCCGCGGTGGGCGAGACGGTTGGGCGCCTGCACCGGACCCTGGCCCGGCACCCGGCCGGGCCTCCGCGTCGCGTGCCCGCCCGGGAGGTCTGCGATGTGAAACGGGCCCGGCAGCACCTTGACCGGCTGCTCGCCCTCTTCGCCAAGAGGCCGCCCGCCTCGGGGTTTCCCGCCTGGGCGCGCGAGACGGCCGCCCGGCGGCTCGACGCGCTGCCCGCCGTGGCCGCCATGGTCAAAGGGCTACCGACGACCTTCACGGTGCAGACCGTCCACGGCGACCTGGCCTCGCCCAACCTGCTCCTGTGCGGACAGCACATGGCGGCATTGATCGGCTTCCGGCCGCCCGGTCACCGAAGCCCCGCCTGGGAGCTCGGGCGGATCGTCCTGGACCCGCGCACCGTCCTGGCACAGCCGCAGTGGCCCACCGGCCTGGCCGAAGCTGTCGCCGCCTACCGGGCAGCCAACCCGGCGCTGCCGGCCGAAGAACTCCTCGCCGTACCCCGCCTCGCCGCCGCGTACCTGGCGTGCTCGGTGTATCCGCTGTCCGAGGCCGTCGACGACCCGGTCGCCGTCACTCCCGAACTTGAGGCGTACGGCTACAACCGACAGGCGGCCATGGCTGAGCTCTGCGAGCGCCTGACGGAAGCCGAGGAGGTGCTCCATGAACTCCTCCACTGACCCCTCCTCCGGCGTTCGGCCGTCGCTGTGGCGGCACCGCGACTTCCGCCGCTACCTGACCGGGCAGGCAGCCAGCGTGACCGGCAGCTCGATCAGCAGCATGGTGATCCCCGTGCTGGCGGTGCTCGCACTCGATGCGACCACCGCCGAGGTCGCCTGGTTGACGTTTCTGGGCCAACTGCCGCCCGCACTGCTGGCGTTGCACGCCGGGGCCCTCGCCGACCGCCACTCCAAGCGGAAGCAGATGATCACCGGCGACCTGGTCAGCGCCGCCACGCTGGCCAGCGTGCCGGTGGCGGGCGCGCTGGACCGGCTGTCCCTGACCCAGCTGATGCTGGTCACGGCCGTGCAGGGCGCGGCGGGCGTGCTGCACGATGCCGCGGCGATCAGTCTCCTGCCCAGCCTGGTCGACCGATCCCTGCTCCAGCGGAGCAACAGCCGCATCGGCGGGCTCTTCGCCGTCGCCGCCACCGCGGGCAGCAATCTCGGCGCCGCCCTGACCGCGCTCCTCGGCCCGGCCCGGGCGCTTCTCGGGGACGTCCTGTCCTACCTCGTCAGCGCCTGGTGCACCGCCCGCATCCAGGCCCCCGAAAGCCCCCGGCCGGCAGCGGAAGGCCGTCGGCTGCACACCGAGATCGGTGAGGGCCTGCGCTACGTGTCCGGCGACCACCGGCTGCGCACCCTGACCCTCGTCAACGCCACGACATCGTTCGCCCTGGCACTCCTCAATACCTTGTGGGCGCTGTACCTGCTCCGGTCCCTCGCGATGAGCGCGACCGCCTTCGGCGTGGTCCTGGGCATCGGAGCCCTGGGCGCGGCGGCGGGTGCGCTGGCCGCCCCGTCACTCGCGGCGCGGTACGGGCCCGGGCCGATGATGCTCGCCGCGCTCGCGATCACCCCGCTCACCCAGGTCCCTCTGCTCCTCGCCTCCCCGGGCCTGGTCTGGCAGTTCGCCATCGGTGCCGCCCTGTTCCTCCAGCTGGCCTGTGCCGGGGCCGCGGGGACGACCCAGCGCACCATTCGCCAGGTCGTCACCGCCGACGGCATGCAGGCCCGGATGCAGGCCGTGAGTACCTGGCTCACCTCCGGTGCCCGCCCGGTGGCCGCGCTCCTCGCCGGCGGGCTCGGCACCTGGATCGGTGTGCGCCCCACCCTGGTGGCCGGTACCTGCCTCCTCGTCGTCCCCCTCGTGGTTCTCTACCGCTCCCCGCTGCGCAGTCTGCCGGACATGCCCGGCTCACCCGCCGTGGCTTCTCCTTCAGCCGAGGCCATCCCACCTCCGACGCCGTCGGGGCCGATCGTTCCGAATCCCGCAGTCGCCGTGGATGTGCGGCACGACCGCTCTTCGGAAGGTGGTCCGTGAGCACGAACCCGGACACGGCCCCTGGCCCGGAGCGGTCATCGGCGGGCCCGCCGTCGGGCGCGCCCCTCCCGCCCCGTACCTACTTCCTGCCCTCCAACATTCGAGGTGATCACGTGCCGCCCTCCCGCTCTCATATCCGCGCGACCGTCGAGGCCTATCTCAGCCGGCATGCCGAGGAACGGGGAGCTCTGGGAGGGTTGCTGGCTGTCCTGGACGGCACCGAGGGGCCGTCCAGCCGCGCCACGCTGCCCGGTCACGTCACCTGCAGCGCGGTGGTCATCGACCGCGACCGTCGGGTGCTCCACATCGGACATCGGGTGACGGGGCTGCTTCTCGCTCCAGGCGGCCACGTTGAGGCGGGTGACCGTACGCTCCTGGCCGCGGCTGTGCGGGAGGTGTGCGAAGAGGCCGGGCTGCGGCCCGGCGACCTGTGTCTAACTCCGCAGTTCCTCGAAGAGCCGATCGACGTGGACGTCCATGACATCGACGCCAATGCGGCCAAAGGCGAGCCCGCTCACCAGCACTTCGACTTCCGCTTCGCGTTCTACCTCACCGCCGAGCAACCGCCCGCGCTCGCTCTGCAGGACGAGGAAGTCGCCGGGGCCCAGTGGCTCCCGTACGCCGATGTGCGGTCCCCGACGCTACGGGCCAAGCTCCTGGCCGCCGAGGCGGACGGCCTCGATGGGCGCCCGGAGCCCGTCAATGCGAGCGCCGTGATCCATGACGGGGCAGGTCGGTATCTCCTTCACCTTCGGGATGACCGGGAGGGCATCTGGGAGCCCTGGGTGCTGGCCCTCCTCGGTGGCGGCCGCACGAGGGACGACGCCTGTCTTGAGGCGACGCTGCGCCGCGAGCTTGCCGAGGAGGTGCCGGGCCTGGAGCTCACCGATCTGGTGCCGTTCGCCGTGGAGGCGGCGACGAGCGTCGACGGCCTGGCGGTGCCCATCAGCGTCTACGCCGGGCGCTGGAGCGGTGATGCCGAGGCGGTGGAACTCCGGGAGGGAGTCCTGCTGACGTGGTGCACCGTGGACATGCTCGACCGGCTGCGCCTGAGCCCCGGGCTCGGGGAGCTGATCCGGCGCCACGCGGCCGAGCACCCCGCGGCGAAGGAACTACCGGACGGCACCGGCCCGCTGGCAGACGAGGCTCCGCCGGGGACCGAGCTGCACATCGTCGGCGTTCACCTCCATCTCCAGGACGACCAGGGTCGGATCCTCCTCGGCCTGCGCCACCCGGACTCCACGTATGCGCCGGACACCTGGCACTTCCTGGCCGGCCACTGCGAGCGGGAAACGGCGATCGACTGCCTGGTACGCGAAGCGAAAGAGGAAGCGGGCCTCACCATCGCGCCCGAGGCCGTCGATCTCGTCCACACGGTGCACCACGTCGACTCCCCCGACGCCCGGCCGAGGATCGCGCTCGTCTTCCAGGCCCGCTCCTGGACCGGCGACCCGGAGGTCCTGGAGCCCGACCGGTGCGTGGAGTGGCGGTGGTGGAAGCCGCAGAACCTGCCGGAAGCGGTCGTGCCGTACACCCGCCGGGCGATCGACGGCATCCTTCGGGGGCGCCCGTACTCCGAGCAGGGCTGGGGCGAGCGATGAGCACTCTGGACACCTGTCCCGCCGGTGACCAGGCGCCGGAGCGGACCGCCGGCCCGGTCGGCGGGGCCACGCCGACGGATACGAAAGCGGATCCGGCAGCCACGCGGGCGGCGATGGTCGCCCGGCTTGAGGAGGAAGGGTCTCTGCGGCCGGGCCCGGTCCGCGACGCCCTCCTCGCGCTGCCCCGCGAAGTGCTGATGCCGCAGGCGTACGTACGGCGCAGCGGCCCGGGAGAGGAGCCGCCGCGGTGGGATCTGCTGGACTGGTCGGCGCCGCAGGACCGCCCCGAGCTGCTCGGGCTCCTGTACGGCGGGGCCAGTGTGCTCGTCCAGCACGACGGGGAGCCGCTGCTGGGCCGGGCGCGCGGGACACGGTCGGGGGCGTCGATCACGTCGATGTCGACGGTGATGGGTTTGACCGCCGCGCTGCTGGAGGAGCTGGATCTGCGCCCGGGGCTTCGGGTGCTGGACGTCGGGACGGGCGCGGGGGTGACCGCCGCGGTGGCCTGCCAGGTCTGCGGCGACCAGGGGGTGGCTACCCTCGACCGAGACGGGCACCTCACCGACGCGGCCGCCGCCCGTCTGAGCGATCTCGGCTTCCGGCCGCAGGTGGTGTGCGGTTCGGGCGAACAGGGCGTCCCAGGACGGGAGTTCGACCGTATCTTCGTGTCGTACACGGTGGAGTGCGTACCGACGGCCCTGGTCGAGCAACTCGCGCCAGGCGGCAAACTGCTGGCGCACGTGACCAGCGCGTCCCCGTCGTGGCCCGGCCGCGCCGTCGTCCGGCGCACCGCAGACGGGCATGTTACGGCGGAGCTGCGGGCCGTGGAGTTCGCCCACCGTGCCGGGCACGGCACGGCGCGGATCTGGCTCAGCGAGGAGTTCCGGCAGCGCATGGCCGCCGAGCCCGGCGCGTGGACCCAGCGGAGCAAGCTGGCGCCGCCCGCGGACAGCGACCGCGGATTCTGGCTGGCGGCCGACCACCTCCTCGGAGGTCTGGTGCGGGACTTCGGCGCTGAGCACTTGGCGATCGGCGCACCCGGCTGCGGATCCTGGATGCGCGCGGAGCCGGTGGGCCACCAGCGCTGGAACGTCACCGTCAACGGCCCGCGGGACATCTGGAAAGAGATCCAGGACCTCGCCGACCGGTGGCGGGCCGCACGCTCCCCCGACCGCTACCGCCTCTACTTCGACGCGGACGGCGGGCAGCGCGCCGCGTCCGAGTGCGGACGCCTGTCCTGGCACCTGCCCGCCCCCCACCCGCTCGATGAGGGAGCCACCTCGTGACCTACCCCGACGGGCCTGCACCGGAGCAGGAGACCATGTTCGAGGGCGCGGCGTTGACCTACGCCCGCCACCGCCCCGGCCTGCCGGACGCGGCGGTGCGCCTACTCGCCTACACGCTGCGGGGCCGGCCGTCGCCGGTTCTGCTCGACCTGGGCACCGGAACCGGACAGGTGCCCTTCGCGCTCCTGTCCGCCGGAGCAGACCTGACGCACATCGAAGCGGTCGACGTCAGCCCTCAGATGCTGCATCAGGCCAGGCAAGCCCTCACTCCCGTGCTCGGCCACTGCACCCTCACCCTGGTCCACGCGGCGGCCGACGCCTACGAGCCGCTCGCGACACTGCCGGGCGAACCGGAATCCGGCCCGGACCTGATCACCTGCTGCCGGTCCTACCACTGGATGAACGGTGAGGCGGTCCTGGAGATGGCCGACCGGGTCGCCACACCGGGCGCCGCAGTAGCGATCATGGGCGACGGGAGCCTGTGGACCCACGACGCCGACTGGACCCGTGCGCTGCGCGCGTTGATCCAGCGCTACCTGGGCGCCGAGCGCCGGGCGGGCGCCCGCCGTTCCTACGCCGCGCCCCGCCGCTCGTACGAGGAGGACCTCGCCGCCTCGGCGTTCAACGACGTCACCGAACACCTCTTCCCCGTGACCCGCGCCTGGGCGCCGCAGGAGGTGCTCGGCTACCTGCGTACCACGTCCTTCGCCGCTCTTGAGCTCTTTGCAGAGCGGCACCAGGCGTTCGAGGACGAGGCCCTCGACCTTCTCCACGCGCACGCGGTGGGCGGGGCTCTGGTCGAGGAAGCGACGTTCAGGGTTCTGCTCGCCCGGCGTCCGGAGGGAGCGCGGTGAGCGGCGGGCAGCGGCACGCCGAGCCGGTGGACGTCCAGCTGATCCTGCGCCGGGAGTCCGCCGACGGGCCTCAGGTGCTGCTGTCGCGGCGGGCCGGGCAGGTGTACGCCGCCGGCCTGTGGCATCTGCCGTCGGGTCATCTGGACGGTCCGCACGAGGACGTGGTCACCGCCCTGATCCGCGAGGCGCGGGAGGAGACCGGTGTCGTCATCGACCCGGCCGACGTGCGGGCCGCCGTGACCGTGCACCACCGCAGCCCCGGAGGCGCCAGTCGTACCGGGCACTTCTTCGAGGTCCGGCGGTGGACGGGCGAGCCCGAGATCGCCGAGCCGGACGTCTGCGACGCGATGGACTGGGCACCCCTTACCGCCCTGCCTGCCCAGATCGTGGCGTACTGCCGTGCGGGCCTGGACGCCTACAGCGCCGGCGCACGCCTCGCCGTGCACTTCCAACTGCCCGGCGACAGCATCGCCTTCGACCCCTGCGCCGACCGGCTGCGCATCGTGCCGGACGTGACCGGCCAGGCGTCCGGCGCCCGTCCCGACGCCGAGGTCGTGGAGTTCGCGGAGCGGGCGCTCGGCCGGATCGGGCAGTGGACGGATACGTCGTGGGCGCGCGAGGAGAGCCGGGTGTGGCGGGTCCACGGCGTCCAGGGCGGCACCTGGTACGTGAAGGTCCACCAAAACGAGCGATTCCACGGCAGGGAAGTGCGGGGGCTACGAACGTGGGCGCGGGAGCTGGGGGCGGCCGTGCCGCGGCTGGTCGCCGCCGACGAGACACTGCGGGCGGTGGTCCTCACCGCGGTGCCGGGCCGCCCGCTGCACGGCGCTGTTCTGGCACCGGAGCGGGAGAGGGCGGTCTTCCAACGGATCGGCGCGCTGGCCCGCCGCATCCACCAGGCCTCTCCCCCACGGCCCGCTCCTGCCGGCAGCGGTCCGGCCGTGGCCAAGGCCGACCGGCACCTGGCCGGGGCGCGGTCTCATCTACTCCCGGGCGATGAGGAGTTCGTCCGCGAGCTCGTCCGGCAGGCCAAGGACCTGCCACCGCTGGAGTGGGTGGAGACCCACGGCGATTTCCAGCTCCGCAACATCCTCTCCACCCCTGACGCCGCCGACGAGACGGACGACCTTGAGGTCGTCGTGGCGGTGATCGACCTCGAGCGCAGTGAGCCGGGACCGGCCGTACGGGATCTGGTCCGCCTGTCCGACGCCTGGGCCGGCCGCCCGGACCTGTTCGAGGCGTTTCTGGCCGGGTACGGCAGGCCCCTGACCGCCGCCGAACAGGCCCGCCTCGTCATCGACGCAGCACTCGATTCCGTGAGCGGGATCGCCTACGGCGCCGCCCACGGTGACCCCGAGCTGGTCGAACGCGGCCGGCGGACCCTGGCCCGCCTGCGCGCCGAGCACCGCGCAGCCCTCTCACCGACAGGAGATGCCCCGTGAACGCCGACCCGGCACCCACTACCGCGGCCGAGCCGCGCGACGCCGCCGGACGGCCGCGGGTCCGCGCGGCAGCCCCCGCTGACGCCGAAGCCATCACCCGGATGCGCTCCGAACATGTCCTGTCCGCACCGTTCACCGAGGACTGGGTCCGGCAGTGCACGGACGAGCTGGCACCACGGCTCACGCCGGAGGGAGACGCCCGGGCCTTCGTCGTCGACGCCCCGGACGGCACGATGGCCGCCTGCGCCCTCAGCCTGATCCACCCCGTGCTCCCGGCCCCGGCCTACCCCCGAGGCCGGGCCGCCCGTGTGCAGCTGGTCGCCACGCACCCGGACCACCGGCGCCGCGGTTACGCCCGGGCCGTCGTCTCCACACTCCTCGACCACCTGGCCGACGTCGAGGACGTCACGCTGTTCGAGCTGCACACCAGCCCGCAGGCCGCACCCCTGTACCGGGACTTCGGCTTCAGCGGGAGTCCGGCGCTCATGCGGATGACCCGGCGCAGCACATCCGCCCCGGCATCGGCCGGCACGGGAGGAGGTTCCTCGTGGGTGCCGCCCGAGCAGTACGCCCAGTCCTTGCCCAAGGCCGTCGCCTTCGTCTGCCTCTACATCACTGACGAAGACGACCACCCCCTACAACTGCACTCCGTGTACTCGCCCTCCCACCCCTGGCACATGATCGGCGGCGCGCTCGACCTGGGCGGGACGCCCTGGGACGCAGCCGTACGCGAATGCCGGGAAGAGACCGGCCTGGACATCGTGGGTCCGCCCCGGCTGCTGGCCACCGTGTACGGGCCCCCGCGGCCGCGGCGTCCCTACAGCACGGTGCAGTTCGTCTTCGACGGCGGCCGTTTGAGCACCGAACAGATCCACCGCATCGTCCTCGCTCCGCGCGAGCACGACGAGGCGCGCGTCCTGCCTCTCGACCAGTGGCAGGACCTGATGCCCGAATCCGACTTCGCGCGCCTTCGCGCGGTAGAGGAAGCCCGCCGCGCCGGCGCGGCCGGCTATTTCGACACCTGGGGGAACACATGACGATCAACGGCATCATGCTGATGTCCGACCCGAAGGTCGCGGCCATCCCCGTGCACGACTGCGGCGAGGCCCTGCTCGACGTCCGTGACCATGGACTGCGTGTCGACGACCGCAGAAGCGACGACACCGGTGCGTTCGCCCACCTACGCGAAGACGTTCTCGCCCGCCTGCTGCGCGCCCAGGAGCTGCTTCCGGACGGCCTGTGCCTGCTGTTCATCGAGGGCTACCGGCCCCCGGCGCTCCAGCGCACGTACTTCGAGGCGTACTGCGACGAGCTCGCCCGCACCAACCCGCACTGGACGGCGGCGCGCCTGCGCGAGGCCGCCAGCCGCTTCGTGTCCCCTCCGGACATCGCCCCGCACTCGGCCGGCGCAGCGGTCGACCTGACGCTCATCGACGCTGATGGCCGGGAGCTGGACATGGGCAGCCGCGTCAATGCGAACCCGGAGGAGTCCGGCGGCGCCTGCTACACCGACGCCCCCGGCCTCAGCGCCCAGGCGCGCGCGAACCGCACGATCCTGGGCGGCGCGCTGTCCGCAGCGGGCTTGATCAATTACCCGACCGAGTTCTGGCACTGGTCGTTCGGCGACCGGTACTGGGCCCTGCAGACCCAGCAGCCGGCCGCCCTCTACGGGCCCGTCGAACTGCCCTGATGCCGAACCACCCCACCTTCACCCAGGAGGAGCGACCTGTGGGATACACCCGCACTGACTGGTCCGAGCACTACAGCGACGGGCATGGCTTCCGGCGGCTCGGGGAAGAGGAGAAGCGTCTGATCGCCGAGCACGCCGCCCCCGCACCGGACGGCGGGCAAGCGCTCGACATCGGTTGCGGGACCGGTGAGTTGTCCGTCTACCTCACCTCCCTCGGCTACACCGTCGACGGCGTCGACTTCGCCGAGGGCGCTCTTGAGCGGGCCCGCGCGGAGCACGCGGAGACGCCCGGGGTGCGGTGGCTGTGCCTGGACGTGGAGAACGACGACCTGGAGCAGCTGGCCGGTGAGGGCTATGACCTGATCACCCTGCGCCTGGCCGTCGCCTTCCTCGGCAACCCCACCGCCACCCTGCTGCGCCTTGCCGAGTTGCTGACCGAGGACGGCCGGCTGATCGTCATCACGCCGACCACTGAGCACACGCCCGCTGAGCGACGCCACATCGCGCTCGATGAGGACCAACTAGCTGTCCTCACAAACCCGTTCGACGACGCTGCGCGGTACACCGCGGACGAGTTCGCCGTGCTGGTGCTGGGCAAGGAGACCCGTCCCGGCCAGGCCGTCGAGTGCACCAGCCCGCCCGCACCTCGGGCGGTCTTCGGCGCGGCCGCGGTGGTGACCGATGACCAGGGTCGTGTGCTGCTCGGCCGCCGCCTGGGGCGCACTCCCGCGTGGGAACTGCCTGCGGGGAGGATCGAGCGGGGCCCGGACTCAAGGGGCCGCATGGCGAGAAGACGGTGAGCGTCACCGACGCGGCCGCGGCGTTTCAGGATGCGGTGGTCACGTCGCACACCGCGGTACCAGGTTCCAGGGCCTACGGGTAGCCGCAGAGCAGAACCGCCGTGCTGGCCGACACCCACCGAGCGGCAGACCCAGGATGCCTTCCGCCGCCAGCTCGACGAGCGAATCCGAGCCGTGGACCGTGCGTCAACCCCACAGTCTTCGCCACGCAGCCGCCCGGGCGCCGTTCGGCTCGGCTACCGGGGCGTTCTGTCCCTTTGGCGAAGCCCCTAACGCGCGGGAACGCACGGAGTCTGCGGACCGGTAAGAGGCGTCGGGTGATCTCGGCGAGGGTGCGGTCCCAGGCGGCGGTCAGCCGCTCAGGGGGAAAAAAGCCGCCTGGGCGGGGACCTGGCGGCGTACGACGCGCAGCGAGCGGGTGAAGGACATCCGGTCGGGGTCGGTTCCGGCCTGGGCCGCGGCCTGGTGCATGACCTGGCGCACGGCGTGATGGACCAGGAGGAAGCCGTAGACCTCCTGCTCGACGCCGTCGGGGTATCTGGAGCGCAGGACCACCTCCGGGCCGCGCTGGTGGACCTTGATCTCGTCCAGTACCCCTTCCACTTCCCACCGCTCGTGATACAAGGCCGCCAGCTCGGCCGCCGGTGCCTGGTCCGGATCGAGGATCGTGGTGATCAATCGGATCGGGCCGGCGTCCTCGTGATCGGCGATGGTGTACTCCACCACCCGCACCAGCTGCCCGTGCGCGCGGCGCCTGTCCCGGGCCGCGTAGATCTCGGACAGGTACGAGCCGTCCGCGTACTGCTCGCGTACGGCCAGCACGACATCCGATTTGACCCGCCACAGCAGGTCCGCGCCCGTCGCGGCGGCGGCCTTCCACCGGTCGAAGCCGGGGAAGTTGCGGTCCGCCAGCAGCAGCATCCCCGGCTGAAGACGCGGCAGCAGGGTGTCGGCGAGCACCGTCTCGGCAACCGTGCATGGCCCGGTGGCCGCGGCGAACACCGCGTGCGTGCCGCACTCGGCTAGCACCACCAGCCGCACCTGCGGAAACGCGCTCTTCTTGTCGCCGCGGCCGGATCCGGGACGTCCGAAGAACGCGTCGTTGTCCGGGGTGTCCGCCACATCCAGCGTGGTGCCATCGACCGCTACCAGCCGCCGCCCCCGATACCAGGCACCGACGGTGTCCGGCGTAGCCACCGGCCGGCACACCCGGCCGAACAGGACCCGCAGCGGCTCCGCGCCCAGCCGGGCGCGCGCCCGGGAGATCGCCCCGGTCGAGGGCACCTCCCAGGCCCCCCGCCACCGGCCCGACCAGGCCAGACCCTCGGTCAGCAGCCGCGCGACCTCCTCATACGCCTGCCCGGAGAACAGGCACATCGCCAGCACGAAGTAGACCGTCACCCGAGCCGGCAGCAGCCGATTCCGCTTCTCGCTCCGCCCCGTCTCAGCAACGACCTCATCGACCAGCTCCGCCGGAAACACCCGCGTCAGCACCCCCACCGCGATCCGGTCCGACAACCGCTCCTCAACCGGCGGCTTCACCTGACCAGCCCGTGGCACAGCATCCCTCCCCGACCACAAGCTACAAGCAACTCACCCCAAAGTCAGCGGCATTGCGTCTAGTAGCGTGTCGCTGCTTAGCTCTGGGTTGTTTGGTCGGGAGGCTGGTGTGTGGCAGATTCCCCTTCCGTTCTGCCGGACAGGGCTGGTGCG
>NZ_JBEYTS010000082.1:0-29293 GCF_040643155.1 Streptomyces sp. NPDC047453 | reverse complement strand
CAACTTCGCCCGAGCACGGTTCACTTCATGTAAGTCCACAACGTCCAACATGCCCCAAACAGGGCCGAGAAGACCTAACGGAGCCCTACTAGGCGCCGAGTACCCCCTGGTGGTCGACTGCCCCGAACTGCGGGAACTCGGCGGCCGGCGCTCCGAGGCCGAGTGGCGGCAGCGCTGGAAGCGCCTGGACGAGGGCGGCGTACTGCGGGTGACGCGTCCGGGAGCCGACCAGAATGAGGTGTACGGAGTGCTCATGGAGCAGCGGCACATCGCACAGGTCGTGGTCGATGTTCCCGCGGCGACGCGGAGCGCGATCGTCCAGACGTGCCTCGTGGTGGGCGTGCCCGTGGTGCTGTGGGACCGCGGCGACACCTGCGACTCCCCAGCCGTCCGGTACGCCGCGGGCGTCCCGGTGCGCAGCCTCCCGGAAGCCGTACGGATGTACCGAGCCAAGACGCTTCAACGGCCTGACGAGTTCGCCGGGCGGCCCGTGCTCACCTGGGCCGACGCCGACCGCCCGGATCCGCGGCCGCAGCTGGAACTTGCCGATCCGACGGAGTCCCCGTGACCCGCACACACCTGCACAACCCAGTCGAGACGGAGGTTCTTCGATGAGCACGCACGCGGACTGGCGGTTGTTCCGCGGGGACGGGCGGCAACGGGAGACGCCCCTGCCGCCGGCGCCGCCCTGGCGCCGCTTCGGCGCGCCGACGTCTGCGCCCGGCTCCGCAGGGGGCCCGCGGCACCTTCCGTACCTCATCTCGCCCGAGCACTCTGACGTGGTCAGCGCCGCTCTGCACCTGCGCCGTCCGCTGCTGGTCACGGGCCATCCCGGCACGGGCAAGTCCTCGTTGGCGCGGGCCATCGCACACGAGCTGTCGCTGGGCGGCATCCTGCACTGGCCGGTCAACAGCCGCTCCACCGTCCAGGACGCGCTCTACGGCTACGACGCCATCGGCAGGCTGCGCGAGACCTCGCTGAGCCGCGACCGGGGCGAGGAGGAGCCGTCCATCGGCAGTTTCGTGCGGCTCGGGCCGCTCGGCACCTCGCTGGTGCCCCGCGGGCGGCCCCGGGTGCTGCTCGTCGATGAGCTGGACAAAGGCGACGTCGACCTGCCGAACGACCTGCTGACGGTCTTCGAGGAGGGCGAGTTCGAGATTCCGGAGCTCGCCCGCCTGCCCGAGGCGCAGGCGGAGATCGAGGTGCTCACGGCGCAGTCCGACGAGCAGGCGCTCCTCGTACGGGGACGGCTGCGCTGTGAGGAGTTCCCCGTCGTCGTCATCACGAGCAATGGCGAGCGGGACTTTCCGCCTGCCTTTCTGCGCCGGTGCGTCCGCCTGGAACTGCCCACGCCCGACGAGGAGCGGCTGCGGGCGATCGTTACCGCCCACCTCGGGGAGAGGGCGGTCGCCGAGGTCGGCGACCTGCTGGACACCTTCCTGCGGCTGCGCGCGACGAAGGAGCTGGCGACGGACCAACTGCTGAACGCGGTGTACCTGCGGGCGGGTGGTGTGGATCTGTCGGCCGAGGGGCTGCTCGATGCGGTACTGCACCGGCTGGGCGGGGCGGTGTGACGCCGTGACGGGGACGGCGGACGACCACGGCGAGCCCGGACCTCCCGGCGGGCGCCCGCGACTCGGGCGCCTGGACGAAGCGCTCTCGATCCTCGCGGGCAGCGGCGTCGACCTGTCCCCCGAGGAACTCCTGGACACGTTGTGGCTGGCGAGCCGGTTGCCCGCAGGGGCCGCGGACGCACCGCTGCTGCATGCCGCGTCCGGACGGGGCCTGCGACCCGGCGGCGGGCTGGCCCCGGCCGCAGGAGACGGCTCACCGGCGGACACGGCGGCACAGGGCCGGTCTGGGGAGCCTTCCGCACCACCTGACCATCCCCAGCGGGACCGGGGGAGCGGCGGGACGAGCGGCCTGTACGCCGCATCCGGGCCGCACCGGTCGCGGAGCGAGCCCGAGGCGGACGGAGCCATGCCGCTGCGCGCCCCCGAAGCCAAGGCCATGCGCGCCGAACTGCCGATCGGCCGGGCCCTGCGGCCGCTCAAGCAGCACCGGCCGAGCCCGGTCCGGCAGGAGTTCGACGAGGGAGCGACGGCCGCCGCGTTCGCCGACTCGGGCCTGGCGGACGTCGTGACCCGGCCGGCGCGGGAGCGCTGGCTCGACCTCGCGTTCGTCGTGGACGACGGGATGTCGATGCTGCTGTGGCGGCGTCTCGCCGTCGAACTGCGCACACTGCTGGAGCGCACGGGCGCCTTCCGGATCGTACGGGTCCTCGGCCTGCACACGCGTGGCGCGGACAGCCCGGTGCTGCGCTCCAGGCCGTACGACATCGGCGCGCTACCCCTCCCGACGGCCGCCCTGTCCGATCCCACTGGGCAGACGCTCGTGCTGGTGGTGAGCGACGGGATGGGGTCCGCTTGGCGCGACGGGCGCATGGCCGCCGTCCTGGAGCACTGGTCGGGCTGCGGGCCGACGGCCGTGGTGCACGCCCTGCCGCCGCGACTGTGGGACGGCTCGGGGATCCGCGCCGAGCGTCGGCGGGTGACGACCTGGAGGCGCGGCTCGCCCAACACGCTCTGGACGGTGACGGATCCGGTGCTGCCAGTAGAGCTGGCGCGCTTCGACGGCGTACCGGTGCCGGTGCTCGAACCGGATACGGTCCCGCTGGCCGCATGGGCGCGGCTGGTCGCCGCACCGGGCGGCTCGGCGGTGCTGCCGCTGCTGGCCCGGCCCCTGCCCCGGCGAGGTGCCTCGGCCGCAGCGCCCGCCGACGGTCCGCGGGCCGTGCAACGCTTCCGCGACGCCGCGTCCCCCGAGGCGTACCGGCTGGCCGTGCATCTGGCGGCCGTCGCGCCCGTGTCGGTACCGGTGATGAGGCTGGTGCAGGACGCGGTGCCGTGGCAGGCGGACACGGGGCATCTCGCCGAGGTGTTCCTCGGCGGGCTCCTGCGGCTGGCGGACGAGGAGGGCCGGGAGGCCGTGCCGCCCCAGCACCGCGCCTTCGCGTTCACGGAAGCGGCGCAGGACGCGCTGCTCGGCGCGGTTCCAGCGGCCGAACTACTGCGCACGGGCCAGGCCGTCGGCCGCAGACTGGAGCGACTCGCGGGCCGCTCACCCGACTTCCCCGCCTGGCTCGCCCACCCGGACGGCCCCCAACGTCTCCCGCCGGGCGCACGGCCCTTCACCGCGGTCGAACACCGGCTCGCGGGCCGACTCGGGGTACCGTGGCGTGCGGCGGTTCCTCCCACTGCGGAATCCCGGGCGCCGTCCACTGCCGCGTCCGCGGCCCCGGCGACGGAGCAGCGGACGGCCGCCGCACCCAACTGTTGTCCCGACTGCTTCGAACCGTTAGCACCGGACGACCGGTTCTGCGTCGGGTGCGGGAGGGACCTGCGTCACCTGGGCCGGGGGACGACGGAGTCGTGGTCCCAAGTTCTCCGGGACGGGGAGGACCCCCGGGACGTGGAGAGCCGCAGGACCGTCCCGACGCCTGGCTGGGAGCGGCTTGCGGACCAGTCGTCCACCCTTGGCCCCTACACGCTGCACGCGGTCAACCGGACGGGCGCGCGAGCACTGGCCTATCTGGGCCGTGACCGGAACGGCGCCGAAGTCGTCGTACGCGCGCTTTATCCGGTAGCAGGTGAGGGGAACGTCCGACTGCTCGACGTGGCCGTGGAAGCACTGAGCCGGATGTCTGGCCGCTACGCTCCCGTGCTGCTCGGACATGACACCCGGGACGTGCGGCCTTGGATGGCAGAGTCGGTCATCCGCTCCTCCGACGGATCACCGGCCCGGAAGTTGACCGAAATCCTCGAAGAATCCTCGTCGTTGACTTCGTACGAAGCGATCAACCTGGGATGGCAGCTTTCGGACGCGGTGAATCTGTGCCACTCGCTCGGTATGGCGCTGGGAGACTTCCACACCGGTACGGTGCTGGTCGCCTCGGCGCGAGTGACCCTCACCGGCTGGACCTCGGCGGTCATCGAGTCGTGGGGGCCTGCCCAGAGAGTGACTCCCCGGATGGCTTATACCGAGTGTGTTCTCGGCAACATCGGGGAGCTCGGGCGGATGCTGACCGGACTGGACGGCGGACTACAGCCATTTCAAGGAGGCCCGCGGGGGAAGTTGCAGGGGCCCGAGTACGCACCGCTCCGGGCCGTCGTCCGGCGTTGTCTCGAGGCCAATATCGCGGAGACCGCGCCCACGGCCCAGGAAGTCGCCGATGTGTTCGCCCGGTTCCTGACGACCTCCGTGCCGTCACCGCCTGGCACGGCACGGCCGGGTACGGCGCGGCCGAGAACGGTGCAGCCGGGTACGGCGCGGGCGGCTACGGAGCCGCGGGCGAGCCGCCCGGAACCCGAGGCCGGCGCCGAGGGCGGCTCCCGAAGTGCTTCACCGGCACGCGGGCCGCTGTCCAGGCTCTCGTCCCGCTTCAGGTTCGGCGGGGGCGCGCAGGAAGCTGAGCGGCAGCGGAAGCTGGAGCTGATCCGCATGCCCGTGCTGTCCTGCTACCGCATCGCCGTGATCAGCCTCAAGGGCGGCGTCGGTAAAACGACCACGACCACCGCGCTGGGCTCCACGCTCGCCACCGAGCGGCAGGACAAGATCCTCGCCATCGACGCGAACCCGGACGCCGGCACGCTCGGCCGCCGCGTGCGCAGGGAGACCGGCGCGACGATCCGCGACCTCGTCCAGGCGATCCCGTACATCAACTCGTACATGGACATCCGCCGGTTCACGTCCCAGGCGTCCTCCGGGCTGGAGATCATCGCCAACGACGTCGACCCGGCCGTCTCGACCACGTTCAACGACGAGGACTACCGGCGCGCGATCGACGTCCTCGGCAAGCAGTACCCGATCATCCTCACCGACTCCGGCACCGGTCTGCTCTACAGCGCCATGCGCGGCGTGCTCGACCTCGCGCACCAGCTGATCATCATCTCGACGCCGTCCGTGGACGGTGCGAGCAGCGCCAGCACGACGCTGGACTGGCTGTCGGCACACGGCTACGGGGACCTGGTACAGCGCAGCATCACTGTCGTCTCCGGAGTCCGCGAGACCGGAAAGATGATCAGGACCGAGGACGTCGTGGCGCACTTTGAGACGCGGTGCCGCGGCGTGGTCGCCATACCGTTCGACCACCACCTCGAAAGCGGCGACGAGGTGGACTTGGACATGCTGCGGCCGAAGACCCGCGAGGCGTACTTCGACCTCGCAGCCCTGGTCGCCGAGGACTTCGTCCGCGCCCAGCAAGCCGAGGGAGACGGCGGGCGGTGAGTTCATGACCCCAACGTGTAGGCGGGAAGCTGGCACTGCCGCTGAGCAGGCAAGGAACCGCCCCTGTGTACGCTCACGGACGCCCCCGGACCAAGATCGGACAACTCGTAATTCCCCGTCGTTCATGAATGACCTGGTCGGTCCCGTCGTCACGCCACGCGGCGAAGTAGTAATACGTCGCGCTCTTCTGCGGCAGGTCATGCGGGAGGGGGCATCAGGACCGCCTACGACGAACCCGAGATCGAGGCGGCGGAATCCGCCGACACCACCCGCCCACGCCGTCGGCGCCCGGCGGGCCCGGAGGCAGACGCTCGCCAACTCCATGGACAACGAGCAGGTCTACGGGAAGAAGGTGTTCGAGTACCCGCTCGCCCAGGCCGTCGCCGACGGCCGGGCGGCGGACTACCGCATCGTGGTGCCTACCCTCACCGACGCCGACCTGCGCTGCCGCCTGAACCTGCCCGTGCCCGACACCGGCCTGCCCAGCGGCAACGGCGAGGAGCCGGACAGCGCGCTGCGCACCACCGCCCTGCACCTGGCAGTCCTGCGCACCATGACCGAGCACGGCCTGAAGAAGGTCCTGGTCTACTTCAACCTCGTCTCCGACGCCCGCCGCTTCGCCCGCGAACTGCCCCACACCCTGCGCCTGCTGCGCCGGACGGACCCCCACCTAGTCCCCGGCATCGACCCGGAGCTGTTCTTCGCCCACGGCGAGCACACCCCCGCCCAACGGGGGGACATCCTCGCTGCCTTCGCCGCCGCCGACGTCGCGATCCTCGCCAACTCCCGCCTGATCGCCGAAGGCGTCGACATCCCCAGCGTCGACGCGATCGCCTTCGCCGAACCCACCCGCAGCGTCGTGCGCTGCGTCCAGGCCCTCGGCCGCGCCCTGCGCCTGGACGTCTCCGGCAAGACCGCCTCGCTGATCGTCCCCGTCTACATCCCGCCCGGCACGGACGGCGAGAACATCCTGGGCACCGCGTACGAACCGGTGTGGGCGATCGCCTGCGCGCTGGCCAGCCACGACCACCGCATCCTCGAACGCCTCCCCGACAAGGCCAACCGCCTGCCCAAGGAGACCAGCGACGTCATCGCCCGCCGCTGGCACTTCGACTTCACCGTCCACCCCGAGCGCATCGCCCAGGCGATGGACCTGGTCTCCTTCGACCTCCGCGACCCGGCCGTCTCCCGTTCCCGCCGCCTCGGCCTCGCCGCCGCCCGCTCCTACCGCGACCAGTACGGCCACCTCGACGTCCCCGCCGACTACACCGACCCCACCGGCTACACCCTCGGCACCTTCATCACCACCATGCGCGACGCCGCGAAAGCCGGCCGCCTCGAGGCCGACTGGATGGCCGAACTCGACGCCCTGGGCATGATCTGGGACAAGCACGACGCCGCCTGGCGCGCCCGCCTCGCCGCCGCCGCCGACTACCACCGCATGCACGGTCACCTCGCCGCCCCCGCCACCACCCCCGTCGGCGCCTGGCTCGCCGAACAACGCCACCTCGCCGCCAAGAACGCCCTCGATCGAGCCCGTGTGGACGCCCTCGCCGCTCTCGCCGCCGACTGGCGTCTGCCGCACGGTGCGGACTGGCACCGCAAGTACAACCTGTTGCGCGCCCACCTCGCCTCCGGAGCCGACCCCGCCACCCTCACCCGCGACAGCCAGATCGGCGGCGTGAAGATCGGCTCCTGGCTGGCCCGCCAGCTCGCCACCTGGCACGCCCTCACCCCTGGCCAGCAGCAGCTGATGACCGCCCTGAGCCTCACCCCCGAGGAGAACCCGCTCATCCCCGCCCGCCGCACCCGCCGCACCTTCGCCCAGACCGTCCAGCTCCTGGAGCTCTTCCTGCACCGCGAAGGCCGCGTCCCCGCCGCCCGCGAGACGATCCGCGTCGACGGTGACACCGTCAAACTCGGTGCCTGGCTGGCCAAGGCCCGCACCAAGCACCGTGCTGGTGGACTTCCCGACGAGCATGTGAGCCTGGTCGCCGCGCTCTTCGACGGTGACTGGACGGCCGACGACGCCGCCCCTGCCGCCCTGCTGTAGCCCTTGAAGATCTGCGCAGTGGTTCGTCCTCGAGCCGTGCGCACTTGCCGGATGAGCCTTCCCGTCCCGCTGGTCCAGGAGGCCCTGCCCCGGGGAGGAAGGCCTGCCAGGGCCGCGTTGCCGCTACCAGGGCGCGCGGTGACCGTGGCCGCCGCGCGTCAACTGCTGGGGCTCCGTCAGCCGCCCTTCCTTCTCGAGCCGACGCAGGGTGCGCCGGACCCTGCCGACGCGGGGGAGTGGGCTTTGCCGGTACAGGCTCTGCTCCATGAGGTCTCGCAGCCACCACGTCCGGTCGGCGTCGCGGAAGATGACCGCCGCCGGCCGGGACCATTCCGGGGACGGGATGGGGAGATGGATGTGGTCGGCGACGCCGGGGGGCAGCACCTTAGCGAGCAGGTGACTTTCCCCCATGGTGTCGGTCGCGGAGTCGTAGGTGATCAGGCAGACGTGGTGTATGGGGCGCTCACTGCCGTTGGCCGCACTGGCGATCCAGTAAGGCGCGGCCAGTTCGTACCCGCAGCAGTCGGCGCGTTCGTCGCGGCAGACCACTGCGTGGGCTTCTGAGCGGCTCTCTTTGTCCTGCGCGCGCCGCAGGGTGACGGCGCCGACCCACAGTGCTCCGGTGCTGCCGAGTCCGCTCACCCAGGCAGGGATCGTTCCCCAGTCGATGTCCATGCCTGCACCGTGTCCTGGCCAGCCGTGCGAGAAGTACGTCTTGAGCGACTTCTGAGCTCTCCGCGGGCGCTGCGGGACCCGCGCGAGGCGAAGCGCCCTGGCAGCCGCGGGGGCCGGACCGGTCAACATCGCGATATGCGTGGCGTAGTGGCCGCCGGCACGTGTCGACCCAGGACGACGGCCGCCTCTCCCGCCGCTGTGCAAACTTGTCTCGAAATCGCTGTGCCGATCCGCTTTCTAGCCGTGTACTACTGGGCATCAGCAGTGCTGTAGCTAAGTACATCACTTGAGTTGAGAAGGGGGAGCACGTTGGTCTACGACATTCGGCCGCTCGCCAACGGGCTGCGGACGGACCACCCGGTGCCGGGTCTGCCGTTCGTCGACGACTCGCATCTGCCGCTCGACGAGGGCCCGGACGCCATTGAGGCGGTCGGCCGTAACAAGGGCGAAGGCATGTGGGGCCGGTGCGACACCTCCCACGCGGGAGGGTGGCTGGCCTTCACCACCGACCCGATCGCCCATCACCTGGGCTGGGCCGTACGCCACCACCCCGAGCACGGCCGCACCGTCCTCCTGCTGCGCGACCGGGACACCGCCGGCCTGCACACCCACTGGTCCGGCGCGCCGCTGCTATTCAGGGCCGGCGGCTACTGGTGGGACGGCGAAACCTGGTACCGGCCCGGCCAGATCTGGGACCCGGTCACCGAGGACTACGCACGCCACACAGCACGCGCCACCGCCACCGTCCACGCCGCCGACATGCTCGACGGCCACGCCCACCCGGACCGCGTACACGTGCACAAGGTCGCCACCTTCGACCCGGCCACCGCAGAACCCGAGAACTGGATCGATGACCTGACCCGGTGGGCACAGCACCACCAGAAACAGGACGACCCTCTGCCGCTGGACAGGTGCGTCGTCGACCTGGCCAGTCCCGAACTCGCCGGGGACCGGCTCCTCGGCGTGCCCGAGATGGCCGCACTGGGCGGCATCACGGCCTCCACCCTGCGGGGCTACATCTCCCGCGGCGAGAACGACGTGCCGCTGCCCCAGGCGACCGTCGGCGGCCGGGCCCAGTGGTCCCGCCCGGTCGCCGAAGACTGGGCCGAAGCCAGGCGCCGCTCCTCCGAAGGGCTGAAGGAGGCCATGTCGGCCGGCGACCGGCACCGTCTCGCTCCGGGGGCGGCCCAGATCCGCGACCGGTTCAGCGAGACCTTCTTCCGCTTCCTGTGGAAGCGCCCCGACATCCGCAAGCGCTGGGCCCTGCGCCACCGCAACGAGCCGAGCGTGCGGGAAGTCGCCGACCAACTGGCCTTCGAAGTCGCCGACAGTCTCCGGCAGATCATCCCGACCGACGCCCTGGGGCCGACCCTCCGCCATGCCGTCCTGGAGGACTTCACCACCTCGCTCCGCACCGCCGAACGCCGGGGCCGTGAGCTCAAGGACTTCGACCTCATCCTGTCGCTGCCCCTGGCGAAGATGCTCAGCTGGTTCATCCAGCACTTCCCGACCTCGGCCCAGTGGTACATCGGCGAGATCATGGGCGAGGCGGACAAGCAGCTCGGCATTCCCGCTCAGGTGTCGGGCGAAGCACTGCGGCGGTCCGCGACCACGAACGGGAACCTCGACACACAGGCCGCGAAGGAGTTCTTCTCCCGTGCCGTGCCGAGGGAACCGGAGAGCTGAGACCCCCAGCGAACACGGAGGAGGGGCGGAAGCCACCGACGGTGGCTTCCGCCCCTCCTCAGGGCCCAGCTCAACTCGCACCCGCCCCGCGAGACCCATCCAGGTTGACGGGAACACCGTCAAGATCGGCGCTGGCTGACCAAAGCCCGCACCAAGCACGGCGCTGGTGGCCTTCCCGACGAGCACGGGGCCCGGGCCGCGGTGGCCTCCACCGGCGGCGCCGGTCCACGCAACGGAACTGCAGGCAGCGCGACACCGGTCAGTAGTGGGTGTTCCATCCCAGTGCTTCGGCGACGACCTGGAGACCCACCTCCAGGGTGAAGCAGACACCCAGATCGTGGGCGTTGAGGCTGCTGCCGAGCTGGCGGAAGTGGCCGGCCAGCGTACCCGGCTCGAAGGAGTCGGACAGCACGTGCCAGGGCGGTCGATGCCCTGGGCGTTCCTGCTCCTGGGTCGCCAGGGCGACCGCGTAGGCGATCACTGCGGGCCACAGCTGCTCGACGAGATAGTCCCGGCCGTCCTCGTCCGGGTCCTGCTCCAGCTCTTCGGCCAGCTGCGTGCGGAACCGCTCCCGCAGGTCCGGGTGGGCTGCTTCGACGGCTTCGACCACCCTCGTGAGGCCGGCCCCGGCACCCAGGCCGTCCAGGGCAGCCGGGCGCGAGTGCGGGGGCAGCCAGATCCGCAACTGGCTCAGATCCGACCAGTGCCCGCCGGGGACTTCCAGGACACCGGCTTCGTTGAGGCGCTTGACGAAGGTCTTGCCGCCCGCGCAGGCCAGGAGCGCGGCCACCGCCGCCCACCCGGCGGGCATGGCCAGCTCCTCGAACCACAGGTGGTCGATGTCGTAGGCCAGCCGCACAGGGTCGTACGCGCCGAGCAGGTCGCCGTCGAAGACGCAGGAGGGGCACACCGTCACCTCCTGCGCCTCGGTGGGCGCCAGCAGGTGCCGCGCCGGGTAGCTGTCGCCACAGATCGCGCACTGCGCGTCGTTGACCAGCTTGGCGATCTCGCTCTCCCGCGCGCGGGCCACCGCGGCCGACACCTGGCTCACCAGCTCCGACGGGGGCGTGTCACCCGGCACCTTGAGGACCATCGCTTCGCCGGTGTTGATGCTGATGGCCGGGGCGATGAAGGTGAACCCAGGAGTGATCGTCAGGTCATGGTGATCGGCGTCGTCGGGGTGAGCGTCCGTGTCCGTCCCGCTGGGGCGGGAGAGCAGTGACCACACCGGCCCGGCGTACGCGGACCACTGCCCCCCTTCGGGGAAGTTTTCGCTCTCCGTCGGCCAGCCGGCCTGGCGGAACGCCTGGACCGCGTTGCGCTGCACATCGGCGGCAAGGATGGCCCGGGAGCCTTCCTCGTGCAGTCGGGCCGTACGGGCGTACCCGCCCTCGCCCGCCGCAGCCCGGATGGCCTGCTTGCGTGCACGATTACGCGTCATGAAGGTCTCGTCTCCGGCGCAGCCCCACGTCCCACGCCTTGTACGCATCACGTGCAAGCAGAGGGTGTTCACCGTGAGATTCGCAGAACCTTGTCCACCAGGCCGCGGGCCACGTGGGGGCCCGCAGATGGGAGTCGGGCGATCACGTTCGCCGCGACGAGGGTAGCGCGACAGGTCCCCAGGGCTCAACGTCCTTGGTGACAGAGCCGTCCCGGCGTTCGAGGTCCGGGGACGCCATGATCACGATGAGCACCGGCGGGCCGTCGCACCCAGGTCGCCGATGCCCTGTTGCGGAGCCAGGGCCGGTGGGCTCGGCAGGGGCCGCCCGGCCGCCCGTGCTGGCAGTAGAAGCTGCGCAGGCCGATACGCCTCATCGACCGCTTCAGTCGGCCGCGCTGGTGCGTAATGCCTGGCGTATGCGGGGGTCGGCGGTGCGGTCGTCGGCGATGTGGCTGAAGTGCTGGGCGGATTCCGGGTGGTCGCGCAGGACGGCGGCGATGACGGATGCGGCCTCATCGGCCAGAGTGCGCAGCCAGGGCGTGATCTTGTCCTGGGCGCTCCACTGGTCCCAGGCGCCGTCCCAGGTGCGCATGGTGTGGGCGGCCTCCTCCAGCAGATCCCAGTCGCGGTGGCCGGCGGCGTGCGCGCAGATGCCCTGCAGCCAGACGGTGCTGGACGATGTCGCCCTCGGCCGTCGCGAACCGCGGGTCATGACTCTTCAGACCGTCCAGGTCGTACAGCCTGCGCAGGAAGGAGACCTCGTCCAGGCTGCCCGACCAGCTCGCCCCGGTTCTGCGCAGCGCGTCGAACAGACGCCGCCGGGTGACCTCGGTGATGGCCACTGGTGGTCCCGCGGGTATGCCGTTGCCCCGGAAGCGGCCCACGACGATGTCAGCGGAAACGGTGCGGAGCAGGGACGTGCCCGTCACGCTCTCGGTGCGGGCACGGGAGAAGAGGTCCAGATCGAAGGAGACGTCGTTGAGTGCCCGCAGGACGGTGTGCTGCAGATCGGGACCCAGCTCGCGCAGCCGCTCGTAGTAGGAGTCCCGCAGCCCGAGCGAGAAGAAGGCTCCGTCCAGGGTTTCGAAGTCGTCCGGCAGCGGCGTCCTGGCCGGCGCGGCCATACCGAACCGGCCGATCTTGACCGCGCCGATCTCCCTGATCTCGCCGCCTCGATCGACACAGAGCAGCTGGAAAGTCGTCTTGAAGCTGTAGTCATCCCAGTTGTCCCGAACCAGGAAGGCCTGCCCCGGCACGGGGGAGACGGGCCGCTCGCGGACGGGCAGGACAGTGAACTGCACGGTTCCTCCGAAAGAACACTTCGGCCGACGGCCGGGCACGTCTGAACAGACAACGACGGGGGCTTCAACGACGACTGCCTCGGGGCTCGCTGACGGCAACGCAGCCGCCCTGAGCGAGCGGCTGTCAGACGGCGGCGGACCAGAGCCGATGACGGCTACTGGCCGGGGTGGACCGCCTGCACGCCGGTGCCCGCGTACGCCTTCGGTGTCACGGTGAGCAGAAACCGTCCGCTGGGGTGGGCGGCGGAGGGTCGGGCGGCGTGGATGGCGTGGACGGCGGCCCAGGAGTGCCCGAACCGCAGCAGCTCGGTGGCGGTGACCGCGGCGTCGGTGTCGAACGCCTCGATCCGGATGAACCGCAGCCCCTTGATGTAGCCGAGCAGCCCAGGCCGTTCGGCGTCACCGGCCGTCAGCGACAGTACCGGCGCATACAGGTCACCGAGTCCGCCGGAGGCCTGGACGTAGAACGCGGCGACCGCCTCGTTGAACGGGTCCTTCGGGTCGTACAGTGCCGCGGCGGTCGTGTGGTCCAGGACGACCGCGATGGCCGCCACTACGCGGCTGCCTGCGGGCTGTGCGGGGCGGTGCCCAGGCGCTCGAGCAGAGCTCGGGCCTTCGCTTCGGCCTCCGGGCTCGGCGCGCTGCCGAGGGCGGAGGCGAGCTCGGCACGGGCGAGCTCGGCCCGCTCGGCGTACTCGGCCTGCGTCGGAGTGCCCTGCGCGAGGTCCTCCACCAGGCCGCGAATGGTGGTGCCGTGCTCGGCCGCCAGCTGGGCGAGCCGGTCCCGCGCGGCCGTGCTCACCTTGATGCTCGTCTCGTCTGCTGCCATATTCCTCACTCTACCGCACCCCTCTACTGTTGGTAGAGGAAACGTGGCTGTTCGGCAGCCCACGCGCGGAAGACTGTCCTCGCGTCCGAGGGAGGGCACGCCTTCTGTACAGGGGTGGTACGCGAGGCGTGCGCTTGGGCGCTACCGCCCCGGTTCGGAACCGCTACCGCTCACGGCGGGTCCAGCAGACCGTGCTGCTCGGCCCACTGGGCGACGGCCCCACAAGTGCGTTGGGAGAAGCCGGCGGGGTTGAGTTTCCCGGCGCGGGTGATCAGTCCGGTCTCGGGATAGCCATACGCCTGCAGGAGTTCGACGGCGAGGGCAGCGGTGGCTTGCAGGAGGCTGCGTCCTCGATCGGCAAGGTTGTCCAGGAGGACGCCGGCGGCTGCCGTGGCGTGCGGGTAGGACTCGGGTGTCAGCGGTCGTGGCCGACCTGTCGCCGGATCGATCCGGTCGACGCGGAAAGGAACGATGTCCGGCCGGTCGAGCTCGAGAACCCGGTCCTGGGACGGGTGCGCGGCCATGTCGGCCACCAGGGTGACGCTGGCCTGTGCGAGACCGCTGGCGGCTGCCCGGTCGCGTGCGTGGGCAGCCAGGAAGGGCAGTGCGCAACTGCCGCAATATCGCGGCAGTCGACGCCGGCGGGGTGGCTTGCGGTTGGCTCGCGCGGGGCGTCGGCCCCGGTGCGGCCGGTGGTGGGCGGTGACATCTCATCGGTCGGTGGCGAGCGTCGCGAGCGGGCGGTCATCGTGGGCGAGCGGAGTGCTGCGAGCTCAGGTCGTTACTGCGGCGCGCACGGTGCGCTCGGCGTCGCCGAGGTAGTCGTCGGCGGTGACCATGGGGTCGGGGGGCCTCGGCCACCTCGGGCAGCGCCTCGGCGAGGGTCTTCCCGCCGCGGCGGGCGGCGGTGGCGGCTTCGTAGACGAGGTCATGGGCGTGTTCGCGGCCCATGGCCGGGGCGAGGGCGATCATCTGGGCTTCCGCCATGACGAGCCCGCCGTCGGCTGCGAGGTTGGCGCGCATGCGCCGGGGGTCGACGCGCAGGCCGGCGACGACGAGGTGGGCCTCGGACAGTGCGGTGGCGGCGAGTACGGCCAACTGCGGGAGGACCTGCCATTCGGTCTGCCACTCGCCTGCGGCGCGCTCGTGGTCGGCTTCCTGTATTCGCAGCAGGGACGACGCCAGCGCGCCGGCAGCTGCGGACGCACCGATGATGCCTTCGCAGGAGATCGGGTTGATCTTCTGCGGCATGGTCGACGAGGCGCCACAGTGGCTGGAGAAAGGTTCGGCGACCTCGGCGATCTCGGTGCGGGAGAGATCAACGATGTTGCGGGCAAGTTTGGCGCAGGTGGCGGTGAAGGTAGCGCACAGCCAGCCGAACTCGGCGATGCCGTCGCGTTCGACGTGCCAGGGGACGGTGGTGTCGTGCAGTCCGAGCAGGGCCGCCGCGCTGGAACGCACCGCGGCGGCATGCGGACCGAGTGCGGCCGAGGTGCCGCCCGCGCCGAACAGCGCTATCCGGGCGATGCGCGGCTCGGCCTGAGCGAGGCGTTCGCGCTGCCGGGCGACTGCGTGAGCAGGGTCGCCAGGGTGGCTCCGAAGGTGGTGGGCACCGCCTGTTGGGCGTGGGTGCGGGCCGCCATCACGGTGCGGGCGTGCTCCTCGACGCGGGCGGCGAGCGCGCCGCCGAGCTCACCGAGCCGCCGGTCGAGTGCGGCCAGCGAGCGGCGCAGCTGGAGGGCCAGGCCGGTGTCCATGATGTCCTGGGTGGTGGCACCGTAGTGCACGCGTCCGTCGGGCCCCGGCGGGAGGGTGGCGGCGATCTGGCGGACGAGTCCGAGCACGGGGTAGCCGACGGTGCGCGCGGTGTCCCACAGGGCGTCGGTGTCGATGGTGTCGGCGCGCGCGGCGGTGACGACGGCGCCGGCCTCTTCCCGGGAGAGGATGCCGTGCTCGGCTTGGGCCAGGGCGAGTGCCCGTTTGGCGGCCAGCCAGCTCTCGACGGCGGCCTGTTCGGAGAAGATCGCCAGCTGCTCCTAGTCACCGGCGAGCTGTGTGAGGAGGCTGAAGGGGCTGCGGTGGGACATGAGGGCTCCGCGTGTCGTGGTCGGGTCGAGCGTGCTCAGGGCGAGGACGGGCCGAGCGCGCATGGCTCCGCGAGGCTGGTGGGCACCCTGTCGACTCCCCAGCGGGCGGCCGGCAGGTCGCGGACGAGAACATGGATTGAGGCGCCCGGGACGTGGTCGGTGAGCACGCCGGTGATCCGGCGGACCGGGGTGGCCTTCGCGGCGTCGTCGACACCGCCTTCGAAGGCGTTGACCCCGGTCCGGACCAGCTGGGCCGCGGCGCCGGGCGGCGGCCGACGCCGTAGACGGCGTGCGGCGCGTGTTCGCCGAAGAGGATTCAGGCGGTGTCGCGTGCCGGCTCGGACACCGGCAGGCCCTCGACCTCCGGGGCCGTGGTCGTCAGACGCTCGGCCAGGGCGTCCGGCCGGTGCCGTCGAGGGCGCCGGCCGGCAGGCGCAGGTGGATCAGTGGCATCGGGTTCCTCCTTCAGCGTGCGGTGTCGATCGCGACATACTTTTCCTCCAGGTACTCGTCGATGCCGCTGTTGCCGCCCTCACGTCCGATACCGGACTGCTTCACCCCGCCGAAGGGGGCGCTGGGGTCGGAGACGTAGCCACGGTTGAGCCCGACCATGCCGGTCTCGATCTGCTCGGCCATGCGCAGCGCGCGCCCGAGGTCTTGGGTGTAGACGTAGCTGACCAGCCCGAACTCGGTGTCATTGGCGGCGTGCAGAGCCTCCGCCTCGGTGGTGAAGATCTGGATCGCGGCCACTGGGCCGAAAATCTCCTCGCGGGTGATCCGGGCGTCGGCGGGGACGCCGGTGAGCACTGTCGGCGGGTAGAAGTAGCCGGGGCCCTCGGGCACGGCGCCCCCGCGCGTAGCCGGGCCCCGCCGGCCACCGTGTCGTCGACCAGGTCGGCCACCCGGCGGCGCTGCCGGTCGTCGATGAGCGGGCCGAGGTCGGTGCCGGGGTCAGTGCCGGGACCCAGGCTCAGAGTCCTCATGCGTGCGACGAGCCGCTCGGCGAATTCCTCGGCGACGTCGGCGTGGACGTAGAAGCGGTTGGCCGCGATGCAGGCCTCGCCGATGTTGCGCAGCTTGGCGGTCAGCGCACCTTCGACTGCCGCGTCCAGGTCGGCGTCCGCGAACACCACGAAGGGGGCATTGCCGCCGAGCTCCATCGAGGTGCGCAGCACGTTCCGCGAGGCCTGGGCGAGCAGCAGGCGCCCGACCGGGGTCGAGCCGGTGAAGGAGACCTTGCGCAGTCGGCTGTCGGCCAGGAGCGGCTCGGACAGGGCAGGGGCGTTGTCGGTGGGCACGACGTTGACCACGCCGTCCGGCAAACCGGCCTCGACGAGCAGGGACACCAGCGCGTTGGTGGTCAGCGGAGTCTGCGCGGCCGGCTTGACCACGGCGGTGCAACCCGCGGCCAGTGCCGGGCCGATCTTGCGTGCCGGCATCGCGATCGCGGCGTTCCAAGGGGTGATCAGCAGACAGGGCCCGACGGGCTGACGCATCACCAGCACCCGCGCCGAACCGTCCTCGCTGACCTTCCAGCCGCCGTCGATGCGCACCGCCTCCTCGGCGAACCAGCGCAGGTAGCCCGCCGCGTAGGCGACCTCGGAGCGCGACTCGGCCAGTGACTTGCCCATCTCCCCAGGGTGATCAGCAGCGCGAACTGCTCGGTGCGCTCCAGGAGCAGATCGTGGGTGCGGCGCAGGATCTCCGCCCGCCGCCGGGGCGGTGTCGCGGCCCACTGCGGCTGGGCGCGGCTGGCCGCTTCCAAAGCGGCCAGCCCGTCCTGCGCGGTGGCGTCGGCGACGCGGGCCAGCGTCTCGCCCGTGGCCGGGTTCTCCACGGCGAAGGTCGCTCCCTTCGACGCCGGCACCCAGCGGCCCCCGATGAACAGCTCGGTCCTGACACGGTCGAGCACGGACGCCGGGGACTCGGCGGAGTGCGGGGAATCCGGGGACGCGGGGGATGACTCCAGAGGCGAGGCGTTCACGATGGTCCTCTTTCGGTGCTCGTGATGAGAGGTGGTGGGGGGAGAAGGCGACCGGGACGGGAGCACGTGGCAGGCCCGTCCTGGCGCCGTGGTGCGAGCCGGTCAGGCTCCCGCGGCCAGGGCCGCGACGATGGCGTCGGCCATCGGGGTGCTGGACGCCGGGTTCTGCCCGGTGAACAGGGTGCCGTCCTGCACGGTGTAGGCCTCGAAGGCCGGGCCGCCCTCATGGCGGCCGCCAAGCTCACGCAGACGGCTTGCCAGCAGCCAGGGCGCGCCCTGCGCGGTGCCGAACAGACCCTCCTCCTCGTCGGTGAAGGCGGCCATACGCCGCTCGGCGAAGCGCCAGCTTCCGTCAGCCTCGGTTGCGCTGAGCAGGCCGGCGGGGCCGTGACAGACCGCACCGATGATCTTGCCCTGGTCGTCGGCCTCGATCAGGAGCCGCCCGAGGTCGGCGTCCTGGTGGAGATCGACCACCGGTCCGTGACCGCCGGGCAGGACGATCGCGGCGTAGTCGGCGAGATCGATCTTCGCGAGGTCGAGCAGCGGCCCGAACTCTGTGAGCGCCGCCTGGGCGTGGGCCACGTGCTCGGCGCACCCTTCGCCGGCGACCTCCGGGTCGGCGCTGTGCGCGTCGAGGGGCTGGAGGACCCCGCCGGGCGAGGCGAAGTCGACGGTGTGCCCGGCTACGACGAACGCCGCGTGCGGGGCGGCGAGCTCCTCGGCCCAATAACCGGTCGGGTAGGCCGACCCGTCGGTCCGCACCCAGGTGTCTGCGGCCGACATGACGATCAGGATCTTGCTCATGGACTGTTCCTCCGTACCAATCGGATCGGTGTGGACGGTCAGGACCGGGCGAAGTCGGTCAGCGGGGCAGTGTCCTTCGAGGCGTCGAGCGTGGCACTCAGGGACTTCACCTTCGCCGTGGCGTAGGCGAGGGAGTCCGAGCCGAGCACCTGGCGCAGCTCAGTGCCTCCGGCGACGACGTTTGCGATCATCTGCTCGGCGCCCTTGACCGGGTCGCCGAGCTGGCTGCCGGGCAACTCCAGGTGCGCGGCGACCATCTCGCGGATGCCCGGGTAGGCGTCGGTGGTCCGCGCCGGCAGCTGCAGCGAGCCGGAACTGAGGAAGTTGGTGCGGAAGTAGCCCGGTTCGACGATCGTGACCGTGATCCCGTGGTCGGCGACCTCAGCGGCCAGCGACTCGGACAGGCCCTCCAGGGCGTACTTGCCCGCGCAGTAGAGCGCCCAGCCCGGCACCGAAACCAGCCCGAGCACCGAGGAGACGTTGACGATGTGGCCGCCGCCCTGCGCGCGTAGCGTCGGCAGGGTCGAGCGCAGGACGTTCCACACACCGGCGACCTGCACGTCGAGCATGTCCCGCACCGCCTCGGCGCCGGTCTCCTCGACCGCGGCGAGGAAGCCGTAGCCGGCATTGTTGACCACCACGTCGAGCGAGGAGAAACGCTCCGTCGTCCGTGCCACCGCCTTGTCGACCGCGCTCGGGTCGCGCAGGTCCACCTCCAGGGCAAGCAGGCGGCCGGTGTCGGCGGACCGAGCCTGCAGCGCGTCGGTCAGCCGTTGCGCCGACCGGGTGGTGGCGGCGACGTTGTCGCCCCGGCCGAGCAGCTGGGCGACCAGTTCAAGTCCCAGACCACGGGAGGCCCCGGTAACGAACCAGGTGGCCGGGCGGTCGGTGGGGTAGGTCATGGACGCTCCTCTCCGCAAGGCGGCCAGGTGGGTCCCGGCCGCCGTACACACCACGATGGCCGCGGACCGACAGCCGTGGGCGGCCATCCGGCGCCCTGCGCGTCCGAGGACGCGGGAACCTAGGACGCGCAGGTCCAGGCGCGATTTCCGGGGCGCGGCATACTGAGCTGATGACTGAGAAGAACCAGGAGCTCGCGGATTTCCTGCGCCGTGCGCGCAGCCAGTGCGATCCCGCGCGCGCCGGGCTGCCCACCGACGCGCGGGTACGGCGGGTACCGGGGCTGCGCCGCGAGGAGGTCGCCCTGCTGGCCGGTGTCTCCACCGACTACTACGCGCGGCTCGAACAAGGGCGGCGGATCGTCCCGTCCTCCTCCGTGCTGGAGGCCCTCGGCTGCGCCCTGGAACTCGACGCGGCCGGCCAGAGACACCTCGAAGACCTGATCGGATCAGCCGGTACGCCCCAGCGTCCACGCTCCCGCGCAGTGCAGCGCGTGCGCCCCGGACTGCGCCAACTCCTCGACGCCCTCGACGGTGAACCGGCGATGATCCTCGGGCGCCGCAGCGACATCCTGGCAACCAACCGCATGGCCCGGGCGCTGTTCGCCGACTTCGAGGCCCGACGCCCGGCCGAGCGCAACTACGCGCGCTGGATACTCCTCGACCAGGACGCCCGCGCCCTGTTCGCCGACTGGGAGTTCCAGGCCCGGGCGGCGGTGGAAGGCCTGCGTCTCGAACTCGGCGCCAACCCGCACGACCTAGCGACGAAAGACCTCGTGGCCGAACTTCGCTCCGAAAGCACCGAGTTCCGCGACTGGTGGGACGAACACCGCGTCTACCAGCGCACCCACGGCTCCAAAAGACTGCACCACCCCGTCGTCGGGGATCTCACGGCCGATTACGAGACCCTCACCCTGCCCGGCGACACCGACAGCACTCTTTACGTCTACACCGCCGAACCCGGTTCCCCCTCCCACCAGGCCCTCAACCTCCTCGCCAGCTGGGCCTTGTCGCCACCCCCGGACCCGAACCGAAACACGCGATAGCCCACCCGCGCCACGCGCCGCCACCACCGCCGTTCCATCCGCAACAAGGGCTCAGGCGACGGGCAGCCACCCGGCTGTACATCCGACCTGCCCGGCCCTCCGCGCGACCGGCTGAACACCGGCCGCCGGCACGCAGCCACCGCAAGAGCGGTCACGGTCGGCGGTCCGGGCGTTCGTCCCAGCGGTGAGTCGTCCATGCCTGCCTGATCAGGCTACGCACGGTGATGATCGTGTCGGCGAGGTCGAAAAAGGCGTCGATGACGGTGGTGCGCCGCTCGTAGCAGCGGGCGAGCCGGTGGAAAGCGTTCTGCCAGGCGTGAGTGCGCTCCACGTGCCAGCGCTGACTGGCCTGGATGGGTGCTTTCTCGCCTTTGGGGGCCCGGTAGTACTCGTCGAGAAAACAACGGAGTAGCCCCTGACCTGGCCCGTTGCTGTGGGGCCGGTGGCTCGTTGGGCTGAACGAGTGAATCCGGCGGCGAGAGGGGCGGGAGATGGCAACGCGAGTGTTCTCCGATGAGGAGTTGGAGGCCCTGCGCTCGTTTCCGGCGATCGGCAAGGACGAGCTGATCCGCTATTTCACCCTCACCTCAGCAGATGAGGAGTTCCTGCGGAAGTTCCTGCGTCCTCAGACGGTTTTCGGTGCGGCGGTGCAGTTGTGCACGCTGCCGTGGCTGGGTTTCGTGCCGGATGAGGTTCGCTCTGCTCCGCCGGCGGCGGTGGGGCGGCTGGCCCGGCAGCTCGGCCTGCCAGTCGAGGTGCTGAGCGGCTATGGGGTGTCCCGGGAGCAGACGCGTACGGATCATCTGCGGCAGGTGGCGAAGTATCTGGGGTGGCGGCCGGCGAAGTCGCTGGAGCTGAAGGAGCTGGATGAGTTCCTGCTGGCCCGCGCCATGGAGCACGACTCTCCGTCGTTGCTGTTCCGCCTGGGCTGCGAGTACCTGCGCGCGGCGAAGGTGATCCGGCCCGGTGTGGTCACGCTGCTGGAGAAGGTGGGCAGCGCCCGTCAGGCTGCGAGCGGGAGACCCACGCCCGCGTGGCCCACCTGCTGACCGACGAGCGCGCCCGCGGCCTGGACGGGCTGCTGGTCTTCGACCCGAAGTTGAAGTCCTCGCGCCTGCACTGGCTGGTCACCGGACCGGTGCAGGCGTCGCCGGGCAGCGTGGGCGGCGAGGTCGAGAAGTTGAAGTTCCTACGCGGCCTGGACGCCGACACGCTCGATATCTCCGCGCTTCCCGCCGAACGGCGCCGTCATCTCGCCCAGATCGGCCGTCAGTTCACCTCGCAGGCCCTGGTGCGGCGCGAGCCGAACCGACGTCACCCGATCCTGCTCATGCTGCTGGCACAGTCCGCGGTCGACGTCCTCGACTCGGTGGTTCAGCTGTTCGACCAGACGCTCTCGGGTGCGGAGTCACGCGCTCGTGTGGTCAGCCATCGGCACGCATCTCTGTCTCCGCTGCCGTAGGCGCGCGTCGTCGGCTGCTGAGCAGTGTGGCGATCGGCAGGGCTGCCGCCAGGCCGCTGAGGAGGATGGCGGCGAGTGCGCCGAGGATGGCGGGCTGGTCGTTGAAGGCGATGCCGATCGCGGCCAGCGCGGGACCGGCATTGCGCACCGAGGCGACGCCGCCCATGGTGGTGCGCCGTACGGGCGGACCCGTGGCCAGCAGCGTTCCCACGGCGAAGGCAATGGCCGAGAGCAGGAACCCGGCGAGGAGCGCGAGAGAGCCGAGGAGCGCGACGACGCCCTGCCAGTTGCCGAGGAGCATGCCTGCCAGCACGATCAGGAACGTGACGTTCGAGACTGCCGCCGCCGGGGGGTGCCACGACCGTGCGGTGGGCTCGGCGTAGCGGCGTATCAGCAGGCCGATGGCGAACGGTACGAGTTGGAGCAGGGCCACGGTCCGCACCAGTGCTCCCACGTCGAGGGAGACGTTGGTGCCTACGTCGGCGGCGGTCAGCAGGCCGTTGACGGTGGGGGCGAAGGTGACGCTGCCGACGGAGGCGAGCAGCACCTGCATCGCCGCGCCGCCGACGACGTCACCGCTCTGCACCATGGCGAGTTTCGCCCCGAAGGGGCCGCCCGGGGAGGCGGCGACCAGGATGAGTGCGATGAAGGCGGCGGAGGGAAGGCTGAACAGCGCACCGATGCCCCAGCCGAGCAGCGGGACGACCACCATGTTGGTGATCAGCGCCAGCAGCAGGAGCGGGACGTTGGTGAAGACCCCGCGCAGTGCCGAGACCGTGGCACCCAGTCCGGCGGCGAACATGGTGGCCGCGATGAAGATGACGGTGACTGCGTTGAGTACCAGGTGCAGGGTCTCCATCGGCTTCCCCTCGGGCGGCGGAGCGCGTGACGGCGCCGGGGCGTCCGTCGCTGCGTTGTCAGTCGTGCAGGCCGCCGAGCCAGCGCAGGGCGGTCAGGCTCGGAAGGAAGCAGTACTCGCCTCCTCGGGTGACGACGAAGCGCGGCGGCGGGGCGAGGCGTCGGCGCAGCGGCCGCCGGGGGATGGTGAAGTCGGTGGAGCCGTCGCGGGATCCCGTCACGGGGTCCTGGGCGTTGTTCGCGCCGAAGCAGACGCCGTCGTTCATCCACTGCGACTGGACGAACTCGAACTGCCGCCCCAGGTGCGCGCCGATGAACGCGAACATGAGACCGCGGTCGGTCCCGTCGTCCTCCAGTACCCCCTCGGGCAGCGGCGGACCGTAGACGGCCCCGCGGCGGATCATGCGGTGCAGTCGCACCTCTCCTGCCACCGCGGCGTCACGGGGGTTGGCACGGCGGATGTGGCAACCTCCTGGCGTCTTGAAGCCCGACGGATCGTCGCACTCGTACAGGAAGGTGTTACGGCCGTACGGGTCGGCCCCGAGGGCGGGATCGTCGGCCTGTGGAGCCAGCGCCAGGGGAGCACCGCTGCGCCAGCGCCCCATGATCTTCGCGGCGATCAGTTCTTCATCCTGGGGCCCGCTGGAGTTGTCCTTCAGATAGCGGCGGAACTCGGCGACGTTCTGGTGGAGCTTGCGGAAGACCACGTAGCTGCCATTGCGCCCCAGCACGGCCGGCTGCGGGGTCTGGACGCCACCGATCTCGTCGGGGTAGCCCAGGACGAACTCACCAGCCTTCAGCGGCACTTCCAACTGGTTGGATCCCGGTATGCCACTGCCTTCGACGGCCGGATGGCTGACCACGTCGCGATAACCGAATGCTCGGTCTCGGCGGGCAGCGCGTAGCAGTCCTGCCGCCATATCGCCGTCACACCGGACAGTCCGTCGTAGGCGGGACGGGCCCGGTCGACAGTCGCCTCCAAATGCACGGGATCGGGCGCGACGGCTGTGAGCACCACATGGACGCCGGGACTGCCCAGTGGCGCCTCCCAGTGCTCCGGGCTGCTGTCGCCCACATCGCCCAGCGCTTTGGCACGGGCCGCCATCCCCTGCCGGAACTCCCAGGCGAACGTGTCCAGCGAGGCGCGTGGCACTCCAAGTGCCTCCAGGCCGCGGCAGGTGACGGCCACACTCACCCACGTAGTGCGGCAGGTGCATGTGGAAGTTGAAGTTCGTCACCCCCTCCAGCCAGCCCTTCGGGTCCAGGTCCCGGACCGTGGACAGAGGGGCGATCTGGTCGCCCTCGCGCGTCGCCGGGCGCGGTCCGTACCGGTTCATGACCGGCACTCCGAGGCCCTGCATCAGGTCCCTGACGTAGGTGGCGAACCGCTGCTGCCGGGGCACCAGGAGATCGCCGTGATGGCGGTATTCCATCTCCCGGACCTTCAGGTCGTCCGAGGCGCCGACGTCGTGGTGCGGTCCCAGCACGAGGCAGGCGTCCTCCCGGCCGAGGAACGCACGCAGAGCCTCGATCTCCCCGGGCTGGGCCTCCTGCTCGGTGACCGCATGGTCCAGCCCGAACACGAACATCACGTCCGTGTCGCCGAGCACCCGCTCGTCGAGCGGAGTGAAGAAACCTGCCTGGTCGATGCGCTGATACACCGGGACGGGATGCCCCGTGACCTCCTCGACGAAATCCTGGAACGGCACCCAGGCCCAGAAGAACAGCTCCAGGGAGCCGGCGATGCCCTGCTGGAACCGATACGGATCCGACCACTTCGGGTCCTCGTACGCGGGCCATGCCACCCGCCTGACCTCAGTCATCGTGGAGAAGCGGTTGTCCAGCTCCGCCGCGTTGCGTCCTGCCTCGGCCGGATAGCTCCACGAGACGTAGACGCTCACCCGCCGCCCGTCAGGGGTGTACTTGCGCGGAATATGCCGCTGGTTGTACGTGCGGGCGGTCCTGACCTCGCTCATTTCACTCAGCCTCACTGCATCTGATCGAGTATCTCCGACAGGGCGCTCTTGACCCGCAGAGCCTTCTTGATCTCATCCGCCGTCACGTACGGATACTCTCCGTATTCGATGAAGCCCGGACAGTGGTGCGCCCGTACGAAGCGCACGAACGCCTCTGGGTTCGTCCGCCAGTCCTCTGGAAACCCTTCGAGGTTCTCGAAGGTGGTGCTCACACCCGACTTGCTGAACAGGGCGACGGCGTCCTCGGTGTACTTGTCGAAGTCGGTGTCGAAGATCCCCTGGTACATGAAGCGTGTGTCGTCGTCGAAGAGAACCCAGCGCAGGTGGTGCAGCTTCAGCGGTGCGAGAAGGTACGGATCCTGCTCCAGCGCCTTGGCCAGGGTGTGGCCGTGCTCCCGTATCGCGTCGGCCCTGCCCGGTTTGACGTCCGCGATGATCGTGAACCCGAAGCAGGCCGGAGTTCTCGGAAAGACGGGGCCGTACTTCCCTGTTCCAGATGGTCGGTCGCCTTGGGAATGACGACCGCTTGCGGTTTGATCTCCATGTCCGCTCCTCCGCATTCCACGGGTCGGAACCCGCCTTCAGCGTGGCACCGGACGGCTGAGCGCGCCCGCTGATCGGAGCGGGGGCTGACGGGTCCGCTGCCGGCCACGGGAAGCCGCAGGTACTCCGACACGGGCATTCCGGTCTCCGCCCGCCAGGTTGCGGCCTGTTCCAGGGCGAGGGGGAGATCGCCGAGGGCGTCGGCGAGATCGCCGGGACCGGAGCGGCGCAGCAGCTGGGCCGCGTTGACCATGTTGGCCTCGCGCCTGAGCTGGTCGGAACTCGGGTATAACGCCGAGACGCGGCCGTAGGAAGACACAGGCGGCGATGGGGATGGCGAGCCTGAACTTCCCCATGCCGGCGCGCTCGGTGACGTCACCGAGCGGGGACGTACCTCTGCCTGCCACCTCGACGGCTCCACCAGCGTGAGGGCGCGGACGTACTGGTGGCCCCACCCGGGCCTGCGGGTCGCGCACCGCAGCGCCTATCCCTCGTCGACCGGGCCCGTGGAGGCCGGGGACCTGCCTGGCTGTAGCGGTAGACGACTGAGATCCCGCGGCCGCCGGTCTGCTCGGGCAGCAGCTCAGCTGCTGCCGCGATGTGGCCAGGCCCGCCATGGGCGCTCCGCTAGGCACACCGCCGTCGTGGCCCAGCGGCGTGTCTGGCGCTACGGTGCGACCCCTCAGGGGTGCGGAAGCGAGTTTTGCCGAGTGCCGCCGGACACGTCTGGCGGGCGGGTAACGGCCATGAGGGCGGCATCGTCGTCCAGGCGTCCTTCGGTGTACCGGGTCAGATCGGCGAGGAGAGCGTCCAGGATCACACCGGGGTCCGTTGGGAGGGGACGGGACAGGAATGGCACGGGATCGTAGAAGGTGCCGTGGCGGTCGCGTGCCTCCACCAGGCCGTCGGTGAACAGCACCAGGGTCGCGTCGTGCGGCAGGGTGTACCGATCGACCGGTACCCGGGTGCGGCCCAGGTTGCCCAGGCCCAGGGGCAGGGACGGGGCGGTCGGCTCCAGCGGACTCGCGCGGCCCTGGTGGATGAGGAGCGGCGCCGGATGTCCCAGGTTGACCATGTAGATGGCGGAGCCGTCGTTGGGGACGTCGATGAGGATGGCGGTGGCAAAGGATTCAGGGCCTTCCTCCTCCTCGGCATTGACCCTCTGCATGAGCTCCTCCAGACGGTCGACCACGTCGGTCAAGCCGGGGACGTGAGCCGCGGCCTCGTAGAAGGCGCCGAGCAGCCTGTTGACGGTTCGGACCGCGCCCAGTCCCTTCCCCCGCACGTCGGCAATCATCATCCGAACGCTGTCCGGTGTGGGGTGGATGGCGTAGAGGTCGCCACCGATGGCGGCCTCCTTCGCGGCGGCCCGGTACCGGGAGGCCACGCCCAGAGGCCCGACCCGCCCGGGGGAGGCGGGGAGCACCGCCTGCTGGACAGCCTCGGCTACCTCGCGGGTGTCCTTCAACTGCTTCCGGTCTTTGGCCATTACCCGGTTGAGGATCGCGGCCAGAACGGTCAGGACTACGATGCTCGTGAACCGGACGAAGTATTCGGCAAGGGTGGCGTGCTCCTCCGTGTACCCCAGGGCCGTCCCGATCAGCAATGCCACTACGCCAATAGTGATTGTGCCCGACAACGAGTACACGGGGGCGGCCAGTACGGGAACAGCCGCCAGCAGCGGAAACACGCTGGGTAACGGGGTCAGTACGTCGACGATAACCGCGACGAGGAGCACCGCGACAGGCAGGAACGAAGGCCATCGGCTCCAGCTGACCAGAGGTGCGCGGTCGCGTGTCATTACCCTGCTGTCCTTGTGCTCCTGGGCGGGGCGTCGGCGAGAACTCGTATCCCAGTCTCCGATGCATTCCGCTCCACAGCGACCGGACCAACCTTGCGCGCGTCCGCATCAGCGGCACCAACCTACCGGGCGCGGTGGCATGGATGGAGGGTCCTTGGCCCAGCGCCCGAGCCGTGTCTCAGCAAAAGTGTCTTCAGCCAGGTCAGATGGGGTTTCGAGCGCAACACCGCGATGCTCCACCCTCCCCACCGAACTCAGCGCATAGCCTCAAAGACGAGATCACCGAGTGGCCGTCGATACACCACTCCAGCGGACGTGACCTTGTCCAGTGCGCCGATGGCCGTTGGCGTTCACCGCTGCACGCGTACCCCGTCTGAGCTGCCGCGCGAACGCCAATGAACGAACCAGAACGGGGACGCGGACAGTTGGAAAGCGTGTTGGGGCTTCGCAACGCGGTCACGCGCCGTGCTGTACAACAGTCCCCGCGACTGACCATGGCCGACGGCAACTCCAGAGACACGGAAGGCCACGTAGGCGACTGCTGACCGCGCCGAGAGCTCCACTGCCGGTCGCAGCGTCGCCGTTCTGGACGAGGTGCGGACGGTGAGGGGCTGTGTCTCTGGATGGCGTTGCGTCTCCGCAGGTCACCGCACGTGTAGGGATGCGAACCTGTGAGGACTGTAAAGATCCCAACTGCCTTCGCGACAGACCACGTTGACCATGCCACCCACGTGACCGGTACGAACCCACCGCGGCGTGCGAAAAGCCGTCCCGGTGGCACGGGGGAACGCCACCGGGACGGCTTGCTTCATCGTACGGCCGCACGGCCCGCGCCGGATGTCTCCGCGCCGTGGCGGCCGGGGCCCAGCTACCGCTCGCGCAGTTCGTACGGGTGCGTCCTGCCTGGCACTACGCGCCAGCACCCGCAGAGGTTCTCCGATCCCGCCGGCTTCACCTGACCGAGTAGGAGAGGCCTCGCCCTGGACGACGTCCTGGACCTGGTCGTGCGCGCAACGGCCGACCGGCACGAGGAAGCGGTCAGGGCACTAGGGCCTGTGTGATGTCGTGATCAGTCTTGCCGATCCAGGTCCGCCTGGAGGGCGGATCCGGTAGGAATGCGATCGTGACGCGCAGGCAACTGAGCGATGAGCAATGGAAGTTGATTGAGCCGTTCCTGCCGATAGGCGAGTACGGCCCGTACCCCGGGCGGCTGCGGGATCAGTTCGAGGGGGTGATCTGGCGGTTCAGGACCGGCGCACAGTGGCGTGAGATGCCGGGTGAGTTCGGGCCCTGGCCGACGGTCTACGGGCGTTTCCGGGTCTGGCGGAACGCCGGTGTCTTCACCGCCCTGCTGGAGGGCCTGGTTACCGAGGCCGCTCGCCGGGGCAGGACGGACTTGTCCCTGGTCGGCGTGGATTCCACGACCGTCCGTGCTCACCACGACGCCGCCGGGATGCTCGTCGGCAAGGACGTCATGGAGGCTCTCGAGGGGCCGCCGAGCAGGAACAGGCCCGGCAAAAGGGGGCGGCGAGGCGGAACACAACGGACGCGACGGCGGAAACGGGCCTGAGCGGGAAGAACGCCGGCGCGCCCGCCGCCGGCGTCGGCTCCGACTGAAGGAAGCCCTGCTCGGAAGGTCCCGTGGCGGACTGACCAGCAAGATTCACCTGGCCGCCGACCGGAGGCTCCGGCCGCTGGCGCTCGTCCTGACCGCTGGGCAGGCCGCGGACAGCCCCCAGTTCATCCCGGTGCTGAAAAAGATCCGTGTCCGCGGGCCCGTCGGCCGACCCCGCACACGGCCGGGCGCGGTCGCCGCGGACAAGGCCTACTCGTCCCGCGCCAACCGCGCCTACCTGCGCAAACGGCACATCGCGGCGGTCATTCCGGAGAAGAAGGACCAGGCCGCCAACCGCAAGAAGAAGGGCAGCCGAGGCGGCAGGCCCGTCAGCCACGACGCCGTCCTCTACAAGGAACGCAACACCGTCGAGCGCCTGATCAACCGGCTGAAGGACTGGCGCGGCATCGCCACACGCTTGCTACCTCGCTGGCCTCGAACTCCGCGCCTCGATGATCTGGGTCGAGGACCTCCTGCGAGCGGCCGATTGATCACGACTTCACACAGACCCTAGCTGGAGGCGTCGGCCATGTGATCGTGGTGGTGCTTGAGCGCGTCACGGGCCGTGAGGACATCGGCCGGGGCGAGGCTGCTCCAGTACGCGTGCGTGAGGATCGTTCCGGCGAGTTCGACTTCCCGCGCCCGTAGTCGGGCGATCTCCACCGCGTCCTGGGGATCCCAGCCGGGGGAGGCAGGGCGGGACGACTTCCGTCAGGCGCTCTCGTGCGTCTCCCACGCGTCCAGCGGCTCGGCCGACCACGGCACCCGTTGGTAGACCGTCTGCAGTTCAGTGCGGACCTGGCGCAGTTCGTCCACTGGAGGCAATACCTCGTGCTGATTGCTCAGCGACCTTCGTTGACCGAAGAGGTCGTCGACGAGTTCCGTTCCCGGTTCGTGATCGAGCCGCTGGAGCCGGGCTTCGGCTACACCCTCGGCAACTCGCTCCG
>NZ_JBEYTS010000081.1:0-29644 GCF_040643155.1 Streptomyces sp. NPDC047453 | reverse complement strand
GACCAGCGTCAGGTGGACTGGCAATTCACCACCCACGATGCACGCATCAAACTGCGCCATCTCTATCCCAAATATTAGCTGCGACAGTCTACTAGGATGCTCGGGACGTACGGGGAAACGGGGTGGGAAAGACCATGCCCGGCATGGCTGACGAGGAAGTCCTGGCACGGAGCTTCGAGGAGCACCGCGGGCAACTGCGGTCGGTGGCCTACCGCATGCTCGGCTCGGTGCCCGAGGCCGAGGACGCCGTCCAGGAGACCTGGCTGAAGCTCACCCGCACGGACACCGGCGCCATCCGGAACCTCGGCGCCTGGCTCACCACCGTGACCGGCCGGGTCTGCCTCGACCTGCTGCGTGCGCGCAACGCCCGCCGCGAGGAGCCGATCGACGACACCTTCGTGCCGGACCCCTTGATCCGGCCCCTGACACCGACCGACCCGGAGCAGGAGGCGGTCCGGGCCGACTCGGTGGGGCTCGCCCTGCTCGTCGTCCTGGAGACGCTTCAGCCCGACGAGCGGCTGGCGTTCGTGCTCCACGACCTGTTCGCGGTGCCCTTCGACGACATCGCGCCGATCGTGGAGCGCAGCGCCGCGGCGACCCGGCAGCTCGTCAGCCGCGCCCGCCGCCGGGTGCAGGGCGCCACCCCGTCCGCCGAGGCCGACCTCGCGCGGCAGAAGCGAGTGCTCGACGCCTTCCTCGCCGCCTCGCGCGGCGGCGACTTCGAGGCACTGGTGGCCGTGCTGCACCCGGACGTGGTGCTGCGGGTCGACTCCGGCGCGCTCGTCCGGGGCGCGGCCGCCTCCAAGGTGGTCCACGGGGCGAGGACGGTGGCCGCCCAGGCCCTCACCTTCGCGCAGTACGCCGGGACGGCCCGCCTGGTGCTGGTCAACGGCTCGATCGGGGTGGCCAACGCCCCCGAGGGCGGGCCGCGTTCGGTCATGGGCGTCGTCGTCTCCGACGGCCGGATCACCCACCTCTACATCCTGGCCGACCCCGAACGGCTCGGGCACCTGGACCTGGCCGCCGCGCAGGAGGACTGAGCGGTCCAGGACCGGAATTCGGTTGCCCGGCGGGCGACGGCCCTGACAGGGTCGTCGCCATGCCCGGCTACCGCGCGTACGACGCGACGACACTCGCCTACCGCGTCCTCGGAGAGGGCCCTCCGGTGATCGGCCTGCCCGGCGGACCCATGCGGGCCTCGGACTACCTCGGCGACCTCGGCGGACTGTCCGCGCACCGGGGGCTGGTGCTGCCGGATCTGCGGGGCACCGGAGGATCGGCGGTCCCCCGGGACCCCGCGAGCTACCGCTGCGACCGGCTCGTCGACGACGTCGAGGCGCTGCGCGAGCATCTGGGCGTGGAGCGCGTGGACGTGCTCGCGCACTCCGCCGGCGCGAACCTGGCGGCGCTGTACGCGGCCCGCCACCCCGAACGCGTCGGCAGACTGGCGCTGATCACGCCGAGCGTCCTGGCCGTGGGCATCGAGGTCACCGGGGAGGTCCGGCGCGAGACGGCGCGGCGGCGCGAGGGCGAGCCGTGGTTCGCGGCGGCGTACGCGGCGCTGGAGGAGATCACGGCGGGCCGGGCGACGGACGCCCACTGGCAGGCGGTCGCCCCGCTCCGCCACGGCCGCTGGGACGCGGCGGCCCGGGCCCTCGACGCCGCCGACGCCGAGCAGAAGAACGGCGAGGCCGCGGCCGCGTACGCCGCCGACGGCGCCTTCGACCCGGACGCCACCCGGGCGGCGCTCGCCCGGTTCACCTCCCCGGTGCTCGTGCTCGCCGGTGAGGTCGACCTGAACTCGCCCCCCGCCGCCATGGCCGAGTACGCCGGGCTCTTCCCGCACGCCGAACTGGTCGTCCAGCCCGGCGCGGGGCACTACCCGTGGCTCGACGACGCCGGCCGGTTCGTGGCGGCCACCGCCGCCTTCCTGCGGTGAGCCGCCCGTCCGGGCCCCGCACCCCGAGTTCGGTAGGTTGAACATCATGCAAGATCGGAAAGACCCTCCGCACGACCGGAGCGGACTGCGCGGCGACTGCGCGCGGTGCTTCGGGCTCTGCTGTGTCGCGCTGCCCTTCGCCGCCTCCGCGGACTTCGCCCTGGACAAGCCCGCGGGGAAGCCGTGCCCGAACCTCCGGGACGACCACCGGTGCGGCATCCACACGCGGCTCCGGCAGCGGGGTTTCACCGGGTGCACGGTCTACGACTGCTTCGGAGCGGGGCAGAAGGTCTCGCAGGTCGTCTTCGGCGGACGGGACTGGCGCACGGGGTCCGCGGAGGACGCCCGGCGGATGTTCGAGGTGTTCCCGGTGGTGCGGCAGCTGCACGAGCTGCTGTGGTACGTGACCGAGGCGCTCTCCCTCAGCGCCGCCCGCCCGGCGCACGACGAGCTGCGCCGCGCGCTGGAGCGTACCGAGCACCTCACCCTCCTGCCGCCCGGGGAACTGGCCGCGCTGGACGTCGGCGCGCACCGCCAGGAGGTCAACGTCCTGCTGCTGCGCGCCAGCGAGCTGGCGCGGGCCGGAGTACGGCGTGGGAAGGGCAGGCCGAAGGACCGGCGGGGCGCGGACCTGGCCGGGGCCCGGCTGAAGCGCGCGGACCTGCGCGGGGCCAGTCTGCGCGGCGCCCTCCTGATCGCCGCCGACCTCACCGGAGCCGATCTGCGGTACGCGGACCTGATAGGCGCCGACCTGCGGAACGCGAATCTGGCCGACGCCGATCTGACCGGCGCGATCTTCCTCACCCAGCCGCAGGTCGACGCGGCGCGGGGCAGCGCCGGCACCCGGCTGCCCGGATCGGTCTCCCGTCCCGCGCACTGGACGGCGCGGAGCTGACCCGCCGACGTTCCGCAACGGCGCCCGGTCCGCCGGTACCGCGCCGGAGCGTGAGCCGTGCGCCGTATCCCGGTCCTCCGCGCCCGCCGGTCGACCGTGCGCCGTTTCACGGTTCTCCGCGCCCGCCGGTCGACCGTGCGCCGTTTCACGGTTCTCCGCGCCCGCCGGTCGCGGCTCGCCTGGTTGGCACACCCTCCGATCTTCGATAAGTTAGGCAAGCCTTACCTAAGAAGGAGGTTGAGGGATGGACGACAGCCAGACCTGGACGGCGGCGCCCGCGGCGGCACAGCGGGCACGGTCCCTGCTCGCCGCCGCCTGGTCCTGCGCGGTGACGGCGGAGGGCGGACGGGAGGAGTTCGTGGGTGCCCACACCGTGAGCGAGGACGGCCGCGTACTCCTGCACGTGCCCGAGGACAGCCCCCTGCGCACCACCGCGATCTGCGCGCCGCGCGGTGAGCCGTCCGCCGTCCTGGAGTTCGCCGACGTCGCCCCCGTCCCCGTACGCAACCGGATCCGCGCCCGGCTCTGGCTCGCCGGCCGGCTCGTCCCGGAGGCGCGGCACCTGGCGTTCCACCCCACGCGCATCGTGCTGCGGCAGGCGTCCGGCGCTGTCGTCATCGGAGCCGAGGAGTTCACCGCCGCCGCGCCCGACCCGCTCGCCCTGGCGGAGGCCGGTCTGCTCACCCACCTCGCCGACGCCCACCCCGAGGCGGTGGAGCGGCTGACCCGTCTGGTCGGCCCCGACAGCCTGCACGGCGCGGTGCGCGTCCGCCCGCTCGCCGTCGACCGGCACGGACTGACCCTGCGCATCGAGCGCGCCCGCACCCACGGCGACGTACGCCTGCTCTTCCACGCGCCCGCCGACGACCTCGCCGCACTCACCGAGCGCATGCACGTCCTGCTTCTCCAGGCGGGCGCCGCCTCCTGCCCGCGCGCCCTACAGCGGCAGCGCGCAGACGGCGACGGGTGAGGGGAACGGCGTACCCGCCAGGCGCAGCGCGCCGTTCGCGCGGTCGACGTGGAAGACGCTGACCGTGCTCGACTTCTGGTTGGCGGCGAACAGCAGCGCGCCGTTCGGTGAGAAGGCGATCTGACGCGGGAAGTCGCCCGCGACCGGCGTCGTGCCCAGCAGCTTCAGTCGGGCGCCGCCCGCCACCACGGCGTACCGGGCCAGGGTGTTGTGGCCCCGGTTGGCCAGGTAGGCGAACCGGCCGTCGGCCGTGACCAGGGCTTGCGACGGGTAGTTCTTGCCCGGGCCCCCGCCCGTCGACTCCGTCGCGCCGATGGTCAGCCGGCCGGTGGGCCGGTCGTACGTACAGACCGCGAGGGTGTCGTCGACCTCGTTGGCGAGATAGGCGTACCGGCCGCCCGGGTGGAACGTCAGTTGACGCGGCCCGGCGCCCGGCCGGGTGTGCGCCTGGGAGACCTCCGTGAGGCGGCCGGTGCGGGTGTTCAGGCGATAGGTGTAGACGGTGTCGGTGCCGAGGTCCACGGCCAGGATGTGGCCGCCGTCGGGGCTGGTGATGACCTGGTGGGCGTGCGGCCCCTGCTGTCCGGGGCCGGGCCGCGGGCTGGTGTGGGTGACCAGGTCGGCCCGCTCGCCCAGCGCGCCCGAGGCGGCTATCGGGTGCACGGCCACGCTGCCGGAACCGTAGTTGGCGCTCAGCAGCCAGCGCCCGCTGGGGTGCACGGACAGATGGCAGGGCCCCGACCCGCCGGTGCTCCGGGTGCCCAGCACCTTCCGGTCGGCGAGCCGCACCGCGGTCACCCCGCCGTTCTGCCGCTCGTCGACCGCGTACAGCGTGCGGCCGTCGGGATGCACGGCGAGGTACGACGGGTCGGCGACCCCGGTGACGGCGCCCCGGCCGCCGACGGCACCCGACACCGGGTCGTACACCGCCAGGCCGATGCCCTTGCCGCCGCCCGGCACGGACGTGTACGTGCCCAGGTACAGGGGCCGTGGACCGGACCGCCTCGCCGCCGGCTGCCGACCGCTCGCGGCGGCCTCCGGCGCGGACCCGGCCCGCGGTGTCGCGGGCGCCGGGACCGCCAGTACGGCGACGGCTCCCGTCAGGGCCCCGACGAACTGCCGCCTGCTCCAGCCTCCCCCGGGTTCCCGGCGTCGCCCGAGCAGGGGGGACCCCTGCCGCGACGCCCTCGCACCACTGTCCATGCCCGCACCTCAGGTCATCGGCTGCCCCGGTCGTGACTGCCACCTTGACGCGCGCCACCGCTCCCACGCAAACGCAGCGGGACGCGTCCCGAGTCCCGCGAGGCGGCAGCCCGGTGTGCCTACCAGTCCCCGTCCTCCACCGGCTTGCCCGGAGCGTCTTTCAGGGGGCGTACCTGCTGCGGCGACGGTTCCTGCCACGGCTCGTGGTCGTCGCCGAGCCAGTCACCGGCCGGCCGCACCCCCGACAGGGGCTCGGTGGGGGAGAGGTCCTCGGCGTCCTGGTCGTAGTAGTCGAACCAGGGCAGTCCGGCGCTCGTGTACGCGGCGCGGTCCACGGGCGACGGCGGGGGAGCCTCGCCGGTGATGCGGCGCCACTGCGGAGGCGTCACCAGGTGCACGAACACCCGCCCCGCGGGCCGCTCGGACCAGGCGCCCGGCGGCCGGTCGTCCCGGTACACCTCCTGGCGCATGGAGCCGCCGACACCGAGCCCCATCGCGGGCGCGGCCCGGCGCGGGGCGGCCGGCGCGGCGCCGGGCGCGGGCGCCGCCGCAGCCGCCATGGGTGCGGCACCGCAGATCTGGGCCGACAGGGCCGTCTCCTGCCGCAGCCGCCGCCGCTCCTCCTCGCGCCACCGGCCCAGTTCGGCGTCGTTCAGCGGGAACGACTGCAACTGCACGCCGCCCCACACCTCCTCGCCCGTGACCTGGCCCTCGACGCTCGCCCCCAGACCCAGCGGCACGGCGACGAACTGGCGCACGGTGCCCTTGCCGGAGTTGATGCCGTCCAGCCACGGCTGGCGGGGCAGCACCACGTAGTTCTGCGGGTCGCGGGACAGCCGGTCGCTCCAGGGCCGGCCCGACACCGCGCACACCTTGCCCACGCCGACCTGGAGGGCGGCCGGCTCGGTCGTGCCCGCGAAGCTCAGCCACATCGCCTCGCGCAGATACACCGGCAGCATCACACCGCCGCGCGCCCGCCACTCCTCGGGCACCGAGTCCGCGTAGTCGGCCACCCGCCGGACCGGGAACTCGCCCAGCCCAGGCGGCAGCGGATGCGTACCCTTCTCCGGCAGCCGCAGGGTGCGCACGAACCGCACCGCCACACCGCCCGGCAGCCGCAGCGTGTTCCCGTCGATCCGCACCTTCGAGTCGGTCATGCCTGCTCCCCTCCTTCACAGGACCGCGCCGTCGTACGACCGCGCCCCTCACGCACAGAACGCCGCGCGACGCCCTCGCGGTTCCGCCGCTGCCGGACCGGGGCGCCCAGCCGGTCCCCGAGCCGGGTCAGCCGCGGGGCGCGCTCGCGCTGGGCGCGGGTGTACCGGTCCAGCTCCTCCAGGAGCCGGCGGGAGCGGTGCTCGGTGTCCATCTCGTCGATGATGCGGTCGACCTCGGTGAGCACCGCGCCGTACAGCTGCCACTGGCCCGTGTCCCGCCGCGCCTCCTCCAGCAGCAGCCGCGCCACCCTGTCGCGGGTGGCCGAGGTCTGCCGCAGCTGGGCGGCCAGCCGGGACTCGGCCTCCTCGGCGCTCGCGCTGACGTCCGTGGTGACCAGCACCGCGAAGCTGACCACCCCGTCGGCGATCTCGCACAGCAGCTCCTGCACCAGGGCTCCGGTCTGCGGCGAGAACATCGGCTCGGGGGCCCGCCGCTTCGTCAGGTCGGTGAAGCTGCGCGCCAGTACCCGCAGCACGACCGTGCAGATCTCCAGCGTGTCAAGACCCGTGCGCAACACCACTCGGTGCAGCAGGCCCTCGCGCACCCGCGGATTGAGCCGCAGGCTGTCCTCGGCCTGCCGGAGGGCGGCGTCCACCTCGGAGATGTCGTGGTCCAGGCGGCGCGCCTCGTGCAGCCGCTCCGCGGCACGCTCCACGGGCGGATGCCCGGCCGCCTCCTCGCCCAGCCGCAGCATCAGCTGCCGTACGCGGCGGGCCAGGCCCTCGATCGACGCACCGGCCTGTTCGGTCCACACCGGGGGAGCGAGCAGCAGATTGCAGCCGAGGCCGACCACCGCGCCGATCAACGTCTCCTCGACCCGCGCCGAGGCGGTACTGCCCACGGCGGTGACGCCGAGCACCAGCATCGCGCTGATCGCCACCTCGGGCACGAACTCGTCCACCCGCACCAGGTGCCCGACCGCAAGCGCCGCCAGGATCACCAGTGCGAGACTCCACCAGGTCAGCCCCACCAGCAGGGAGAAGGCGATGGCCACGAGCACTCCGGCCACCACGGAGTTCACCCGGCGGATGCCGGTGGTCAGCGTGGAGTAGAGGGTCACCTGGACGACGAGCAGAGCCGTCAGCGGCGCGGTCAGCGGCGCGGGCTCGGGACTCAGCCGCAAGGCGATCACATACGCGATCGTCGCCGCGGTCGTGGAGCGCAGCGCCTGTACGACCACGGGGTCCCGGTGCCGCTTGGCCAGCCGAACCAGCGACGAGGTCCAGTCACGTACCTTCCGCATCCCTTGCGCTGTTCCCCGATCGCACAGGGGTCGAACGTGACCGGGCGGTGCGGTCAGGCGTACAGCTTGTCGAGGAAGGCCGCCAGGTTGGCCGTGGTGCGGGCGATCTGCTGCTCCAGGGTGAGGCTCTCCTCGAAGCGCGCGCCGGAGTCCGGGACCTTCTTTCCGCGCACGTAGAGGGAGCAGGCGAGGTCGGTGCACATGTACAGGCCGACCGAGTTGCCCTCGCGGCCCGCCGCTCCGGCCTTGCGGGCGGTCATCAGGGAGACCCCGCCCCCGCGGTGGGTGGTCAGGCACAGCGAGCACATGCTGCGGTGAAGGAACCCGCGCTGCGAGGCGGGGAAGCGCAGGGTCACGCCCATGAGCCGGCCCTCCCGCTCGGTGACCAGATAGCTGCGATCGGGCGCTCCCGGATCGCGCCAGCCCAGGAAGTCCAGATCGTTCCAGGGGCGGTCACCGAGGTCGCGGGGCAGCGACAGGCGCTTGGCCTCGCCCTTGGAGCAGTTGACGAACGAGTCGCGGACGTCCTGCTCGGACAGTGATCTCATGGGGGGCCTCCGGGAGGGTGCGAGAAATTGCCTAAGGGGATTAGTTTTGCGGCTAGGGTAAGCAGGATCCGAAAGGGGGGTCCAATGGATTTCGGTGACCCGGACACAACGCCGACGCGGTCGTGGGGGCGCGCCGGCGCGTTCTGCGGGCCGCGGGTGTCCCGCCCGGCCGGCTCGCCCGGCTCCGCGCACTGGGCGGCGGCACGTACAACACGGTCGAGGAGCTGTGCCTGGCCGACGGCACCCGGTACGTGCTGAAGGTCCCGCCCGCCCCGACCGCGCCCGTCTGCGCTATGGGAGGAACCTCCTCGTCGGCGAAGCCGAGTTCTGCCGCGGGGCCGGGCGCGCCGGAGCGCCGGCGCCGCGCGTGGTCGCGGTGGGCGAGGAGGCCGGCCGGTGCCACCTGCTGATGACGGCCTGCCCCGGCGAGCCGTGGGACGCGTCGGTGACGGACACCGAAGCGGCGGACCTGCGCACCCGGCTGGGCGGCCAGGTGGCCCGGCTGCACCAGGTGACCGGTCCCGGCTTCGGCTACCCCTCCGGCGCGCTCGGCCCGCTCGCCCCGGACTGGCGCACCGCCTTCACGGCCATGTACGCCGCCGTCCTCGATGACGCCCGCAGCTACGGTGCCCGGCTGCCCCGGCCGGCCGACGGGATCGCCCGCACGGCCGCCACCGCGTACGGCGCCCTGGACGAGGTCGCCGTACCCCGCCTGGTCCACTTCGACCTGTGGCCCGGCAACGTCCTGGTCGACCGCTCGGAGGGCGGCGTCCGCATCGGGGGCCTGATCGACGGCGAGCGCATGTTCTGGGGCGATCCGGCGGCCGACTTCGTCTCGCTCGCGCTGCTCGGGGACATCCGCGAGGGCCGGGCGTTCCTCGCGGGCTACCGCGCGGCGGGCGGCCGGGCCGGGTTCGGGCGGACGGCCCGCCCGCGGCCCGCCCTGTACCGCAGCTACCTTTACCTGGTCATGCTCACCGAGACGATTCCGCGCGCCCTGGGGCAGGAGCACGAACGCTGGACGCGCGACCATGTCGCCCCCGAACTGTCCGCCGCGCTCGAGGAGATCGGCCGCCTTACCGTCACCTCTTAATTTATTGCGTGGACTAAGGAATCGCGGAAGTCGCGCCCAGACGGCCCGCGGCGGTATGTTGCAGCTCGGGCACGGTTCGGGAGGGAGCCACATGGCGGGGCGGAACGGGCGCACGGTGCGCGATCTCAGAAGGGGCAACCGCTCGGCCGTACTGCAACGGCTCTACTTCGACGGCCCCCTCAGCCGTTTCGAACTCGGCCCCGCGACCGGACTGAGCTCCGGCTCGGTCAGCAACGTCGTCGCCGACCTGGTCGCCGACGGCCTCGTCGAGGAGGCCGGCAGCGTCGACTCCGACGGCGGCCGCCCCCGCACCCTGCTGCGCGTCGCGCCGACCAGCGGCCACATGATCGGCGTGGACGTCGGCGAGACCAGGGTCCGCGTCGAGCTGTTCGACCTCACCCTCACCGAACTGGCACGCACCGAACGGCCGCTGGAGTCACAGGGCTACGACGTCGACGTGATCACCGGGCACATCCGGGACGGGATCGCCGAGGTCCTGACCGCGGCCGGCCTGCCCCCGGAGCGCCTCCTCGGGGTCGGGATCGGTGTCCCCGGCATCGTCGAGCCCACCCCCGACCGCGGTGCCGTCGTGCACGGGCAGACCATCGGCTGGGACGCGGTACCCCTGGAGTCCCTGCTCCGCGCCGGCTCCCGGCTCCCGGACGGCGTCCCGTACTTCATCGACAACGGCGCCAAGACGCTTGGCCAGGCCGAGATGTGGTTCGGCGCCGGCCGCGGCGCGGGCAACGCGGTCGTGGTGCTCTTCGGCTCCGGAGTCGGCGCCTGCCTGGTCACCACCGAGGTCGAGCGCGGCCGGGCCGTGGAGTGGGGGCATCTGACGGTACGCGTACGGGGGCGCCGCTGCCGCTGCGGCGCCCTGGGCTGTCTGGAGGCGTACGCCGGCGCGGAATCCCTGCTGGCCCGCTGGCGCGAGGAGGGCGGCCGGCCGCCGCGGGACACCGACGAGGAGACCGCGCTGACCGCCCTGCTGGCCGCCGCCTACCCGCCCGAGGGCACCGCCGCCGACCCCGTGGCGCTCGCCGTGCTGGAGGAGACCGCCGAATACCTGGGCGCCGGCCTGTCCGACCTGATCAACCTCTTCCAGCCCGAGCGCATCCTCATCGGCGGCTGGGCCGGCCTCCAGCTCGGCCCCCGCTTCCTGCCCGCGGTACGCCGCCACGCGACCGCCTACGCCCTGCGTCACCCCGCCGAGCGGGTCACCATCGACCTGGGCAGACTCGGCCCGGACGCGGTCACCGTCGGCGCCGCGATCCTCCCCCTCGCCGACTTCTTCACCCGTGGCGGCCGCCGCGCCGACCCGGCCCCCAAGGACCCGGTCCCCGCCTGGCAGACGGCCCTGGAGGAACGCAGGACGTAGGGGGCTGTCGCTGGGGCGCGGTGCGATGGATCATGGGGGCGCATCCCGCACCAGGAGCGTTCGAAGGAGTCGTCCGTGACGCATGACATCGCCGGTGTCCGCGCGCAGTTCCCCGCACTGAAGGCCGGGTGGGCTCATTTCGACGGGCCGGGCGGCAGCCAGACACCGCAGCCGGTCATCGACGCCGTCGCCGACGCGCTCGCCGGTCCGCTGTCCAACCGGGGGCTGACGACGGCGGGCGAGCGCAACGCCGAGGACTGCGTCGCCACCGCCCGCGAGGCCATGGCGGACCTCCTGGGCGCGGAGCCGTCCGGAGTCGTCTTCGGGCGCAGCGCGACCCAGTTGACGTACGACTTCTCGCGCACGCTGGCCCGGACGTGGGCGCCCGGCGACGAGGTCGTCGTCACCCGGCTCGACCACGACGCCAACATCCGGCCCTGGGTCCAGGCCGCCGAGGCCGTGGGAGCCGTCGTGCGCTGGGCCGACTTCGACCCGGCCACCGGCGAACTGACCGCGCGGCACGTCGCGGACCAGCTGTCCGACCGCACCCGGCTGGTCGCGGTCACCGCCGCCTCCAACCTGATCGGCACTCGCCCGGACCTGCCCGCGATCGCCGCCCTGGCCCACGAGCGCGGCGCCCTGCTCTATGTGGACGGCGTGCACCACACCGCCCATGCCCCGGTCGACCTCGCCGCCCTGGGCGCGGACTTCTTCGCCTGCTCCCCGTACAAGTTCCTCGGCCCGCACCTCGGCGTCGTGGCGAGCCGTCCGGACCTGCTGGAGACGCTGCGCCCGGACAAGCTGCTGCCCTCGTCCGACGCGGTGCCCGAGCGCTTCGAACTCGGCACCTTGCCCTACGAACTGCTGGCCGGCACCCGGGCCGCCGTGGACTTCCTCGCCGGGATGGATTCGTCGGCGCGCGGCACCCGGCGGGAACGGCTCTTCGCCTCCTTCGGCTCACTGGAACGGCACGAGGACGCCCTGCGCCGCCGGATCGAAGAGGGGCTGTCCCGCCTCCCGGGGATCACCGTGCACTCGCGCGCGGCCGAGCGCACCCCGACCCTGCTGCTGACCATCGAGGGCCGCAGCACCGTCGACGCCTACCGCCACCTGGCCGAACACGCCGTCGCGGCGCCGTCGGGCGCGTTCTACGCCCTGGAGGCCTCCCGCCGGCTCGGCCTGGGCGACACCGGCGGGCTGCGGATCGGACTGGCCCCGTACAACGACGACGAGGACGTCGACCGGCTCCTGGAGGCGCTGGCGGACTTCCTCCGCACGGCGCCGTAGAGCCGGGGCGCGGCCGGCGAGTCCAGCCCCGGGGTGTCAGGGCTTGCGGGCCACGCCGCCGTGGATGTCCGTGGGCTCGGGCCTGCCGCCCGGCTCGGGACGCCACAGCGGGCAGGAGACGATGCCGGGCTCGAACAGCTCGAGCCCCTCGTAGTAGGCGACCAGCTGCTCCGGGCTGCGCAGCACGTACGGAACGGCGCCGGTGTCGTCGTAGCCCTGCTGGGCCTCCTTGAGCGCCTGGTCGGTGTCGGTGCTGTCGTAGTGCACGAAGCAGCTGCCGGAGGGCAGGGCGGCCTGGAGGCGGCGGACGATCGACTTCGCCTCCTCGTAGTCCTGGACGTGGCCGAGGATGCCCATCAGCATCAGGGCCACCGGCTGGTCGAAGTCGAGGATCTCGCCCGCCCGCTCGATGATCGCCTCGGGGTCGTGCAGGTCCGCGTCGATGTACTCGGTCAGTCCCTCGGGGGTGCTGGTGAGCAGGGCCTGGGCGTGGCGCAGCACCAGCGGGTCGTTGTCGACGTAGACGATGCGCGACTCGGGGGCGATGCGCTGGGCGACCTGGTGGGTGTTGTCGTAGGTCGGCAGTCCGGTGCCGATGTCGAGGAACTGGCGGATGCCGAGGTCGCCGGCCACATAGGTCACGGCGCGGACCAGGTACTGGCGGGAGGCGCGGGCCATCGTCGCGATGGTCGGCGCGTGCTCGCGGTAGGCGTCGCCCGCGATCCGGTCGACCTCGTAGTTGTCCTTGCCGCCCATCCAGTAGTTCCAGATGCGGGCCGAGTGCGGCACCGTGGTGTCGATCTTGGACAGCGCGTCCTGGTCCGGGGTGAGCTCGCCGTCTGCCATGGGGGGTCTCCTGCCGTGCGTCCCGCGGTCGGTGTCTGTATTCAACTTAGCGTCAACGCCCTTATGTGTGGCCTGAGTTCAGGATGATGTCGAGGAGAGGCCGGGCCGCGGACCCGGACGCGGACCCGGCCGGTCCCGCGGGTCGCGGGGCCGGCCGGGGCTGTTCCGTTCGCTTCGGGACCGGTTCGTGTCCGGTTCCGGCTCAGTCCACCAGGAAGTCCGCCTGGCCCGCCTTGACGCCCCGGAGGAACGCGATCATCTCGTCCCGGCTGTAGAGCAGCGCGGGCCCCTCGGGGTCGGTGGACTGGCGGAGGGCGACCGTGCCGTCGGGCAGGCGCTTGGCCTCGACGCAGGAGCCGCCGTTGGTGCCGCTCCAGGGCTTGTGCCAGCCCTCGGTGCCCAGGTCAGCGGCCGGTATGCCGCTGTGGAGGGGAGCGTTGGATGCCATGGATCACAACTCCTTACGCAGTTCGCCCAGGATGTCCCTGGTCCGTGCGACCGGTTCCGCCTGCACGGACATCCGGTCCAGAACTTCGAGATAGGTCACGACGTCCTCCGGCCGGTCGTAGTACACCGAACCCGCGAGGTTCTCGGTGTAGACGACGTCGGGCAGTTCGGAGAAGCCGAAGCGGAAGTGGTGGAAGGGGCCGAAGGCGCCCGGGTGGGCCCCCACCCTGTAGGGCATGATCTGGATGCTGACCTTCGGCATCCGGAGCACCTCGACGAGCCGGTCCAGTTGGGCCCGCATCACCTCGGGGCCGCCGACGGGACGGCGCAGAACCGTCTCGTCCACGATGGCCCACATGGACGGGCCGTCCGGCTTGGCGAGCAGGTCCTGGCGTCTCAGGCGCAGGGCCACGCGACGGGCGATCTCCTCCTTCGATTCGTTGGGGAAGCCGACCCGCATGAGCGCGGTCGCGTAGTCGCGGGTCTGCAACAGGCCGGGCACGTAGTGCGGTTCGTAGAGGCGGATGACGCTGGCCTCGCTCTCCAGGCTCACGTACGCCTTGAACCACTCCGGCAGCACGTCGCGGTACTTGTACCACCAGCCGGGCCGGTTGGCCTCCCGGGCCAGGGTGGCGAAGTCGTCGATCTCCGCCGCGGGGACGCCGTAGGTGCGCAACAACTCCTTGACGTACGGGATGCGCAGGCCGACCTCGGCCTTCTCTATCCGGCGGACCGTCAACGGCGTGACGTCGATGGCCCGTGCCGCGTCCTCGAAGGAGACTCCGGCCTGCTCCCGCAGGTGCCGCAGACGCTTGCCGAGGACCATCCGCAGGACGGTGGGCGCGCTCCCGCCTGAGCGGTTCTCCCTCACGTCCTACCTCCCGAACGGCCGTCTTCGGGTGCAGTCTGGCACGGCGTCGAGGACGCAGGCAGGGTGTTGGCGAACGTTCTGAAATTATCAGAACGCAGGTTGCGGGCCGAGTGTGTCCGAGACCATAGTGACGGGGAGAGCTGTCGCGCAGTGGGCCGTCACACCGGGCAACTGCGCTTTTCTGCAACGAAACTGACGTTCTGCCAGACACGAACCCGGCCCGCACGGGAATGCGACGCGAGACCTGGATGGCCATCGTGACCGACGGACAGTCGAGGAGCCCGGACCCCGGCCCCGCCCGTACGCGGACGAGGGCGGCCGTCCTGACGCAGGGCGCCGCGCCGCCGCGTCCGAAGGAGGACTGATGACGGCATCCAGCGCTTGGCGCCCCGGGCCGCCGCCCGCACCGGCGGTCACCGGGCACCGTCCGGCCGGCCCCGCCGGGGTCACCGCGGACGAACCCTTCCGCGTCCGCTCCACCGTGCCCGCCGACCCCTCCTGGGCGGCGGCCGTACGGCGACTGGTCGCCGAGCAGTTCGCCCGGCTGCCGCTGTCGGCCGATCAGCGCGACGGCGCGGTGCTCGCTGCGGACGAACTGTTCGCCAACGCGGTCAAGCACGCGCGCACCGACCCGGACGACATGGTCACCGTGACCGTCGAGTGGAGCGCGCGCATCCTCCGCGTGACGGTGGCGGACTCCTCGCCGGTGCTGCCGCGACCGCGGCCGGCGGACGCGGACGCGGAGTCGGGACGCGGACTCGCCATCGTGGCCGCGCTGGCGGACGACTGGGGCATGGCGCCGCCCGAACCCGGCCGCCCCGGCAAGAGAGTGTGGTTCACGCTGCGCCGCCGCGGGGGCACGGCACCATGACGGCCTCCCCGGACCGTCCCGTGGGCACGCCCACGACATCCCGCGGACCGGATGCCTCGGACGGGAGCCCCGCGGTCCTGCCCGCCCGTGCGGTCCCGGGCACACCGGTGACGGGACCGACCGAGGCGACGGTACCGCTGGTCGGGCGGGATGCGGTGCCGCTGGCCGGGCGGGACGCGGTGCCGGCGGTGGGGCGGGATGCGGTGCCGCTGGCCGAGCGGGATGCCGTGTCGCTGGTCGGGCGGGATGCGGAGCCGGCGGTGGGGCGGGACGCGGTGCCGGCGGTAGGGCCGGACGCGGTGCCGCTGGTCGGGGAGGCCGCCTCCCTGGTGGCGGCCGAGCTGGTGCGCAGGGCCGACGCGGACCGGGAGTCGACGCGGGAGGCGGGGGCCGCGCCCACGGCGGAGCGGCGACGGAGTGTGGCCCGGTGCCGCCGGGACAACGCTGAGGCGCTCGCGGTGATCGTGCGCCTGCACGGCTGGCCGGCCGTCGAGGCCGTCGGCGAGGCCGCCTCGACGGCCGCCTTGATGATCCTGCTGCACGCCCCGGACCTGGGCTTCCGGATGCGGTGCCGGGATCTGATCGCCCAGGCCACGGCGGACGGCCGCTGCCCCGCGGTGCACCTGGCCTACATCGCCGACCACTGCGCCGTGGAACTGGGCGAGCCGCAGTTCTACGGGACGCGAATCAACCCCGTGACGTTGCGCCCGTACCCCGTGCGCCGCCCGCAGACCCTCGACGAGCGCCGCCGGGACGTCGGACTCGGTCCGCTGGAGGAACAGATGCGGGCGCTGCGGGCGCACGGCTGACACCTCCGGGGCCGTGGCCCGTGGCCCGGCTCCCCTCGGGGGACCCCTGCCGTTGCCGAGCGCAGGCCCCGGCGCGGCCCTGGCTCACCCGGCCTTGCGGCCCCGGAGCGGCTCCGTGTCCTCGCCCTCGCCCCGCTGCAACCCCTCGAGGAACTCCTGGAGGACCTCCGTCGCCGTACGCTCCGGGCGCCAGCCCAGTTCGGTGTGGGCCCGGGTGCAGTCCATCAGGGGGAGGTGGAGGACCGCGTCGAACAGCTGGGGGGAGGCGGGCAGCAGGCGCAGCCCCCACGCGGCTGCGATCGCCGAGCGGGCGGCGATGCGCGGCAGCCGTACGGGCCGGGAGCCGAGCAGCTCGCCCAGCACCTGCGCGTCGAGTGGCGGCTCGGCGGCCAGATTGAACGCGCCCCGCACCTCTTGCGCGAGCGCCAGCCGGTAGGCCCGGGCGGCGTCGTCCGTGTGCAGCGCCTGTACCCGCAGGCCCGGGACGTCCGGCAGGAACGGCATCAACTCGGGCCGGGCCAGCTGCCCCGGCAGGAACCGGCCGCCGAAGATCCGGCGCTGCTCGCTCGCCGACTCCCGCTTGAACAGGAAGGCCGGGCGCATCCGGACCACCCGCACGTCCGGATGGTCCCGCTCGAAGGTGTCCAGGGCCCGTTCCAGATACGCCTTCTCCCGGGAGTACGCGGCGTCCGGCCAGCCGTGGGTCGGCCACGACTCGTCCACCGCGTGGTCCTTCGGCCCCGGTGAGTACGCGCCGACCGACGAGGCGTGCACCAGGACCGGCACCCGTGCGGTGGCCACCGCGTCGAAGACCCGGATGCTCCCCAGCACGTTGGTGCGCCAGGTGGCTGCCGGATCGTGCGTGGGCTGGAAGGCCCAGGCCAGATGGATCACGGCGTCGGCGCCCGCGAACTCCCCGGCCAGCCCGGACTGCTCGAAGGACACGTCCACCGCCGACCACTGCGTCTTCGGCGGCGACCACTGTGGGATCCGGCGGGCCAGTCCCCGGATGGACCCGATCTCCGGATCCTCGGAGAGGACGCGTACGACACTCGTGCCGACATTGCCGGTGGCGCCCGTGACGACGACCCGGCTGCCCGAAGCGCTGCTCACCCTCGGCTCCTCTCGGCGGCGGCTGACAGTGCGGTCCACCGAGTACCCGGTCCCGGCCGGCCGACGCGGACGCACGGGCACGGACCGTATGGCCGCGGACCGCATGGACGGGCGCCGCACGGGCGAGCGCCGAGGGATGCGCGGGCGGCACGCCTCACGGCGTCCGGCGCCCGCGGGTCCAGCTCAGCAGCTGCTCCCCGGTCCACGTGGTCACCACGCGCTCCGGGGGCACCCCGCACTCCTCGGCCCGCGCGCACCCGTGGATCTGCCAGTCCAGCTGGCCTGGCGCGTGGGCGTCGGTGTCGATGGAGAACAGCACGCCGGCCTCGACGGCCCGGCGCAGCAGCCGCCGCGGCGGGTCCAGCCGCTCCGGGCGGCTGTTGATCTCCACGGCCGTGCCGGTCTCGGCGCACGCGGCGAACACCGCGTCCGCGTCGAACTCCGACTCCGGCCGACCCCGCCCGGTCAGCAGCCGTCCGGTGCAGTGGCCGAGGACGTCGGAGTGCGGATCGCGTACGGCGGCCACCATGCGGCGGGTCATCGACCGGGCGTCCATCCGCAGTTTGGAGTGCACCGACACCACCACGACGTCCAGCCGCTCCAGCAGCTCCGGCTCCTGGTCGAGCGAGCCGTCGTCGAGGATGTCGCACTCGATGCCGGTCAGCAGCCGGAACGGCGCCCACGTCCGGTTCAGCTCCGCGACCACCTCCAGCTGCTCGCGCAGCCGCTCGGCGGACAGCCCGCGGGCCACCGTCAGCCGCGGCGAGTGGTCCGTGAGTACCGCCCACTCGTGCCCGAGGCGCGCCGCGGTCCGGCCCATCTCCTCGATCGGGCTACCGCCGTCGGACCAGTCGGAGTGCAGATGGCAGTCGCCGCGCAGCAGCGCCCGCAGCCGTTCGCCGCCCGCGACGAGCGGTTCGTCCGCCTCGTCCTCCAGGTTCCGCAGATAGCCGGGCACCTGCCCGGCCAGTGCCTCCCGCACCACCTGGGCGGTTTTCGGACCGACGCCCTTGAGCGACTGGAGCGTCCCGGCCGTGGCGCGCTCGGCCACCTCGCGCTCGGGCAGCCCGGACAGCACCCGGGCGGCGGTGCGGAAGGCGCGCACCCGGTAGGTCGGCGCCAGGGACCGCTCCAGCAGGAAGGCGATCCGGTCCAGTGCCTCGACAGGGTCCATCGTCACCTCCACCCCCAGGGTTCCCCGGCGCCACCGGGACCGCACCACACGGCACCGGAAGGCACCCGACGGGCCGGCCCGGAGGCTTCCGGGCCGGCCCGTCGGGGCGGACGCCGCGGCGGCGCGGAACCCCGGGCCCGGTGGCGCCGGAAACCCGTCGCCGCGGTCGGCGTTCTAGGCTGGATGGCATGACCGAAGTCGCTACCCCGTACATCGCGCGGCCGCGGATCCTCGTACTCGGCGTGCAGCCGGGCAGTCCGCCCTTCCGTATCGTGGAGATCGACGGTGAGGTGGTCGGCGAGGCGAAGACCGTCATCGACGTCCTCGAAGCCGCCGCCGCCTTCGGCATCAGCGTCCACGACCTCGACGATCCGGACGTGATCCGCTGGGTCGGCGGCGACAAGTTCACCTGGACCGTGCACTAGCCGCGTGCACTAGCCGTCAGCACCGGTCCACGGGCTCAGCCCACCGTCCACTTCTGGTTGGCGCCGCCCGTGCAGGTCCAGATCTGGAGCCGGGTGCCGTTGGCGGAGTTGTTTCCGGTGACGTCCAGACACTTGTTCGCCTGCGGGTTGACGATGTCGTGCGCCGAGGAGACGACCCACTTCTGGTTCGCGCCGCCGCCGCAGTCCCACAACTGGACGGTGGAGCCGTCCGCGGTGCCGCGGTCCGTGACGTCCAGGCACTTGCCGAGCGCGCGCAGGGTGCCGTCCGAGGCGACCGTCCACTGCTGGGCCGCGGTGCCGTTGCAGTCGTAGAGCTGCACCGGGGTGCCGTTGGCGGAGTTCGCCCCGGCCACGTCCACGCACTTGCCGGCCAGCCCGCGGATCGCACCGCCGACGGACGTGTCGCTCGTGGTCACCGAGACCGAGTCGACCACGAGCTGCTGCGGGAAGGAGGTGGAGCCGTCCGGGTCGCCCGGCCAGTAGCCGCCCACGGCCAGGTTCAGGATCAGGAAGAACGGCTTGTTGAACACCCACGTCCTGCCGCCCAGGTCGGCCGGCGTGCGCCGCTGGTAGACGTTGCCGTCCACGGACCAGGTGATCGAGTCCGGCGCCCAGTCGACGGCGAAGGTGTGGAAGGCGTCCGCGAAGGCCTGTCCGTTCGGCAGCGTGTAGCCCGCGCCGATGCCGCCCGAGCCGGAGTAGCCGGGGCCGTGGATGGTGCCGTGGACGGTGGACGGCTCGAAACCGACGTTCTCCATGATGTCGATCTCGCCGGAGTCGGGCCAGTTGACCGGCGTCCCGAGCATCCAGAACGCGGGCCACATGCCCTGCCCCCGCGGGACCTTCATCCGGGCCTCGACGTGCCCGTACTGCGCGGTGAACTTCCCGGAGGTGTTCAGGCGGGCCGAGGTGTACTGACAGGTGCCGTACCAGCACTGATAGTTGGAGGGGTTCTCGCGCCGGGCGGTGATCACCAGATGGCCCTGGCCGTCGAGCGCCGCGTTCTTGTTGCCCGACGTGTAGTACTGCCGTTCGTGGTTGTTGACGTTGTCGCCGGTCTCGATCTGCCACTTGGAGGAGTCGACGGCCGCGCCGGCGGGGCCGTCGAAGTTGTCGGAGAACGTGACGGCGGCGGCCGCCTTCGGGGTGACCGCCGTGGGGGTGGCCGCCTTCGGCGAGTCGGCCCGTGCCGGGACGACGGCGGCGGAGCCGACCAGGACGGCGGACAGGGCGGCGAACAGGCATCTGCGGAGCAGGCGTGGACGGGCCACGGCTCTCCTTTCCGTGCGGCGGTCCGGGCCCGGGCCGCCGACCGTTGTGGGGGGTGAATGTGTCGCCCTTGATTCAAGGAGTGAGATAAGGGGCCGTCAATATGTGGTACGGACCAATTCCGGCCATCACTCACGCGTCTTGCGCGCGTGTACGGCCCGGCCCATCCTCCGGCCCAGGAGCAGGTAACCCAGCAGCGCGCCGATGGTGTTGAGGACGACGTCGTCGATGTCGAAGGCCCGCCCGGTGATCAGGGCGCCCTGCGCGAACTCCACCAGCAGCATCACCGTCGCGGTCAGCAGCAGCACCCGCAGGGCTCCGCGGGCCCCCGGCGCCACGATCGGCACCAGCACGCCGAACGGCATACCGAGCAGCACGTTTCCGCCGATCTGCTTGACCGCCTCCTGCGTCCCCGCTCCCTCCAGATAGGCCCGAAGCGAGCTTCCCGGACGCAGATTGCTGTGCGCGATGGACGCCGACGCGGGTGACGGCTCCAGTGTCAGCTGCGCCAGGACGACCGCGAACGCCACCATGAAGGCGAAGGCGCACAGCATCGCCAGCAGCCGCAGCGGCCGGGCCAGCGGCCGGCGGGCACCTCCGGCCCGCCGCTCGGCGGTCCCGGACCGGCCCTTGCGCCGGCGGAAAACGGTACGCGGACTGATCGCCACACGGGCCATGCCGGTCCTCTCGGTCGTCAACTCCCTTGTCTCGTAGGCCGGTTACCCGCGAACCCGCCGAGGATGCCCTGCCCTGCCCGGCCTGGGCGCGCCGCTACGCCATGGGGTCGGCCTCGACCGGCCATCCGATGACGTCGTCCAGTTGGACGTCGCGCAGGATCGCTCCCTCGAGGCGGACCCCGGTGACATTGGTGAGGCCGTGCGGTGGTCTGCCGCTGTTCACCGAGCCGAACGTGGCGTCGGTGAGGTCCGCGTCGCGGAGGTCGGCATCGCGGAGATCGCAGCCGGACAGCGACACTCCGCGAAGTGACGCCCCGCGCAGATCCGCACCGCTCAGATCGCAGAACGTGAACGAGCAGCCGTCCAGGGTGGCCTGCCGCAGATCGGCTCCCGCGAACGAGCATCGCGTGAAGCGCAACTCCGAGGGGCGAGCAGAGGCCAGTGTCTGGCCGGTGAAGTCCTCCCCGTTCAGAGCCGTGTAGCGCGGGAGCGTGGCGAGTCGATGCCTCGCGTTCAGGGACTTGGTCATGGTCGCCAGCCTGCCAGCCGCCCCCGGCGGGAGCCCACGGATTTCCCACGGCCCGCCGCAACAGTGGACGATCGGGCGCGCCAGGGACTACGCGCAACCTCAAGCCCGCGCGCACGCGGCATGGTCCGCGCCCTGCGCTGAGCCGCGGCGGCTCACGTGCCACAGTGGGGCTCCCGAGACGAACATGACGACGAGAAGCCGAGGTCATGAGCAATCACTGCTGTGATGCGATGAGCAGCCACGTGAACAGGCGCTGCGACCAGCACGACGGCCTCTTCGCCTGTCCGGATGTCCTGATCGGCTACAGCGCCGAGTCCCAGGAGTACGGGCTGATCATCCATGATGGCGGCACATCGAGCATCGCCATCGACTTCTGTCCCTGGTGCGGAAGACGTCTCCCGGAGTCGCCGCGGGAGTGACGGAACGTCCTGCGCACGCGCCGGAGGGAGCCGGCTGCTCAGGGCCCGTACGTGACGTGTACCTCCTTGAAGCCGAGGGACTTGAGCAGGCCTTCGAGCATGCGGGTGGTGTTGGTCTCGGCCCGGGCCGTCAGGCCGCTGGCCTTCGCCGCGTCGGCGATGTGCTTGACCGCGAGTCGCTGTACGGCCTGCTCGCTGTTGGGGTTGTCGGAGAACAGGTCGCCCAGGCGGTCGAGCAGGCCGCGCTGCTTGGAGACGGCGTAGGAGTGGTCCGCGTCCAGGGCCGGGCGGCCGAGTCGTGCGCGAGGCAGCCGCAGCGTGGCCGAGGTGCGGTCACCGTCGACCGTCACGTCCTGGTCGCCGAGCCGGCCGAGGTCCACGTAGGCGTCCACGGTGCCGGCCCCGACGTACAGGGTGCGAGTGCCGCGGATCGCGTCGGGCAGGTACTTGCTGTCCTTCTCCAGGTCCACGACGACCTGGAAGTTGCCGGAGGCGGCGTCGTAACGGCTCAGGTCCTGGATCGACTTCAAGAGCGCGGGGCCCGAGCGGTCGTGCGTCTCGGTGCCGAACAGGTCCTTGATGCCGGGCAGCACGGCCAGCGCGACACCGGCGAACAGCAGCGCGAGCACCACCACGACGGCACTCACCGCCTTCGCCCAGCCGGGCATGCGCCGGGTGGCTCGCTCGGGGGGAGTCGTCATCCCACGGTTCTCCTTCCTCCCTCCTGAGAATGCCCGCCAAATCCACTGCCAGACAGGACAGTTGGACGGGTCCAGGGCGGTTGCGGCCCGCCGGGGGCCCGCCTTGCCCCGACGGCGGCGTACCGCGGCCCTTCACCGGGCGATCAGTAGCATGAGCCGGGAGTCGGAAAATGATCAGCGAGGAGCGGATCGTGCGAGACATCGCGGTGTTCAGCGGTAGCGCCCACCCCGACCTGGCGGCGGAGGTCTGCGCCCATCTGGGTGTGCCCCTCAGTCCGGCGCGGGTCAGCCGGTTCGCCAACGACTGCCTGGAGGTGCAGCTCCGGGCGAACTGCCGGGAGCGGGACGTCTTCCTCATCCAGCCGCTGGTCAAGCCGGTGCAGGAGCATCTCGTGGAGCTGCTGCTGATGTGCGACGCGGCCCGCGGCGCCTCCGCCGGGCGAATCACCGTCGTGATGCCGCACTACTCCTACGCCCGCTCCGACAAGAAGGACGCGCCGCGTATCTCGCTGGGCGGCCGGCTGGTGGCCGATCTGCTGGTCGCGGCGGGCGCGAGCCGCGTCCTGGCGATGACGCTGCACGCCCCGCAGGTGCACGGTTTCTTCTCGGTGCCCGTCGACCATCTGCACGCGCTGCGCGAACTCGCCGAGCACTTCCGGCAGTACGACCTGTCCCGCACCACCGTGGTCTCCCCGGACCTGGGCAACGCCAAGGAGGCGGCCGCGTTCGCCCGGATGATCGGAGCCCGGGTGGCCGCCGGGGCCAAGCAGCGCTACGCCGACGACCGGGTGACCATCAGCTCCGTCATCGGTGATGTGGCCGGGCGGGACGTCATCGTGCTGGACGACGAGATCGCCAAGGGCAGCACGGTGCTCGAACTGCTCGACCGGCTGCGCGAGTTGGGGCCCCGATCCATCCGTGTCGCCTGCACCCACGGCCTGTTCGCGGCGGGCGCCCTCAAACGGCTGACCGAGCAGAGCGACGTCCTGGAGATCGTGTGCACCAACACCGTGCCGGTGCCGGTGGGGGACGAGGAGTACCGGGCCCACAAGGACAAGCTGCGGATCCTGTCCATCGCCCCGGCCCTCGCGGAGGCCGTACGCCGCATCCACAACGGCGAGTCGGTCAGCGCTCTGTTCGACCCGCCGACCACCGAGTAGCCGTAGTCGGCTGCAATTCGGAGACATATGTCAACCGAACATGCTGGAATTCACTCCTACGGGGGTAACTTGCAGAATATGTAGGGGTGTTGGGCCCCGAAGGCCGGGGGATGCTGTGATCTCCGAGCCCGTCGTACTTGGAGCCGGTTGGAGGGGAATGCCGTCGTGCAGCAGGATCCCGCGCCGCCGTTCACCCGGCATCTGCGCGTCCATCGGGACCGCGGGCACACCGTGCTGGAGTTCCGCGGCGAGATCGACATCGCCGCGGAGGCACAGATCGCCCCCCACATCGACCGGGCCACCGCACGGCCCGGGGCCCGGGTCGTGATCGACCTGAGCCGGGTGGACTTCTTCGACTGCTCGGGGCTGCGCCTGCTGTACCGGGCCCGCGGCCTGGCCCTCGACCACGGCGGAGAGCTGCACCTGGTGTGCACGCACCCGCTGACCCTGCGCATCCTGAAGGTCACCGGGCTCTCCCGGCTGCTGCCCCCGCAGCCGACGCTGGAGGCGGCGCTGGAACAGCACGGGGCCGCGTCCGGCTCCGTGTGAGCGGGCGCATCGGCGTACGGTGTGCCCGGTCCCGGGGCGTCAGTCCATCAGCAGGACCAGCTTGCCCGTGGTGCGGCCGGTTTCGCCGAGTTCGTGCGCCCTGGCGGCCTCGGCCAGCGGAAAGGTGCCGGCGATCGTGGCGCGCAGCCTGCCCTGTTCGACGAGCTGCGTGACCGCCTTCATGCCGTGGTGGTCGGCGTCGACGAGCATCCGGACCGCCCGTACGCCGAGCCGCTCGGCCTCCTGGTAGAGGTCGTCGGAGCCGACCGGCAGGATCGACACCAGGAGCCCGCCAGGGCGCAGCACCCGCAGCGAACGGAGCGAGGTGTCGCCACCGATGGTGTCCAGCACGACGTCGACGTCCCGTACGGCCTCGGTGAAGTCGGTGGAACGGTAGTCGACCGGCTCGTCCACGCCGATGCCGCGCAGGAAGTCGTGCTTGCCCGCGCCGGCGGTGCCGAAGACGTACGCGCCGCGCGCCTTGGCGATCTGCACGGCCACATGACCGACCCCGCCGGCCGCCGCGTGGATCAGCACGCGCTGCCCCGCCCGGAGATCCGCCCGCTCCACCAGCGCCTGCCACGCGGTCAGCGACACCAGCGGCAGCGCGCCCGCCCCGGTGTGGTCGATCCCGCCCGGCTTCGGCGCGAAGGCCCGGGCCGGAGCGGTCACGTACTCGGCGTGCGAGCCGTGGCCGAACGGGTACGGCAGCATGCCGAAGACCTCGTCCCCGGGTTGGAACAGGGAGGCTCCGATGCCCGTCGCCTCGACCACCCCGGAGACGTCCCAGCCCAGGACGAACGGTGGTTCACCGAGGAAGCCGCCGTTGGCCCGGTGTTTCCAGTCCGTGGGGTTCACCCCGGCGGCGCGCACCCGCACCAGCACCTCGTTGGGCCTGGGCACGGGCCGCTCCAGTTCGATTTCCCGCAGCACCTCGGGACCGCCGAGGACGTCCTGACCGATCGCGCGCATCGTCTCCATGCCGTTCATGGTGAACGAGCCCGCCCGCGCCCGCCCGCTCATCCGGCGGCGCGTCCCCGGGCCCGGACTCCTCTGGTGCGGCAGGCGCCTGACGGGTGGCCGGTGCGGCCGGGGTTCGCCCGCGGCGCGTGCCTGAATCCGCGGGTTGTACGAGGAACGCAACTGCTCCGACCCGGCCGGCCACACCTTCACCCTCCGCCGCGTCCACCAGGCCGGCCCCCAACAGGGCTGACCGGGGCGGGCGGCTGTGGCCGGGCTCCCTGCCGGGCGCCGCGCCGGTCATGGCCCCGGCGGCTGCGGTCACCGGGGTTCCCCGGCGGCGAGGGTCAGTCGTGGTCGTCCCTGACCTTGGCGGGCCAGACGCCGAGCGAGCGCTCGACGGCGGTGGCGCCCGCCCGGTCGACGGCGCTGCGCACGACGGCGAAGATGGCGCCCTGGACGGCCGCGGCGAGCAGGATCTCGCCCCAGCGGCGGTCATGGTCGAGCGCCTCGGGAGCCTCCTCCTCGTGGCGGATGGCCTTCCACGTCGCGCGGAACGCCAAGCCCGCCAGCGTGCCGCCGACCCAGCCCAGCACGAAGCCGACGGGCTGGTAGGCGAGCGGGATCTTGTGCTTCTTCCTGGCCATCGGTGTCTCCTCTGCCGGTACGGGGGTTGCCGGTACGGGGGTTGCCGGTACGGGGCCGGGGCTGTCAGGGCCGGCCTCGCGGCGGAACCTCTTCGCCGGGCCGTACGGGACCCGGAGGGGTCCCGTCGCCGAAGGGGCGCCCGCCGAGTTCCTCACGGTGGTGCGGGCTCAGCCAGCCCGACAGGTCCGGTCCGAGCGGCACGATCCGGGTCGGGTTGAGCCCCGTGTGCACCTGGTAGTAGTGCCGCTTGATGTGGTCGAAGTCGACCGTGTCCCCGAAACCGGGAGTCTGGTACAGGTCCCGGCTGTACGCCCACAGCACGGGGTTCTCGGCGAGCTTCCACAGGTTGCACTTGAAGTGGCCGTGGTAGACGGCGTCGAACCGGACCAGCGTGGTGAACAGCCGGATGTCCGCCTCGGTGATCGTGTCGCCCACGAGGTAGCGCTGCCCGGCCAGGCGGGACGCCAGCAGCTCCAGCCGCCGGAACACGCCCGCGCAGGCGGCCTCGTACTCCTCCTGGTTCGTGGCGAACCCCGCCCGGTACACGCCGTTGTTGACGTCCTCGTAGACCTCCGCCATCACCGTGTCGATCTCGTCGCGCCGCGCCCGCGGGTACAGATCCGGCGCGCCCGGCCGGTGCAGCGCGCTCCACTCGGTGGCGAGGTCGAGCGTGATCTGCTGGAAGTCGTTGGTGACCAGCTCGCCGCTCGGCACGTCGACGACCGCGGGGACGCTCACCCCGCCGGGGTAGCCGGTTTCCCGCCGGTCGTAGGCCTCGCTGAGGAAACGGATCCCGAGCGCGGGATCCCGGCCGTCGGCGTCGAGGGTGAAACGCCAGCTCCGGTCGTCCTGGATCGGATCCACGACGGCCAGCGACAGGGCGTCCTCCAGCCCCAGCAGCCGCCGTGAGACCAGTGACCTGCTCGCCCACGGGCAGGCACGGCTGACCACCAGCCGGTAGCGTCCGGCCTCCACCGGCCAGCCGTCCCGCCCGTCGGCGGTGATCCGGTCCGCGAAGTGGCTCCTGGATCGCTTGAAGGCCTTGTGGCCGTAGGCGCTGTTGCCCTCGCCCCCGCCGTTCATGTGTCCTCCCTGCTCGACGGATGTCCTGGTGAACACGTTCCCCGAAATCCGCCGGCGGCACGGCGTGGGGCGCGGCGGCGGGGGGGGGAGCGGGCACGAAAGGGCCCCGCCGCGACGGGGGAGCGCGGCGGGGCCTGACAGACGCATGCCCGGACGGGACGGGCTCATGCCTCCCGGCCGGATTTTCTCGCGCGACTCACTTCCCGGCGGCCGGTTCCAGCACGAAGACCGGGATCTCCCGCGAGGTCTTCTCCTGGTACTCGGCGTACGGGGGGAACGCGGCCACGGCCCGCTCCCACCACCGCGCCTTCTCCGCGCCGGTGACCTCACGGGCCGTCATGTCCTGCTTGACCGGACCGTCCTGGAGCTCGACGCGGGGGTCGGCCCTGAGGTTGAAGTACCAGAACGGGTGCTTGGGCGCACCGCCCTGGGAGGCCACCACGGCGTACTGCCCCTCGTGCTCCACGCGCATCAGCGGAGTCTTGCGGATCCTGCCGCTCCGAGCGCCCACGGTGGTCAGCAGGATCACGGGCAGTCCCGTCTCCCGCAGCGTGGTCCCCTTGGTGCCGCCGGAGCCCTCGTACAGCTCCACCTGCTCCCGCACCCACTGCGTCGGGCTGGGCTCGTACTCGCCCTCAAGAGCCATGCCGGCCGTCCTCTCGTCGCATCCCGTGACCGATGGTGCAACGCCATTCAACATCCGCACCCCCACGATTCATCCCCACCGCGCCGCCCTGTGGGCGGGGCGCGTCCCTCGCGGGCGGGGCGCGTCCCCGTGGGCGTACCGGGGGCGGGCCGCTTACGTCGGCGGCAGGAGCATTCGTACTGCCAAGGCCGTGATTACGGTGCTGGACGCCAGGGTTGTCACCAGGCGTCCCCGGTGGCTCGTCAGGGTGCGGCCGAGCAGGGCGCCGCCGCTGGCGAGCAGGAGTTGCCAGCTCGCGGAGGCGGCGAGGGCCGCCAGTACGAACACCGCCTGCTGGGACGGTGGCGCGGCCTGTGTGCCACGGGTGCCGAGCACCAGCGCCGCGAAGTAGACCAGCGTGGTGGGGTTGAGCAGGGTGATCCCGAGCAGCGCCAGGTAGGCACGGGCCGTGCTCGGCGGCGGCGGTGGGGCGGTGCGGGCGGCGAGCCGGTGCCCGCGGTACCGCCGCACCGCGCCGACCGCGCCCCGGACGGCCAGCGCGGCGAGCAGCAGGGCCGACGCCCAGCGCAGCGGCACGAGGACCGGCCGCAGCGCGGCGGCCAGGGCCGAGCCGCCGAGGGCGGCGAGCAGGGCGTAGAGGCCGTCGGCCGTCGCCACGCCGAGCGCGGCGCACACGCCGGTCCGCAGGGACGTACGGGCGGTCAGGGTGACGAGATAGGTCGCGACGGCGCCGACGGGCACGGCGATGCCGTAGCCCGCGAGCAGGCCCGCGATGAGCGTGGTGCTCACGACCGCGGCGGACCGGGCCTCCGGAGACGGCCGGGCTGCTGCTGGGACCGCGCGGAGAGATCGGCGGCGGACGGCAGCGGCGGGAACACATCGGTCGTGGACATGGCCGGATCCTGCAGCCCGCGCGGTATCGGCGGCAACCGAATTACGATGCGGAATGGGTGGTTCCCAGCCAGATCCCGCAGGTCCCCGATCTGGCCGAACTTGATGTCGTGTCCTAGGTGCCCCGGGCATCTAATGAAGATCGGCACGACGCATCCTTCGTCTGCGAGGTCTTCCATGACAGACCTGACCGAACTGTCCGAGCCCGTCTCCTTCCCTCAGGACCGGGCCTGCCCCTACCACCCGCCCACCGGGTACGACCCGCTGCGCACCGCCCGGCCGCTGGCCCGCATCCGGCTCTACGACGGCCGCCCGGCCTGGCTCGTGACCGGCCACGCCGTCGCCCGTGACCTGCTGGTGGACCCCCGGCTGTCCACCGACCGCACCCGCTCGGGCTTCCCGGCCACCACGCCCCGCTTCGCCGCGGTCCGCGACCGCAAGCCGGCGCTCCTGGGCGTCGACGACCCCAAGCACCGCACCCAGCGGCGGATGATGATCCCGAGCTTCACCCTCAAGCGCGCCACCGAGCTGAGGCCGCGCATCCAGAAGATCGTCGACGAACTGCTGGACGCGATGATCGCGCAGGGACCGCCCGTCGACCTGGTGCGCGCCTTCGCGCTGCCGGTGCCGTCCATGGTGATCTGCGCCCTGCTCGGCGTGCCCTACGCCGACCACGAGTTCTTCGAGGAGCAGTCGAGGCTGCTGCTGCGCGGACCGACGGCCGAGGACACGCAGGACGCCCGGGACCGGCTGGCGACGTACCTGGAGGAGCTGATCGACCAGAAGCGGCGGCAGCCCGGCGAGGGCCTGCTGGACGAACTCGTCCAGCAGCGGCTGAGCGAGGGCGAGCTGGAGCGCGAGGAGCTGACCGCGCTGGCGATGATCCTCCTGGTCGCGGGCCACGAGACCACCGCCAACATGATCTCCCTGGGCACCTACACGCTCCTGCTGCACCCCGACCGGCTGACCGAGCTGCGCGCCGACCCCTCGCTGCTGCCGGACGCGATCGAGGAACTCATGCGGATGCTGTCCATCGCGGACGGGCTGCTGCGGCAGGCCACCGAGGACATCGAGATCGCCGGGACCACGATCAGGGCCGGGGACGGCGTGGTCTTCTCCACCTCCGTCATCAACCGCGACGAGGAGGTCTACCCGGCGCCCGACACCCTCGACTTCCACCGTTCGGCCCGCCACCACGTCGCCTTCGGCTTCGGCATCCACCAGTGCCTCGGCCAGAACCTCGCCCGTACCGAGCTGGAGATCGCCCTGCGCTCGCTCCTCGAACGGCTGCCGGGGCTCCGGCTCGCCGCCCCGGCGCAGGAGATCCCCTTCAAACCCGGCGACACCATCCAGGGGATGCTGGAACTCCCCGTCAGCTGGTAAGAGGCTGCCGTCATGCACATCGAGATCGACAAGGACCGCTGCATCGGCGCCGGACAGTGCGCCCTGACCGCGCCGGGTGTGTTCACCCAGGACGACGACGGCTTCAGTGCCCTGCTGCCCGGCAAGGAGGACGGCGCCGGCGACCCGATGGTCCGGGAGGCTGCCCGGGCCTGCCCCGTGGGCGCCATCACGCTGTCCGACGACGAGTGAGCGGGCCACGCCGACCGCCGGGGGCCCGGCGGGCGCGGGGGGCGGCGGGGGGGGCGCGGGCCCCGGGGGGGCGGGGCTCGCGGGGGGCCCCCGCGGGGGGCGGGGAGTGGGGTTCCGGGGTGCCGGGGGTTCCTTCCGGCCGGCGGTGCTTGTGGACGGGCAGCTTGT